>JBARCX010000342.1:0-27434 GCA_049794535.1 Rhodanobacter sp.
GTTTAATCCTGCGAGTCGATATCACAGCACCCCCTACGCCTTAAGCCCTCTTCGCTTCGGCGCGTTGCGGTGTAGCGGCGGCGTATGACTGTGGAACGTGCCCTATCCATCTGGCGCCGCCCTACAGGCTCGTATCATGCATATCGCTATGAGCTTATAAGGCCATTTCTTTGGGTTACTTTTCTTTGTGCCAACAAAGAAAAGTGACTCGGACCCCGGCAGGGGTTCGAAACGCCCGCTGCGTAAGCGGCACACTAGCGATAATGCGACAACCAGACGACAACGCCACTGGGTGATTCGCTACGCTCACCCCTTCGGGGCCGTCCTACGGACGTTCTGCGCGCTTTGCGCTTGTCCTGCCTACGCAGGGAGGACGACCCAATACCGTGGAGCAGAGTGCGCAAGATGCGCGTACCGAAGTAGGAGTCGTTACTTCACGACATCGTGGGCTCAACCACCTCCGATGCCTCCACATGCATTCGCGGACGCAACAACACCCCACCCAGCGCCGCCGCCATCAAAGCAAAACAAGCACCCACCAGAAACGCCACCTGATACCCACCATCAAGCGCCGCAAGATGATCGCCGCCCGCGGCAAGCAACCCGCCTGTACGTGAAGCGGCAAGACTGGCGAGTACCGCCAGGCCCAACGCGCCACCCATCATGAATGCCGTGTTGACCAAACCGGAGGCGAGGCCGGATTCGTGTGGAGCGACATCGCTCATCGCGGCCAGCAACATCGGATTGAATGCGATGCCGGCACCCAGGCCTAGCAGCAACATGCCGGGCAACACATCGACGAGGAAGCTGCCGTTGACTGGCGCACGTGCGAACAGCACCAATCCAGCGGCCGCGAGGAACAACCCACCCGCCAACGGACGCCGGATACCGAAGCGCATCACGATGCGCGCGGACAGCCCTAATGAGCATCCGCCCATGATGAGATTGGCGGGCAGGAAGGCGAGCCCGACCTGCAACGGGCCGTAGCCAAGCACCAGTTGCAGATACAACGCGGACAGGAAGAACCACGCGAACATGGCCGCCGCCCACAGCACGCCGACGATATTGGCGACAGCGATATTGCGTAGACGGAACAGACCCAGGGGCATCAGTGGCGCGCGTACCCGTGATTCGACGCCAAGAAAAATCACCATCAGCATCACCGCGATGGCGAGTAGGCTGAGCGTGCGCATCGACGTCCAGCCAGCTTCGTTGCCATTGACGATGGCATACACGGCCAGCATCAGCGAGGCGGTGACGGTGACGGCTCCAGTGATATCCAAATGACGTGTGGCTGCGGCGTTGTGGGAGCGCGGCAGCAGTTTCAACGAAAGTGCTGACACCGCGACGCCGATCGGTAGATTGACCAGAAAGATCCAGTGCCAGTTGAGCGCGCTGGTCAGGACGCCGCCCAGCAATACGCCGACGCTGCCACCGGCAGAACAGACGAAGCCGTAGACGCCCATGGCTTTCGCACGATCACCTGGTTCGGTGAACAGGCTCATGATCAGTGATAGCGCTACCGAGGTGACCACGGCGGCGCCTAGCCCCTGGATACCGCGTGCTATGACCAACGTGTGTTGCGAATGGGATAGCCCGCAACCCAAAGACGCCAGCGTGAATAGCAGGATACCGAGCAGGAATAATCGCCGGTGGCCGTAGAGATCACCGAGTCGCCCGCCAAGCAATAAAAAGCCGCCGAAGGTGAGCATGTAGGCGTTCACGACCCAGGCGAGTGATGTCTCGGAAAAACCGAGGTCGTTGCGAATCGAAGGCAGTGCGACGTTCACGATGGTCGTGTCCAGCACGATCATCAGCACACCGAGGCAAAGTATGACGAGCGCGAGCCAGCGTCCGTCGTGATGCGGGTGCTTTGCCGCTGGCAGATCGGAAGATGGATGCTTGATGGCGGTGGCAGGCAACGTGATTCTCCTTTTGATATGGCCCTTATGTCATGCGACGAACGGGCCGTAGAGAAATCGACACACTTTGCGCGACCCCTGCAGCAAACGTACCGATGGCGCGATCTGCGTTAGCGCGAAGTCGTACTCGAGCGGAGACTGGAACGACGTACAACGAGTTTGGCCGGCAACATCGTGTTGTCGGATGGCTCATTGCGCACCAGCTTGAGCAGGTTGTCGACGAGCAGTTGGCCTGCCTGCTTGGTGTCTTGCAGTACCGTGGTCAGCGAAGGGTTGGTAAAGCTGGCCATGGGGATGTCATCGAAGCCAACCATGGCTACATCCGTTGGCACCTTCAAGCCGTGATCGGTGAGTGCGCGCATGGCGCCGATGGCAATCAGATCGCTGGCCGCGAAGACGGCATCGAAGGTCGACTTGCGGGCGAGCAACGCTTCCATTGCGGAATAGCCGGATTGCTCGGTGCTTTCGGCGTCGATCTGTAGCGTGGCATCCACCGAGTGGCCTGCCTGCTGTAATGCTTCTACGTAGCCGCGATAGCGTTCAAAGAATTCTGGATAGTGGCTGCTGGCATCACCCAGGAATGCAATGCGCTGACAGCCTTGCTCGAGCAAATGTTCGGCGGCGGCATGACCGCCGCTGAAGTTGTCACAGCCGATGGAGGTGTCGAGCTGATCGGGCAATACCGCACCCCAACGCACGAAGTGCGTACCTTGCGCTACGAGCTTTTCGAGCTTGTCGCGATAGGCCAGATAGTCGCCGTAGCCGAGCAGGATGATGCCGTCGGCTTTCTTGGTATCGGCGTAGTCGGCGTGCCAGTCGTGCGAGAGCTGCTGAAACGAGATCAGCAGATCGTAGCCGCGTTGCGCGCAGGCACGGGTGATCGAGCCAAGCATCGACAGAAAGAACGGGTTGATGTGCGACTCGTCGGCGGTCGGGTCTTCGAACAACAACAATGCCAGCGTGCCGGAATGCTGCGTGCGCAGGTTCGAGGCGTTTTTGTCGACCTTGTAGTTCAGCTCGGCAGCGGCATCCCGGATGCGCTTGCGGGTCTCCTCGCTGACCAGCGGGCTGCCGCGCAACGCACGCGACACCGTGGACTGAGAGACCCCAGCCCGGTGAGCGATGTCGAACGAGGTGGTTTTGACCTTAATGCGCACGCTGCCCTGAATTTCGGTGGGACACACACGCCAGTGTCGCGATTCGCGATCAGGCGGGTTTACGGCATGAATCCTAGCCGCTCTGCATGCGGTCTGTCGTGCGCTGTGGCGACAGGCAAAAAAATGCCCCGAGAACTTAGGGGGAGTCCTCGGGGCGGGGAAGCAGGACCCAGGGGAGAGGCCCGCTTCCGGATGGCTTCTCAGGGAGGTGAGGAGCCGGTGGATGCCGTTGCGTGCATCCGAGAGATTAGTCCGCGGAATTCGGGGAAAGTTGCACCAGCGATCAAGGAAAATCGGGAAATAGTCAGTAACGATTCATTTGACGAAAAACAAACAATTACCGGCGTTACAACGATTTGCTCTCAGAGCGAGTTCAAAGTCTTGGCAATTCAGCATCGAGATGCGTACGAGGCGGATGGCACCTCTCACGCTCGTCATTCCGGCGCAGGCCGGAATCCAGCAATGGTGTCCCACGAGTACCCCACGGTTCGATGTGGAGACTTTGAACAGGCTCTCAGTGTGCTTCATCCCAGTTCGCGCCAACCCCGACATCGACCAGCAGCGGCACGGCCAGTTCCGCCGCGCCTGACATCCGCGCGATGACCGCCTCGCGTACGGTGTCCACCGCATCGGCCCGAACCTCGAACACCAGTTCATCGTGTACCTGCATCAGCATGTGGGCGTCGTCGCGATCACGCAGCCAGTCGGCCATGGCGATCATGGCGCGCTTGATGATGTCGGCGGCGCTGCCTTGCATGGGGGCATTCACGGCGGCGCGTTCGGCGCCGGCGCGCAAGGCCTGGTTACGGGACGTGAGATTTTCCAGATATAGCCGGCGGCCGAAGATGGTTTCCACGTAGCCGTCTCGATGCGCCTGTGTGCGGGTGGCTTCCATAAACGCATGCACGCCGGGATAGCGGGCGAAGTAGCGCGCCATGTAGTCGCTGGCTTCGCCGCGATCGACACCGAGTTGGCGTGCCAGGCCGAACGCACTCATGCCGTACATCAGGCCGAAGTTGATCGCTTTAGCAGCGCGGCGCTGGTTGGTGCTGACTTCTTCCGGCTTGATGCCAAATACTTCAGCGGCGGTAGCGCGATGCACGTCGCCACCTTCATGGAAGGCACGCAGCAGGCCTTCGTCACCGGACAGGTGCGCCATGATGCGCAGCTCGATCTGCGAGTAGTCCGCCGCCATCACGACCCAACCGGGCGGCGCTACAAAAGCTTGGCGGATACGTCGCCCTTCTTCAGTGCGCACCGGGATGTTCTGCAGGTTGGGATCGGACGATGACACGCGCCCTGTCGCCACCGAGCCCTGGTGATAACTGGTGTGCACGCGACCGGTACGCGGGTTGACCATGCTGGCCAGCTTGTCGGTATAGGTGGAGCGCAGCTTGGCCAGGCCGCGATAGTCGAGGATCAGCCGCGGTAGTGCGTGGTCATCGGCGATCGCGTCCAATGCCTCTTCATTGGTGGACGGCTGACCGGTTGGCGTTTTTATCTTGGCCCGTAGGCCGAGTTCATCGAACAGGATCACTTGCAACTGCTTGGGCGAGTCGAGGTTGAATTCGCGCCCGGCGACTTTCCATGCCTCCTGTTGCAACTCCAGCATGCGCTTGCCGAGCTGCTGGCTCTGCATGCGTAATTCACTGACGTCGATCAGCACGCCGCGCTGCTCCATGCCGGCCAGCACGGGCACCAGGGGGATCTCGATGTTCTCGTACACACTACGCAGCTTCGGCTCGCTTTCGAGCTTTGGCCATAGCGCGTGATGCAGGCGCAGGGTGATGTCGGCATCTTCGGCGGCGTAGCGGCAGGCGGTATCCAGATCGACCTGCGAGAAGGAAATTTGCTTGGCACCTTTGCCAGCGACTTCCTCGTATTTCACCGTTTCGTAGCCGAGGTATTTCCTCGCCAACGAATCCATGTCGTGGCGCGTGGCAGTGGCGTTCCACACGTAGGATTCCAGCATGGAGTCATGCTTGAGTCCCTGCACGGCGATGCCGTAGTGCGACAGGATGTTGATGTCGTATTTTGCATGCTGGCCGAGCTTGGGCCGGGCGGTATCCTCGAAGATCGGTTTCAGTGCGGCGAGTACGAGCTCACGCGACAGCTGCGTAGGTGCACCTGGGTAATCGTGCGTAAGCGGGATATAGCAGGCCTTGCCCGGTTCTACCGCCAGGCTCAAACCTACGATGTCCGCCTGCATGGAGTCGATGCTGGTGGTCTCGGTATCGAAGGCGATCAGCGGGGCGGCACGAAGTTGTTCTAGCCAGCCATCAAGTTGCGCTTGGGTGGTGACTAGCTCGTAACTGCCGGGGCCATCCAGACCGGGAGTGGGCGCGTCATTGCGAGCGACGATAGCTGGCGCGGAAGAAGCAATCGGCACTTCACCAGCGGCCTCAACGGCAGGCGCAGCTGCATCGAGATCCTTCAGTGCAGCCTTGAATTCGTAACGTGCGTAAAGTTCGCGAAGCTGTGCGATGTCGGGTTCGCGCATGGCCAGATCGGTGGGCGCCAAATCCAGCGGTACGTCGGTCTTGATGGTGACGAGTGCGCGTGACAGCGGCAGTTGCGGCAAGGCTTCGCGCAGGTACTCGCCGATCTTGCCGCCGATCTTGTCGGCGTTCGCGACTACGTTGTCCAGCGAGCCGTATTCAGCCAGCCATTTCGCGGCGGTCTTGGGGCCGCATTTGTTGACGCCGGGTACGTTATCGACGGTGTCACCGGTGAGCGTGAGGTAATCGATGATCCGCTCGGGCGGCACACCGAATTTTTCCATCACGCCCGCACCGTCCATCGTGGTGTTGGTCATGGTGTTGATCAGGGTGACGCCGGGGCACACGAGCTGCGCCATATCCTTGTCGCCGGTGGAGATCAGCACCTCGATGCCTTGCTGCTGTGCCTGTACGGCCAGCGTGCCGATCACATCATCGGCTTCCACGCCGCTCACGCGCAGAATCGGAAAACCAAGTGCGCCGACGATGGCCAGCATCGGTTCGATCTGCGCGCGGAGGTCGTCGGGCATCGGCGGGCGATTTGCCTTGTACTGGTCGTACATGGCATCGCGGAACGTGGGGCCGGAAGCGTCGCTGACGAAGGCTACGTATTCCGGGTTTGCCTTCAGCGTGGAGCGCAGCATGTTGACCACGCCGAACAGTGCGCCGGTGGGCTCACCATGTGCGTTGCTCAAGGGCGGCAACGCGTGGAATGCGCGGTAAAGGTAGGAGGAACCGTCGATCAGGATGAGTCTGGGCATGAGGTGTGCTGACCTATATGAAACGGGCCGCGCCGGGAGCTGTTTGCTGGCGAAACCAAGGGGGCATTCTCGCACGCAAGTTCATGGTGCCGGCACCAACACGCGGTTCACGGAGTGATTCCAAGGTCGCTGTTATGCTCTGCATCCCCACCGAGGTGATTCTCATGAAATCCGCAGCCAGCCTGTTCGCTCTTGCCGCTTTCGTCGCGCTGCCGGTATGTGCGCAATCGAATGCGCCAAGCAAGTCGCAGTTTGCGCCGGCACCGCCGCCGCCGGGTATGAACGATCCGGGTGTGAAGGCTGTGGCGCCAGCAGCGAGTAGCACGGCGCCGGCACCGAACGAAACCCCCGCCGAGCTCACGCCCGACACGCCGATCGGCAAGCCAATTCCGCTGCCCACGCTGCCAGGCGACAACACGGTGCGCACTGCTCCGCCGCAAGTCACCGTGCATCAGCAGGGCGACAACACGGTGCAGGAATACACCCAGAATGGGCGTCTCTACATGGTGGTGGTGACGCCGAAAAACGGCATTGCGCAGACCTACATGGTGGATAACAACGGCAAGTTACAGAGTGCGAATGGCGCGCCGCCGGTGCAGCCTGTGATGTACAAGCTGCTGGAATGGGGCAAGAGCAAGCCGGCCGAGGCGTCGTCGTCGGAAGATAACGGCCAGTAAACCTGACGCGGTTTAGCGCGACGCATCCAGTTCGGGATAGTGGCGGAACACGCCGTTTTCGTTGAATGCCAGGCGTCGTGATGAGGCTAGATAGGCAGCGAGGCGTGGGCGCGCAGCGACGCGCCCAGCCAGCGCATAGAGCCTCGGTAGCCTGGGTTGCAGCTTGCGCATTGCACGCGGAAACGCGTAGTCGAGACCGGCGACAAGCTGGAACAGCGACAAGTCGATGTACGAATGACTGACCAGCGCATGCTGGCCATCACCGTGCGCGAGTACATCCTCGAAATAGCCGAGGAATTTCGGTAGCCGATGCCGGCGGAAGTCCGCGGCGCGTTGCTTCGCCTCGCTGAGCTGATCTTCGTAGTAAAGGCTGGCAGCGATCGGATGATGGGTGTCGTGCACCTCATCGACCAGGTCACAAATGGTCAGCATGAGTTGGTGCGCATATCGCCGTGTCGCCGTGCCTCCAGGTACCAGCGAGAGCCGAGGTGCGAGGTAGGCGAGAATCAACGCTGTCTGCGCTACGACTGTGCGACCGGTTTTGAGAAAAGGCGGTGCGAATGGCCGGATGCCGGCACGCTCGCCGCGCAGAAACGGCAGCATCGCGTCATCGCCATGTTCGCGTGCCACATCCACATAGTTGGCGCCGGCATCTTCCAAGGCCAGCCGAACGAATTCGCCACGGCCTTGTATGCCGGTCCAGTAATAGAGCTCGTAGCGCATCAGGACGCCTCCTGCGGACAGTGCCGCGGATAGGTTAAGCGCGAAGGGCTCAATAATCTGTGATTGCGCTTTAGGCGCGGTTGCTGCCGGTAGCTAGTTCACGCAGGCGGTTCCATACCAGTTCCGCCACGGGTGACAGCGAACGCTGGCGCCGGCGGACCAGGGTAATGGCGCGGGTGATCGTGGGTGTCAGCGGCCGTACGACAAGATCGGGCGATGAAGGTAGCGACAAGCCGGGTGCGATGCTGCTGCCGAGCCCCGCCTCGACCATGCGGAAGGCGGTATGCGTGTGGCCGGTCTGCTGCACGATCTCGGCGACTATCCCGCGATCGGCTAGTGCTTTGTCGATCAGTCGGCGACTGCCCGAGGAGTAGTCCAGCAACACGAGCTTTTCGCCCTGCAACTTCTTCCATGGCACGCGCGCAAGCTTGGCGAGCGGATGGTCATGTCGACAGACCAGCCAGAACGGGTCATGCATGATGATCTCGGTGTCGAACTCCGCACTGGCCGGTGGCTCGATGGCCAGGCCGAAATCCACTTCGCCACCCCGCACGCTGTCCAGCACCTGGGTTTGTGTTTCGTCGTGCAATTGCAGCGTCAGCTCAGGGTAGTCGCGCGCGCAATCGGCGATGCAGCGTGGCATCAGCCCTGCGGATAGGGTAGGTACGGCTGCTACACGCACCTTGCCACGTCGCCGCTCGCTTTCGGAATGGACATGGGCGAGTACGCCCTCCAACTCTTCCAGGACACGTTCCACGGCGCTTTGCAGATAACGACCCGCCTCGGTGGGTACCACCTCGCGCGTATTGCGATCGAACAGGCGTACGCCGAGTTCGGCTTCGAGATCAGCGATGTGCCGGCTGACGGCCGGCTGGGTCAGGTGCAGCTGTTCGGCGGCACGGCGGAAATGCTGTTGCCGGGCCACGGCCAGGAAGGCACGCAATTGGCGCAGACTGATATTCATGCGTATATCTTATCAATAAATAAATTAATACGATTTGATTTATCAATGCTGCGGCGTTGCAATATCGCCACCTCACTAGCCGCGCCGTCATCTTGGATGGCATGCCAACCGCCCATGCTTCGTCGTCTCCTTCCCGATCGTTTTACCTGTGCGCTGGTGCTGACCGTGCTATTGGCCAGCTTGCTGCCATGCCGTGGTGTTGCTGCGCAGGTCTTTGGTGTACTCACCGATGTGGCGATTGCGCTGCTGTTCTTCCTGCACGGCGCCAAGCTGTCGCGCGAAGCCGTGGTGGCGGGCATGACGAATTGGCGACTGCACTTAACCGTACTGGCCAGCACATTCGTGCTGTTTCCGTTGCTTGGATTTGCGCTGCGGCCGGTGTTGTCGCCGCTGGTGACGCCTGACCTATATCTGGGCGTGATGTTTCTGTGCACCTTGCCATCGACCGTGCAGTCATCGATCGCCTTTACCTCGATCGCGCGCGGCAATGTTTCTGCGGCGGTCTGTTCGGCATAGGCCTCTAGCCTGCTTGGTATCTTCATCACACCGCTGTTGGTCGGTGCACTGCTGGAAGCGCATGGCCACGGCGGCATGTCGTGGGACGCGGTGGGCGGCATTGTGCTGCAACTGTTGGTGCCGTTCGTGGCTGGGCAGGTCGCGCAGCGTTGGATCGGTCAATGGGTGCAACGGCATAAGCCGTTGGTTGGCTTGGTCGACCAGGGTTCGATTCTGTTGGTGGTTTATAGCGCTTTCAGTGCGGCCGTGCTGGAAGGTTTGTGGAAGCAGACGCCGCTGCCGGTACTGGGCGGTTTGCTGGTGGTCAATGCGGTATTGCTGGCGGTCGTGTTGCTGATCACCCGCTATGGCTCACGTGCGATGGGTTTCGATAAAGACGACGAAATTACCATTGTGTTTTGCGGCTCCAAGAAGAGCTTGGCCAGTGGCGTACCGATGGCCAAGGTGCTTTTCGCAGGTCATCCGCTGGGCATGATCGTGCTGCCGATCATGTTGTTCCACCAGATTCAGTTGATGACCTGTGCCGTGCTGGCGCGGCGTTATGCGCGGCGTGTCGATGCCCCCGCGTCGTCGCATGGTCAGATGGATACGGCGCTGGTGGATTGATCATCGAATCAGATGCTCAAACGACGAAGGCCCGGGTGCGAACCCGGGCCTTCGTCGTTTGGAACGTATGGAGTGAGGCGAGCGCGGTTGTGTGAATGCCGAGCGAGCTTCACCTGTTAACTAGATTAATGTCGGAAGTGCCGCATGCCGGTGAACACCATCGCCATACCGTGTTCGTCAGCGGCCGCGATCACTTCCGCATCGCGCATCGAGCCACCCGGCTGGATCACGGCATGGATGCCGGCCGCCGCTGCCGCATCAATACCATCGCGGAAGGGGAAGAACGCATCGGACGCCATGACCGAGCCGCGCACTTCCAGCTTCTCGTCAGCAGCCTTGATACCGGCGATGCGCGCGCTGTAGACGCGGCTCATCTGGCCGGCGCCGATGCCGATGGTCTGGCGGTCGCGGGCATACACGATGGCATTGCTCTTGACGTATTTGGCGACCTTCCAGGCGAAGATCAGGTCGTGGATCTCCGCTTCGGTGGGTGCGCGGCGCGTAACGACCTTCAGATCGTCCGCACCGACCATGCCGCGATCGGCCGTCTGAATCAGCAGGCCTGAGCCGACGCGTTTCGAATCATTGCCGGGATGGGCATGAGCGAGATCGCCATCCGCAGGCACGGGAATCTCCAGTACGCGCACATTGGCCTTCTTCGCGAAGGCTTTCAGTGCATCGTCCGCATAGCCTGGCGCAAGCACAACTTCGACGAACTGACGCTCAGCGATGGCACGTGCAGTGGCGCCATCGACGAGGCGGTTGAACGCGATGATGCCGCCGAAGGCAGAGGTCGGATCGGTCTGGTAGGCAAGGTCATAGGCACGACCGATGCCATCCAGGCTCACTGCCACGCCGCACGGGTTGGCGTGCTTGACGATCACGCAGGCTGGCTTGGTGAAGCTGCGTACGCACTCCCATGCCGAATCGGCATCGGCGATGTTGTTGTACGACAGTTCCTTGCCTTGCAGCTGGCGGAACGTGGCGAGCGTGCCGGGCGCTGGGTAAAGGTCGCGGTAGAACGCGGCCTGCTGATGCGGGTTTTCGCCGTAGCGCAGGTCCATCAGTTTTACGAAGCGGCCGTTGACCTGTCCGGGGAACGCCGCGTGACCGGCAATCGCATCCTGCGTGTCGTTGAGCTCGAGGCCGGAGAGGTAATCGCTGATCGCACCGTCATAGTTCGACACGCGATTGAACGCGGCGACCGAGAGCTTGAAGCGCGTGGCGCGACTGAGGCCACCCTGTGTCTCGATTTCGGCCAATGCAGCGTCGTATTGGTCGGGCGAGGTGAGCACGCCCACGTCATTCCAGTTCTTTGCTGCGGAGCGCAGCATCGCCGGGCCGCCGATATCGATGTTCTCGATCGCATCTTCCAGCGTGCAGCCGGGCTTGGCGACGGTCTGTTCGAACGGGTAGAGATTCAGTACCAACAGATGGATCGGGGCGATACCCAGCTCGGCCATCACCGCGTCGTCAGTGCCACGACGACCGAGCAAGCCGCCGTGCACCTTCGGGTGCAGCGTCTTGACGCGGCCGTCCATGATCTCGGGAAATCCGGTGACGTCGCTCACATCCTGCACGGCAATACCGGCGTCGCGCAGCGCCTTGGCGCTACCGCCGGTAGAGAGCAATTCAACGTTTGCAGCGGCCAGGCGCCGCCCCAGTTCGATCAAGCCGGTCTTGTCCGAAACGCTGATCAGCGCACGGCGGATGGGGGTGAGAGCGGGGGCGGACATGGCGGTTTCCGGAGCGGGAAAGCCACAGATTATAGCTGAGCCGGCGCAGTGCCGTGGTGTATTCCGGTTCGTGCAGCCGTGGGTTTGGACGGCTAAATGCCCGTGGGCGTGCTACGTGTCGCTGCTGTATTGCGGTGTACTAAAGACGACCCGGCCAGATGACAGCCGCTTAAATAACAGCGGCTTGTCGTGTTACAGCAGGCCGTGTGCGGCCAGCTTCTTGCGAAGGGTGGCGCGATTGATGCCGAGTACGGCGGCAGCGCGGCTCTGGTTGCCATCATGGAATGCGAGTACTTCGCGCAGCAGTGGGCCTTCGACTTCGCGAATAACGAGCGCATGCAGACCCTCATCGCATTCGGTATCTCCGATGTCAGCGAGATAGCGACGTACGGTGCGGCTGACACATTCGCTCAGCGCGCTCTGCGACGAGGCTTCCCTGATGGCCCCGGTGGCAGGCAGTCTGACGGCGTTCACGGCATTTCCCCTCACGAGCTACGCGACGGCTGCATTGGCCGTCGCCATGGTTATGGCAGTTGCCGCTCATGGCGGCGGGTGTGCGGCAACCTCTTTCCAGAGGCGCGAGCGGTCGAGTGTACCCGCGCCTGCCGACAAAATTAAGTGTGGACGATGCAAAAAAAAAGGTTGCCTATTCGAAACCGAGCTCGAAGGTCACTGCCTGCTGGCCTGGATCCTCCACCTCGAACACCAGGGCTGTGCTGGCATCGGCGGCAAGGCCGCGCTGCAGTTCGCCATTGTCGTTGAGGTATTCGCCTGGGCGCAGTCGGCGCATAGCCAGGCGTTTGCCATTGACGTCATAGAGCGTGATCGACACTACCGGCCACGGCTGCGCAAAAGCGGCATCGTTACGCACGGTGGCGCTGATCATCAACGCACCCGGTACGGATGGATGCGTTTGCACGTCGCGTGCCAGCAGATGCAGTTGATGCACATCTCGTACCAGCGGCAAGGTGCAATTAAGCGTGGTGCAGACCTGGCTCAATATGGGGCCAGTGGTGGGATCGGCGATCAAGACATCGCGGCATGCCCAGCCAAGTTGCGATAGAAGTATCAGCAGTAGCGTGAAGCAGGCGAGAACCCACGGCCAGCGTCGACTCGTCGGTTTACGCGCGTCGCGTATGAAACGCGGTGTGACGGTAAGTAGTTCGTCGGGCAGGGGCGGCAGGACCTCTGCCGCAGCAATGGCCGCCATAGCCCGAGGCCGATAGACCACAAGCTCGACGCGAGGTGGCTCGGGTGTGGGTTCGTTCGCTGGCAGCTCGCGGAACGGTTCCGGCGGTAAGTGCTCGGCGAGTGTGGCGATGCTATCGAAGCCGGCACCGCAATGTCCGCAGAGCACGTAGCCGTGCGCTTGCGCCAGCGTATGCGCATCTAGCGAGAACACCGATAGGCATTCGGGACATTGCGTGTACATGCGTGAGAATCGCTCTTTGCGTTCGCCTCCTCTCCCCTCCGGGGAGAGGATTGAGGTGAGGGGCTGAGACTTGCTCTGATCTACCTAAGTCGAAGCGTACTTCGAATTACCCTATGCGCAAGATTGTCCCTTCACTCCAGCCTTCTCTCCTAAGAAGGGAAGGGGGCGGCGCGACGACGGCCACTGATGCGTACCCAGTCCTCGCGGATATCCACACGCAGGTCGTCGAACCATTCGGCATAGCGAAGCAGTAATTCGTCCTGCTGGCCATCGAGGATGCCAGAGATCGCGAACGGAGCGCCGGGCTGTGCCGCTGCGGCGAACGTCGGTGCAAGTTCGCCGAGTGGCCCGGCGAGGATGTTGGCGACGAAGACTTCGGCCGGCTCGACCACGTGATCTTCGGGCAGGAACAGCGCGAGTCGATCGGCGACGCCGTTGCGTTCGGCGTTGTCGATCGAGGCGACAAGCGCCTGCGGGTCGTTGTCCACACCGACCGTGCGGGCTGCGCCGAGCTTCAGCGCGGCGATGGCGAGAATGCCTGAGCCGCAGCCGTAGTCGATCAACGTCTTGCCGGCGAGATCGAGACCGTCCAGCCATTCAAGGCATAGTGCGGTGGTGGGATGTGTGCCGGTGCCGAAAGCAAGGCCGGGATCGAGCCGCACGATGACGAGATCGTCATCCGCGGGTGGCTCGATGTTCCACGGATAGATCCACAGCCGGCGACCGAACGGCATCGGCTTGAATTGATCCATCCATGCACGCTCCCAATCCTCGTCCGCGACCTCGCGGAAGACGAGTTGGTCCGGCTCCAGCCACGGCAGCAATTCGCCGAGTGCTTCGATCAGGCCGCGACGATCAGTGTTCGCATCGAACAAGGCGTTCAATGTGATCGTGGGCCACAACGGAAGCTCGCCTACGCCAGGCTCGAAGATGGCCTGTTCGTCGGGCGTTTCCGCATCGGCGTCTTGCAGTGTGATCGACAGGGCGCCGAGTTCATCCAGCGCTTCTTCCACGCCGGGCTGTTGCTCTGCGCGTACGGTGAGAGAGAGTTCGAGCCAGGGCATGCGGTGTCCGTGGACGGGTGTTGATGCAGACAGAATGAGAATCCGCTGCGCGACGGGTAAGTGTCGTGCAGCGGCGGTGTAACTCGGTGCGTCGGTCAGAGACCGGTGGCCGGATGTTCCTTCTGCTCCGCCATACGCTTTTCCAGGTAGTGGATGTTCTGTCCACCGTGCTGGAAGCCGACGTCAGCCATGATGCGCTGCTGCAGCGGGATGTTGCACTTGACGCCTTCGATCACCGTTTCGGCGAGGGCGAGGCGCATGCGCGCAATCGCGGTCTCGCGGTCCGGGCCGTGCACGATCAGCTTGCCGATCATCGAGTCGTAGTTCGGCGGGATGCGGTAGCCGTCGTACAGATGGGTGTCCACACGCACGCCCGGGCCACCCGGTGCCTCGAAGCGCTTCACCGTACCGGGTGAAGGCAGGAACGAGTCCGGATCCTCGGCGTTGATGCGGCACTCGATCGCATGACCGCGTATCACGATGTCTTCCTGGCGGATCGACAGCTTCTCACCGCCAGCGATCAGCAACTGTTCGCGCACCAGATCAATGCCGGTGATCAACTCGGTCACCGGATGCTCCACCTGGATACGGGTGTTCATCTCGATGAAGTAGAAGCGACCGCCTTCGAACAGGAACTCGAACGTGCCGGCGCCGCGATAGCCGATGCGCAAGCAGGCATCCACGCAGACCTTGCCGATCTCTGCGCGGAGCTCGGGTGTGATGCCGGGCGCGGGGGCTTCTTCCACCACCTTCTGGTGGCGGCGCTGCATGGAGCAGTCGCGCTCGCCCAGATGGATGGCGTTGCCCTGGCCGTCGGCCAGCACCTGGATCTCCACGTGACGTGGGTTCTCCAGGAATTTCTCCATGTACACCTGATCGTTGCCGAAGGCCGCCTTGGCCTCCTGCTTGGTCATGGTGATGGCGTTGCCCAGATGGGCCTCGGTACGCACCACGCGCATACCGCGACCGCCGCCGCCGCCGGAGGCTTTGATGATCACCGGATAGCCGATGTCTCGCGCAATGCGAATATTTTCTTCGACGTTGTCGCCAAGCGGACCACCGGAGCCGGGCACGCAAGGCACGCCCGCTGCCTTCATCGCGCGGATCGCTTGGACCTTATCGCCCATCAGGCGGATCACTTCGGCGGTGGGGCCGATGAAGATGAAGCCGGACTGCTCCACCTGCTCGGCGAAATCAGCACGCTCGGACAGGAAACCGTAGCCAGGGTGGATCGCATTGGCGTCGGTAATTTCTGCCGCCGCGATGATGCGCGGAATATTGAGGTAGCTGTCGACAGAAGGGCCGGGGCCGATGCACACCGACTCGTCGGCGAGGCCGACATGCTTCAGGTTGCGGTCTACGGTGGAGTGCACTGCCACGGTCTTGATACCCAGACTGTGGCAGGCGCGCAGCACGCGCAGGGCGATTTCGCCGCGATTGGCGATGACGACTTTCTCGAGTTTAGGCATGGTCGCGGGCCGCTCAGGCGATCACGAACATCGGCTCGTCGAATTCGACCGGCTGACCGTTCTCGACCAGGATGGCCTGCACGGTGCCGGCCACGTCGGCCTCGATCTGGTTGAACATCTTCATCGCCTCGATGATGCCCAGCGTTTCACCGGCCTTCACTTGCTGGCCAACCTTGACGAAGGCAGGGGAACCCGGCGTGGAGGAGGCGTAGAACGTGCCGACCATCGGCGCTTTCACCACATGGCCTGCGGGCAGGGCAGGAGCGGCGGGCGCTTCGACCACGGCCGGAGCGGCGGCGACCGGTGCGGCCACGGGTGCGGGCATGTGGTGCATCGGCGCAGGAGCCATGGTCACGGTGCCCTTGGGGACGCGAGACAGGCGTACGACTTCCTCGCCTTCCTTGATCTCAAGTTCGGCGAGGTTGGACTCCTCGAGCAGGTCGATCAGTTTTTTGATCTTGCGCAAATCCATGGGACTAACCTTTGTCTTGGGTACCGCCGGTAGGCGGCCGGGATAAGTTGAGTTGAGAGAGTTACGGGGCAGCAGGTGCCGCCGTCGCCAGTCGGCTGATCGCAGCCTCCAGCGCCAGCCGATAGCTGTCGCTACCGAAACCGCAGATCACGCCGATGGCGATGTCTGCCAGATACGAGTGCCGCCGAAACGGTTCGCGGGCATGCACGTTGGATAGGTGCACTTCGATAAAGGGGATCGTTACCGCGGCCAGCGCATCGCGCAGGGCGATGCTGGTGTGGGTGAACGCGCCGGGATTGAACAGAATCAGCGCCACCTGCTCATCGCGAGCCTGGTGGATGCGCCCGATCAGTTCGTGCTCGGCATTGGACTGGTACCAGCCCAGCTCATGTCCCGCCGCCTGTGCTCGTTCGGCGAGGCGATTGTTGATATCGGCCAGCGTGTCGCGGCCGTAGATCTCCGGTTCGCGAGAGCCCAGCAGATTGAGATTGGGTCCGTGCAGGACCAGGATCTTCGCCACGCATCAACCTTGGACAGCGCCGGGGACTCCGGAACGTGCGCAGTGTGCTCGCACAGGTCAAAGTTGTCTAGTTCGGCGCAGATCGACGATGTTTGAAGGAGAAGTGAGTGTTAAACCGTGCGTCGAAGTATGTTGCCGCGAAGTCGCGTCAATGCCCGCTCGTTGGAGCGAGCCAAGCCTGCAGCTGTGTCGCGTTGAGCGTGCCCTGCTGAATGGCCAGGATGCGGCCATCACCGTCCAGCAGCACACTGAAGGGCAATACTTCAGCGGTATCGCCAAAAAGTAGCGTGGTGCTGGGCGATGCCAACTGACCCAGCAGGATCGGGTAATTCACCGGGTGGGCGGCAAGGAAGGCGCGCGCTTTGGCGGGGTCATCCATCGCGATACCGATGACGATCGAGCCCTGTTCGCCGAACTTCGCCTGTGCTTGTGCCAGTGCAGGCATTTCGTCCAGGCACGGGCCGCACCAGCTAGCCCAGAAGTTCAGCAGCACACGGCGGCCACGGTAGTCCGAGATGCGATGCGGGTGGCCGTCCAAATCCTGTAGTGCGGGATCGGGCTGCAGATCGCCGACGTTCGCGACCGTTACCCCGGCTGGCACATGGGCAAGCTGGCTTCGATGCTGCAGCCAGGCGCCGAATGCGGCGGCGATCACGGCGAGTGCGAGGATCAGCCAGGTTTGTCGAGTGAACACTTAGCGTGCCGCCTCGGTCAGAGCCTGTTCGACCAACGACGTTGTCAGCACGGTCGGTAGTTGCGCGCCAGCGCCCCCATTTTTGGGAAACACCACGTAGAGCGGTACGCCGGGTGAGTGGTATTGCTGCAGGAACGCGGTGATCGCGGGGTCTTCGTTCGTCCAATCACCTTTCATATAAACCGTGCCGGTGCGCTTGAGCAGGGCCTGAAACGCATCGGTGTCGAGCACGGTGTGCTCGTTTGCCTTGCAGGTGATGCACCAGTCGGCCGTCATGTCGACAAACACGGGTGTGCCCGAGGCGCGCAGTTCGGCCAGTTTCGCGGGGCTAAAGGCGACCACGCCGTCTTGCGTGCTGGTAGCCAGGGCCGGCGAGGGGAGGCGGGCGAGGTAATACAGCGGTGCGATGGTCAGCAGTGCCAGCACCACCACGAGCGCTTGGCTGACTACGCCGCGCGACCGGCTGCGCTCGAACCACCACAGGGTCATCGCCAGCAGCACCATGGCCACCAGTGCCAGACCCACCGCATCGGCTCCGCGCTGATGCGCCAATACCCAGATCAGCCACGCCGCTGTGAGGTACATCGGGAATGCGAGTACCTGTTTCAGCGTTTCCATCCAGCGGCCGGGGCGCGGCAGGAGTCGCGCCAAGGCAGGTACAAAGCCAATCAGCAGGAATGGCAACGCCAAGCCGATGCCCAATGCGAGGAACACCAGTAGCGCCGAAAGCATCGGTGCCGCAAAGGCATAGGCCAGTGCACTACCCATGAACGGTGCTGTGCATGGGCTGGCCACCACCACCGCCAGCACGCCGGTGAAGAAATCGCCCGCTGGACCAGAACGATTGGCCAGTGAGCTACCGGTGTTGCCGAGCGATGCACCGAATTGCACCACGCCGGACATCGACAGTCCCACGGCAAAGATCACGCATGCCAACACGCTCACCAGCAGCGGCTGTTGCAACTGCGAGCCCCAGCCCAACGCATGACCAGCCTCGCGCAACGCCACAATGCCGAGGCCGATCGCCGCGAACGAGCACAGCACGCCGGCGGTATAGGCCAAGGCATGTCGCCGTATGCGTGCTGGGTTTTCGCCGCTCTCCAGCAGGCCGACGGCTTTGATCGACAGCACCGGTAATACGCACGGCATCAGGTTCAGTACCAGGCCGCCACCGAGTGCGAGTAACAGCGCAGCGAACAGACTGGTGCCGAGTGGACTGGGAGCGGCGGTGTCTGGTGCGGCCGTATTTGTTGTGCTGGGTGGCAGTTCCGGCGCGGTGGATGTCGCCGCACCGGTAGCAACGCTGCCGCCGATGAGATCGATAGCGACATCGCGCGTCATCAGCGGATAGCACAGGCCGCCGTCCTGGCAGCCCTGGAAGTTCGCCAACAGCTTCAAGTGTTTGTGGTTGCCGAGATCGCCGCTCACCGTTACCGGCAATTCCACCTGGTCGAAATACACCGTGACTTCGCCGAAGTGCGGATCCGGGTGCGTTACGCCCGCTGGCCATACCGGTTTATCCAGGCTCAGGCCATCGGCGTCTTTCAGGTACAGCGAGGTCTGGTCGCGATACAGGTAATAGCCCTTGGGCATCGTCCAGCGCAGCAGCAGGTGGTGCGGATCCTGTGCTAAAGCTTCGAAGCGAAATGCCTGGTCGGCTGGGAGCGGAGCGCCACTCGTGCCGTTGTTCGGTGAGCTGCCCACCTGCTGGAGGGCGGCCCTGAGCGGATTGGTGCCTACAGGCGAATTTGTCGTCGGGGCGCCGTCTGTTGCTCCCATCGCCGCAGTCGCACCTGCCGGCAATGGCAAATCAAGTTGCTCGGTGTTCGGTGGATAGCAGACCTTGGGCTCGACTTCGTGGCAGCCCTGGTAGCGCACGCTCAAGCGAAGCCGCGTGGTTCCTGGCGCCAAGGTATAGGGGATGCTGGCATCGATCGAGTGGTGGTAAGTCTCCACGTCGCCGAGATACGGGTCGTGGTGTTTCTCCCCATCCGGAAGCTGTGCCGTACCAAGCGTTACGCCATCGCCGCCGGTGAACTTCATGCGGCCACGGTAGAGGTAGTAGTCCTGCGCAATCACCCAGTGCAGTTTCACCACGCCGGGTGTGGCGGCGTCGGCGCTGAGCTTGTAGGCCTCGGTGACCGGCAGCAGGTCGCTCGTGTCTTGCGCGAAAGCCGGCGACATGGCGAAGAACAGGCCGAACAGCAGACCAAGCAAGATCGGGAGACGCATGGCCACGCGGCCAGGGTGGATGGAACGCATTGCAACTCCAGCATCGGGGATGCCTGGGATTTGGCTCAGGCGAAAGGGGATTATGGCGCAGCTTTCGATTATGTTTTTTCTGCGGCGACAGCGGGTGCGGGCGCCGCGGCCGTGTGGAAACGGAGCACGCCTGTCGTCAGGGTTAGTCGTCGCTGCCGGCCCGAACCCAATCCAGGTAGGCGTCATGACCACGTTCCACGGGCACGGCCATTAGCTCCGGCAGCTCGTAGGGGTGTAGCTCCAGTAGCCGGGATTTGAGTGCCTCGAAGCGTCCGGTCGTGGTCTTGATCAGTAGTAGCTCCTCGCTGTCCGTACAAAGCTTGCCCTGCCAGCGATAGGAGGAAACCACGCCGGGCAGCCGGTTCACGCAGGCTGCCAGTGCCTCGCTGACCAGGGTTTCGGCCAGTTTTTGAGCGCTGTCAGCATCGGGGCAGGTGCAATAGCAGAGCAGGATGGGGTCGGGCATGGCAGGCAGTCATCGGCAGGGATGATCGGGCAGCCTAGCAGCGCACGGTTCTTGATCACCCGGCCTTTGGGTCCGGGCCTTGAAAGCCCAGGGCGCTGCCCCATCTCAGCTTCAGGCCAGCGGATCGGCACCCCCTTGCAGGGGCGTTCTGCGTCGTTAGAATTAGCACTCGTTTACCCCGAGTGCTAGCAAGACGCCGGTCCGGGGCACACACCTCTTTTGTTCAACCTCAATCCATAACTGGAGCCATCCATGAGCAAGCTGCGTCCGCTGCACGATCGCGTCATCGTCAAGCGTCTCGAAGAAGAGCGCGTTTCCGCTGGCGGCATCGTCATTCCCGATAGCGCCACCGAAAAGCCGACCCGCGGCAAGGTTGTCGCCGCCGGCACCGGTCTGATCATGACCGACGGCAAGGTGCGCCCGATGTCGCTGAAGGAAGGCGACACCGTGCTGTTCGGCAAGTATGCCGGCCAGGAAATCAAGATCGACGGCGAAGAGCTGGTCTTCCTGAAGGAAGACGACATTGTGGCTGTGATCGAAGGCTAAGCACTGAGGGGCCGCGACTCGCTGAGCGCGATCAAGAGCGCGCACGCCAGTCGCCTTTGGCTCCTTCTTGTACCGCTTTCAGAACGACAGAACCGTACCTATTCAATTTTTTTGAGGCAAAAAAATCATGGCAGCTAAAGAAGTCCGCTTCGGCGAAGACGCCCGCGCCCGCATCCTTAAGGGTGTGAACACCCTGGCCAACGCGGTCAAGGTCACCCTGGGCCCGAAGGGCCGCAACGTCGTGCTCGAGAAGAGCTTCGGCGCCCCGACGATCACCAAGGACGGCGTGTCCGTCGCTAAGGAGATCGAGCTGGCTGACAAGTACGAGAACATTGGCGCGCAGATCGTCAAGGAAGCCGCTTCCAAGACCTCCGACGTTGCTGGCGACGGCACCACCACGGCTACCGTGCTGGCTCAGGCGTTCGTTCAGGAAGGCCTCAAGGCTGTTGCCGCTGGCATCAACCCGATGGATCTGAAGCGCGGTATCGACAAGGCTGTTGCCGCCGCCGTCGGTGAGCTGAAGAAGCTCTCCAACCCGACCGCTGACGACAAGGCCATCGCCCAGGTCGGCACGATCTCGGCTAACTCCGACGTCAACATCGGCGACATCATCGCTACCGCGATGAAGAAGGTTGGTAAGGAAGGCGTGATCACGGTCGAGGAAGGTTCGGGTCTCGAGAATGAGCTCGACGTCGTCGAAGGTATGCAGTTCGACCGCGGCTACCTGTCGCCGTACTTCATCAACAACCAGGCTTCGCAGCAGGTTGAGCTGGATGACCCGTACATCCTGATCCACGACAAGAAGGTCTCCAACGTTCGCGAGCTGCTGCCGGTGCTGGAAGCCGTCGCCAAGGCTGGCAAGCCGCTGCTGATCGTTGCCGAGGAAGTGGAAGGCGAGGCGCTGGCTACCCTGGTGGTCAACACCATCCGCGGCATCGTCAAGGTTGCTGCTGTGAAGGCGCCGGGCTTCGGTGACCGTCGCAAGGCGATTCTGGAAGACATCGCGATCCTGACCAATGGCCAGGTTGTTTCCGAAGAAGTTGGCCTCTCGCTGGAAAAGACCACGATCAACGATCTGGGTCGTGCCAAGCGCGTCGTCATCACCAAGGAAAACACCACGATCATCGACGGTGCCGGCGAAGCTGCCCGCATCCAGTCGCGCATCGGTCAGATCAAGGCGCAGATCGAAGAGACCTCTTCGGACTACGACCGCGAGAAGCTGCAAGAGCGCGTGGCCAAGCTGGCCGGCGGCGTGGCAGTGATCAAGGTCGGTGCTGGCACCGAGATCGAAATGAAGGAAAAGAAGGCCCGCGTTGAAGACGCCCTGCACGCAACCCGCGCAGCCGTCGAAGAAGGCGTGGTCCCGGGCGGTGGCGTTGCGCTGATCCGCTCGCTGGCAGCGGTTGAAGGCCTGAAGGGTGACAACACCGATCAGGACCTGGGTATCGCAATCACCCGTCGTGCACTTGAGGCGCCGCTGCGCGCCATCGTCGCCAACGCTGGCGAAGAGCCGTCCGTCATCCTTAACAAGGTGAAGGAAGGCAAGGGTAACTTCGGCTACAACGCCGCTACCGGCGAGTTCGGTGACATGGTTGCCATGGGCATCCTGGATCCGACCAAGGTGACCCGTACGGCTCTGCAGCACGCTGCCTCGGTGGCTGGTCTGTTGATCACCGTCGAAGCGGTGGTTGCCGAAGTGCCGAAGAAGGACGAAGGCCATTCGCACGGCGGCGCGCCGGGCGGCATGGGTGGCATGGGCGGTATGGACTTCTAAGTCCCGCATCATCGCTGCACGCAATACGGAAAACCCCGCGCAAGCGGGGTTTTTTTTTTGGCGATGTGCGAATGGGCTTACAGCGTTGGAAAGGGTGCCGCGTTAAGCAGCATGATGCGCCGCTCGGTTGCGCTCACTGTCTTGCCATCTTTGTTACGCAGCACATCGTTGCGCGTTACCTGTAACTCATCGCTGAAAACGATGCCTTTGATGAAGGTGGTGTAGCCCTTCCAGTGCGAGGCGCCGGGAGTGAGGTCGAACGATTCGGTCTGGCCGTTGTGACTCAGTTGAATCGTGCTTGCATCGCTTTCCGAGAAAAAGCCTTCACCGGTTCCTTCGCGCATCAGGGTGGCGGTACTCGTTAGTGGATCGACACTGATAACGGTGACTGTCTCCGTACCGTTCTTGCCACCGAGCTCCCATGCTTGCTTCAGGTCGACTTTCCAATGCATGCCCTCGGTGAGTTGCTTTGGTGCAACGCCCCATAAGGTTGGGTTGTAAACCAGGCCACTACCTTCCAGGTAAGGCTGGCATGCATTTTTGGCATGGCTATCCACCGGGCAATAGGTGCGACCGCCATCGCGCAATTCCGATGCACCATGTCCTGCTGGCTGCCCGTCATAGCGCCAGTTGGAGCCGAGTTGCCAGGCATGGGCGTTGGTCGAAAGCAGGGTGTAGTCGGCCGAGCCGCCATTGCGATGGGCGTATTCGTCGTAGCCGTCCGTTTTGATCGAACGCAAGATGGAAAACACGTTGCTATAGGTCTGACCCGTGTTGAAGTTTGGCGTCAGATAATCATCGCCTGTGGGTACCTTGGCATGGACGGAACCTGCAGATAACAGCATCACAGCGATCAGCGGATACGGCTTCACGATGGCGTACTCCATCCGGGGATAGGCAGAGGCACGATGCTAGTCCCGGCATGTAGGGCGGAATATAGGCTGGTCGTCATGGCTGACTATGGATCGATGCGCGATGAGTGCATCGAAAGCGTGCCATGCAAATTGAAGTCTGAGACACACGTCGATGAGTTGATGTCACCGCTTTAATCTTTGGTTTTCATAAAACAAACCCCGGGAGTTACCTCCCGGGGTTTGTCATTGGCGTAGCGCTAATGTGCGAAGTGGCTTAGTGGCCGCCGCTCGTTGCGTCAGTGCTGCTGGACGTTTCGCTGGTAGCGGACTTCGCTTTCTCAGTGGCCTTGTGGCCAGCATGCTTTGCCTTGTGAGCGGTATGCGTTGCTTTCGTGGTGTCGCTGGTCACTTCCTTCGGGGCAGTCGCTGCGGTTCCGGCGGGCTTTTCCACGGTCTTGGACACGTCCTGCGTGGCCGTGCTCGCGGGCGGCGTGCTGGCGGTGGTGTCCTGTGCGAAGGCGGGAATGGCCAGAGCCGAGGCAGTAACGATGAGGGTAGAAAGCATGATCTTACGCATGGGGTAGATCTCCGACTGGGGGATGTCGTGACTGAGTGAATCCCGACGGAGACCACGCTAGAGGCTGCTTCCCTACTGCTTGCTGAATTCTCAAAGTGCGCTTAAGCCAGCGGACATGTCGCTGAATCGCAGGTATTTGCCGGTCTAAATTTTCCGTTAGGCGGTCTTGTATTTCGTGATGTGCGATGCGGCTTAATGCTCCGCGACGGGTCTGCTCGCTTCCTGTGTCGCGTGCAAGCGGAGTTACTGGCGCGGACCATTGAAGACCATCGGTGACTCTTAGTTATTCATCCATATTTATTCACCGACGGGTGACGGATTACGCTCGCCAAACCCCGCTTGATGCCAATACGGATATGCCTTGATCGGTTTGCTGGCAGCGTCGAGTTTTGCCACTTGTTCCGTCGTCAGATTCCAGCCGATAGCACCGAGGTTCTGGCGTAGCTGTTCCTCATTGCGTGCACCAATGACAACCGTGGAAACGGTCGGGCGCTGCAGTAGCCAGTTCAACGCCACTTGTGGCACGGTCTTGCCGGTTTCGGCAGCGATGGCATCAAGCGCATCGACGACGTTGTAGAGATAGTCGTCATCAACAGGCGGGCCGGCATAGCTGGTTTTATGCAGGCGGCTGCTTTCCGGTAGCGGCTGGCCGCGTCGAATTTTGCCGGTGAGGCGGCCCCAGCCGAGCGGACTCCACACCACGGCACCCACACCTTGATCGATACCCAGCGGCATCAGCTCCCACTCGTAGTCGCGACCGATCAACGAGTAATACGCTTGGTGTGCGATGTAGCGCGGTAGGTTGTGGCGGTCTGCCGCGGCCAACGACTTCATCAGATGCCAGCCGGAAAAATTGGAACAGCCGATGTAGCGGATCTTGCCCGCGCGGATCAGGTCATCGAGTGCGGAGAGTGTTTCTTCCACCGGCGTCATCGCGTCGAAGCCGTGCAACTGGAACAGATCGATGTGATCGGTCTGCAAGCGCTTCAGCGAAGCGTCGACCGCTTCGATCAAATGGAAGCGTGACGAGCCGACATCGTTCGGGCCATCGCCCGAGCGGAATGTCGCCTTGGTGGAGATCAGTGCTTGGTGACGACGTCCTTTGAGCGCTGCCCCGAGTACTTCTTCGGAGCGGCCATCCGAATAGATATCGGCGCTATCGAACAGGGTTACGCCTGCATCGAGGCAGACATCGATCAGTCGCTTCGCTTCATCGACTTCAGTGTTACCCCATTCCTTGAAAAACTCGCCTTTGCCGCCGAACGTACCGGTGCCGAAGCTGATCGCAGGCACGCGAAAACCGGATCGACCGAGCTGTCTGTATTCCATGGATATTCCTTATGTGTGGGGTGGGGAACGTCTATTGCCGCGTAGCGAGCGTTATGTCGATGTGAGGGTAGGTGGCGGGTTTGCCAACCGACGGATGTAACCCTTCCTCGCTCCGCAAAGCCGAGTCCATCCATGGACGCGCGCGGCCGGATCTGTTGGCGTATATGACGGCGTTGTCACTTGGTTGTGTACGGATGTACTCGCACTCGCTCTTCCTTAGTCCTGCATGCAAGCAGCGTTCAGCGCGGGCCGCACGGGGGTCTTTAACAGGTTTATAGGGGTGAGTTGCTTTAAGGCGATTAACGAGACCTGCCAAGACACAGTGCTACCGGTGACCTGAATTGACACGAAGGGAAGGATTGCACCAGCATCGAACGTGCAGGGTCATGGAGATTCACGCAAGGAGTGCGAAGCAATGAGCACGGGCAAGCTAGTTTTTGCATTGACGTTGTTGCTCAAGGTTTTAGCGGGAGGTGGGTTCCTCTCCAACTATCTCGTGCTGCTCTTGCTCGGCTTGTGCTACCAGCCGCAGGCCTGGGCCGGCGTGTTGATTCCGCCATTCAAGCGCAAGTCCGAATCACTACACGGCGATGCCCGCTTTGTCACATTGGCCGATCTGAAAAACCGGGCTGCTCACGCAGACCCCGCAAGGCATCCTCATCGGCACATACCAAGGCCACTACCTGTGGTTGGTTGGCGCGCAGCACGTCATCGTCATCAGCCCCACGCGCAGCGGCAAAACCACCAGTAAGGAGGCGCTATGACAGACCCGCAAGGCAAGCTGGAAGGCGCGGATGCACATCACGGAGAAGGTGCACGCGCCTCGTCGTTGATACCGATGCACAAGCTAGCCACGCCCGATCCGTTATATGACCCGCAGTTGCTACGGGATGTGGCGATCATCAACGAACGCACTGTGCGCGAACTGGGGCCGATGCCGCCCGGCGGGTTGCCGACGACTCCCAAGCGCAAGCCAAAGTTATGGCGACACGATGTGCCATTTGAAAATGTGAATCGAGAGAGCGAAGAGGGTGAAACGATGAAGTTGAGTCACGTGGCGATGGCTGCGGCCTTGGGGGTGGTGGCAACAGGAACGCTGGTTGCTACCGATCAGCAGGTAACACCGGGATATAGACCATCATTTGAGTTGTGCAGTAGAGCGTCACACGGCGTGACCGTCGAATTAATGAATTGTGGAAGTGAGGAGTTCGAGTACCAAGGTAAGCGGTTGAATAATGCCTATAAGCGTTTGCATCAAGTTCTTCCATCAACTGCGTGGGAGTCGCTTCGGAATGAGCAGCGGAAGTGGCTGGTTGGCTTGGGCAAGGCATGCGAAGTTGACGATGACATAAAGGGCGGAACGGCAGAAATGTTGATGGTTATGGCGTGCAAGCTGGATAGAACAGTGCAGCGTGCCAACGAGCTTGAGTCGTTGCTCATACGACAAGGCTAATGAAATGGAGCGTGTGACGTATGGACAACATAAAAGAAGCTAAGCGCTGGATTGATGATTGGCATTTAGGGCAGACCTCGGCAAAGCATGAGAGCGGTGGTCGAGGGGTGGCTGTCATTTCCACGGGAAAGGGAGATCACGGTGGTGCCTCTTACGGAACGTACCAACTCTCTAGCGCAATGGGCACGCTTCACGAGTACTTGAGTCAGTCCCGTTACAAAGATGATTTCAAGGGACTGGAGCAGGTAACACCAGCCTTTAATGCCAAGTGGCGCGAACTCGCCACTACCGATCCCGGGTTTGGACAAGATCAGCATGATTTCATCCAGCGTGCTCACTACGAAGTGCAGGTGGCGAAACTCAGGAGTGCTGGCATTGACATGTCTGACCGTGGCAGAGCCGTGCAGGATGCGCTGTGGAGTACTTCAGTGCAGTTCGGTGGTCGAAGCACCATTGTGCAGCGAGGGCTGGATGAAGCATTCGGGAAGGGCTGTGACCTATCCACGCTGTCTGATATGGATATTGTGGGTGCCGTGCAGGATTACAAAATTGCGCACAACGAAGAGCTATTCAAAAGTTCACAAGGATGGTGGCCAGACTTGCTGAGTCGTGCTCAAGAGGAGAAGGGCGAACTTATTGCGCTGGCTGTTCACGAAGAGTTGCTTGCCAAGCACGGTATAAACATTCCCATTTCCCTATCGACTGGATCCGTTCTACGTGGACCAGTAGCGCCCGCACATCAAGCGCTCCTGGCTTTCACTACACGGCGTCTACAAGGTGCCCTCAACACTCTTGGCTATACCGATGCACACGGCCGAGCACTCGTTGCAGATGGCGACTATGGCCGGCGAACCGGTGAGGCCGTGCAAGCGTTTCAGCGCAATCATGGTCTGACGATAGACGGTGTCGCGGGGCTGCTAAGGCACGGCCGCTTGCCATCAGGCGAGGATAACTCCCACCAA
>JBARCX010000343.1:0-6528 GCA_049794535.1 Rhodanobacter sp.
TTGCTGGCTAGCGTCGATCGCCAAGGCAATTTGCTGGGATGGCCTGCTCGAGAGCAGGCCGCGGAGGCGGCTCTCGCCGTTGCACAGGCCGACAAGCATCCTGAGTGGAGTGTGGGCCTTAACTATGGCTCCCGTGTGCGGGGGCTGTCCGACATGGTGTCGCTGCAGGTGGGCGTGAGCTTGCCGCTCTTCACCCGCAACCGACAAGACCGCGGCATTTCCGCCCGGGCTGCCGATCTGGATGCGGTACGTGCCGAACATGACGATGCCCGCCGTCAGCAGACCGACGCCGTCGAAGCGGCGTGGGCGCAATGGCAGGCCTTGGGTCAACAGGTACGCCGACACCGCGATGCACTACTGCCACTGGCGAACGATCGTTCCGCCCTCGCACTGGCGGCATACCGCAGCGGTGGAGATATCCAGCC
This sequence comes from Rhodanobacter sp., assembly GCA_049794535.1. Lineage (GTDB taxonomy): Bacteria > Pseudomonadota > Gammaproteobacteria > Xanthomonadales > Rhodanobacteraceae > JBARCX01. The sequence continues at coordinate 426 of JBARCX010000343.1, forward strand.
GCTGCTAGCGGCACGCCGCGATGAGATCGCACACCACACCGACTACGCCCGTATGCAGACCACCTACGGTCTCGCTTGGGCGGCATTGGCTTATCTGCTGCCCGAAGGGAGCACGCCATGAAGCGCACGCTTTTCATCTCGCTATTTGTTGTCGCACTGCTGCTGACAGCATGGATTGCGTATGGAATAGGCAGTCGATCACGACCGATGCAGACAGTCACTGCGCCCAGCACGCCATCGAAGGCACCCACGAATGCGACGGTGCTCTATTGGTACGACACGATGGTGCCGGACCAACACTTCGATAAACCTGGTCTGTCGCCCATGGGTATGCAGATGGTGCCCAAGTATGCCGATACCGGTGCGACGAGGGATGGCGTCCGGATCGACCCGGTGACACTGCAGAACTTAGGCGTACGTACCGCACCGGTGGAACGTCGCGTGCTCGGTGGAGATATCCATGTGCCGGGTACGATCACCTGGGACCTGCGTCAAGCCATCACGGTGAGTGCGCGCGTTGATGCTGTGATCGCCAAGCTCGACGTGCGTGCACCGTATACGGCGGTCGCATCAGGTGAACCACTAGCCGAACTGCTTGCACCGCAGTGGAGTAGCGCTGTCGCGGAATATCAGGCGCTGCAGCACGTTCAATCGATGGATGCGAAGGACTTGCGCGACGCGGCACGACAACGCCTTCAGGTGCTCGGGCTGTCCGCGGCGGATATGCAGTCGGTAGGTCACGGTGGCGGGATCACTCTGCATGCACCGCAAGGTGGGGTGGTCACCACGCTCGATGTCCGTGACGGTCAACGCGTAAGCGCGGGGCAGACCCTGATGACGATCAATGGTTTGGCGACCGTCTGGGTCGAGGCGTCCTTGCCACAAGCCTCCGCTGGCACAGTGCGCGCAGGCACACCGGCTGTGGTGCACGTCGATGCGCTGCCGGATCGCGTGTTTAACAGTCAGGTCGAAGCGCTGTTGCCGGATATCGATCCCGTCACGCGCACACAGCGCGCAAGGATCGTGCTTGCCAACCCCGATGGTGTGCTCAGTCCAGGCATGTTCGTCCATGTCGAGCTGACGCCCGCGCTGGGTGCGGCTGTGCCGGTAATACCGGATGATGCGTTGATCGCCACCGGTCAACAGGCGCGCGTGATCGTGGCCGACCACGAAGGCCGTTTTCGGCCGGTGGTGGTGCGCACCGGTCGGTCGTCCGGTGGCTACACCGCGATCTTGGAAGGGTTGCATGGCGGTGAATCGGTCGTCGTATCCGGCCAATTCTTGATCGACTCCGAAGCCAGTTTGTCCGGTGCACTGGAGCGCATGGGAACAAGCGTTCCGACATCGGCTGCAAGTACCCCCAGTCCGGCGATGTCGAGCACGATGCCCATAGGAGACGGACTGGGAGACGGGCCATGATCGCCGCGTTGATTCGTGCGGCGATCACGCATCGCCTGTTCGTGTTGCTGGTGGCTTTGGTGCTGGCGGCTGTCGGCGTGTTCTCGACCTTGCATACACCGATCGATGCGTTACCGGATCTGTCGGACACCCAAGTGATCATTCGCACGACCTGGCCGGGCCAGTCGCCGCAAGTCGTCGAGGATCAGGTGACCTATCCCTTGGCGACCACGATGTTGTCGGTGCCGGGAGCCACGACGGTGCGTGGTTATTCGTTCTTCGGCGACTCCTACGTCTACGTGCTTTTCGATGATCACACCGACTTGTACTGGGCGCGCTCACGTGTGCTGGAGTACCTGAGCCAAGTGCGTGATCGACTCCCGGCCGGTGTTACGCCCGCTCTCGGGCCGGATGCGACAGGACTGGGTTGGATCTACGAATACGCATTGGTCGATCGCACTGGCAAGCATGACCTTGGCCAGCTGCGCGCGCTGCAGGATTGGTTTCTTCGCTACCAGCTCAAGACGGTGCAGGATGTTGCCGAGGTGGCAAGTCTGGGTGGTATGGAGCGTGCCTGGCAGATCGTTCCCGACCCGCAGGCGTTGGCTGCGCGAGGGGTGACGGTTGCACAACTGGTCGATGCGATTCGTGCTGCCAATGGAGCGAACGGCGGTTCGGTGATTGAACAAGGCGAGGCCGAGTTCATGGTGCGTAGCGAGGGCTACCTGCGCAGCCAAGCAGACTTTGAGAATGTCCCACTCATGACGAACGCGAACGGCGTGCCCGTGTTGCTGCACGACGTGGCAACGGTACGACGCGGCCCGACATTCCGTCGTGGCATAGCCGAATTGGATGGCCAAGGCGAAGTTGCCGGTGGCGTGATCGTGCTGCGTACCGGCAAGAATGCCAAAGCGGCGATTCAAGCTGTGAAGGCCAAGCTCGATCAGCTCAAACACAGCTTGCCGGCCGGGGTCGAGATCGTGCCGACCTACGATCGCTCGCAACTGATCGATGCCGCGGTGGAAAACGTCTGGGGCAAGCTGCTGGAAGAGTTCCTGGTCGTCGCACTGGTCTGCGTGTTGTTCCTGGGGCATCTGCGCTCAGCGCTGGTCGCGGTGATCACCTTACCGTTGGGTGTGCTGATCGCTTTTATCGTGATGCACCTGCAGGGCGTGTCAGCCAACTTGATGTCACTCGGCGGTATCGCCATCGCAATCGGTGCGATGGTCGATGCCGCGGTGGTGATGATCGAAAACGCACACAAGCATCTGGAGCATTGGTGCGATGCGAACGATGGCGAGGAACCGCAAGCCGCCACGCGCTGGACGCTGATCGCCGAGTCCGCCGCCGAAGTAGGTCCGGCGTTGTTCGTCAGCCTGTTGATCATCGCGCTGTCGTTTGGACCCGTGTTCGCACTGGAGGCGCAGGAAGGCCGGCTGTTCAAACCACTCGCTTTTACCAAGACCTATGCGATGGCCGCAGCAGCGGGACTCGCAGTGACCGTGGTACCGGTGCTGATGGGTTACCTGATTCGCGGACGGATCCGCGCCGAACACGACAATCCAATCAACCGCGGCCTGATCGCGCTATATCGGCCTGTGCTGGATGCCGTGTTGCGCTATCCGAAAACGACACTGATGCTCGCCGGCATCATGCTGCTCACCGCATGGTTGCCACTCAGCCGACTCGGCAGCGAATTCATGCCACCGATGGACGAAGGCACGTTGCTATATATGCCCACGGCGCTGCCTGGACTCAGTGCGGGCAAAGCCTCGCAGTTACTGCAACTCACCGACCGCATGATCAAGACCGTGCCGGAGGTCGATCACGTTTTCGGCAAAGCCGGTCGCGCTGAGACGGCCACCGATCCAGCACCGCTAGAGATGTTTGAGACCACGATCACCTTCAAACCGAAGGATCAGTGGCGGCCCGGTATGACGATGGCCAAGCTCAAGGTCGAGCTGGATCAGGCGGTGCATGTGCCCGGGTTAACGAACCTGTTCGTGCCACCGATCCGCAATCGCATCGATATGCTTGCCACCGGCATCAAGAGTCCGATCGGCATCAAGGTGCTTGGCGCAGACGTAAGTACCTTGCAGGCCGTGGCTGACAAGATTGAGGTGGTGGCTCGCGGCGTACCAGGGGTCAGTTCGGCGATTGCCGAACGTGCAGCCAGCGGTCGCTATATGGACGTCCGTATTCGGCGCACCGACGCGGCGCGTTACGGGCTGACACAGCAACAGGTGCAAGCGCTGATCGCGACTGTCGTTGGCGGTGATCCCATTGACCAGACCATCGAGGGGCGCGAGCGCTATCCGATCGTGGTGCGCTATCCACGCGTGGAACGTGATTCGCTGACGGCGCTCACGCAATTGCCTATCGTGGCCGCCAACGGTGCCCAGCTGACGCTGGGGCAGATTGCCGACATCCATATCGTTGCCGGACCACCGATGCTGAAAAGCGAAAACGGCCAGCTAGCTACCTATGTGTACATCGACACCGCTGGCCGCGATCTGGGTGATGTCGTCGCCGATCTGCAACATGCGGTTGCGCAGCAGGTGCCGTTGCCGCCGGGCGTGACGCTGGCTTGGTCCGGCCAGTTCGAATATCTGGCGCGAGCGATGAGTCGTCTCACCTTGGTCGTGCCGGCCGCGTTGATCATTATTTTTGCGCTGATCTACGCGGTATTCCGTCGCGCAAGCGAGGCGGCCTTGATCATGGCCAGTGTCCCGCTTGCCCTGGTGGGCGGGCTCTGGCTGATTTGGTTGCTGGGCCATGCGGTGTCGGTGGCCACGATGATCGGCTTTATTGCGCTCGGTGGCGTCGCGGCTGAATTCGGTGTGGTGATGTTGTTGTACCTGCGCCATGCGTGGGATCGACAGCTCGCACTCGATCCTGCGGCTGGTGCGGATGCGCTCGATGCGGCGATTCGTGAAGGCGCCGTGCAACGTGTGCGCCCCAAGGCGATGACGGTCGCCGTCATCCTTGCCGGCTTATTTCCGATTCTTCTGGGCCACGGTGCTGGCTCCGAAGTCATGCAGCGCATTGCTGCACCCATGGTGGGCGGCATGCTCACCGCGCCGCTGCTCTCCATGGTGGTTCTCCCCGCCGCCTTCCGTCAGCTCGTTCTGCATCGTTTGCGCAGAGCCGAGCAAGCGAAAACTTCCTCACAGCCCACAAGGACATTGACCCATGAATAAGACACTTCAGATCCTGGCGTTGACCAGCACACTGATTGCCGCGCCGACGTTCGCCAGTCCGCAACAGATGGATCCCGACATGCCCGGCATGCACGACGAGGCCAAACCTGCAGAGGCCCAAGGCGTGGGCGTGATCAAGGCGATCGACTCGGTGAAAGGCACCATCACGTTGCAGCACGAAGCGATCACCGCCATCGGTTGGCCGGCGATGACGATGCCGTTCAAGGTGGCGTCGCCCGATCTATTGAAGGTGGCGAAGGTTGGCGACAAGGTGCAATTCACGCTGCATCCCGCTGGCATGGCCAGCACGGTGACCTCGATCAAACCTATTCAGTCGTAAGAGCCTGCTCAAAGTCTCCGTATCGAGCCATGGGGCACGCGTGGGACACGATTGTTTTGCTCGTCATTCCGGCGTAGGCCGGAATCCAGTGGCCGCAAGGCTAGGGTCGAGCGATATCGTTACAAAACGTACCCACGAAACCTGCAGCAGATGAGTGCTATCGATATTCTGATTACTGAGTCCACTGGATTCCGGCCTGCGCCGGAATGATGAGCGTGAAGTGTGCCATCTACGTCGTGTGCACCTTGATGCTGAATTGCCGAGACATTGAACAGGCTCTAAGAGCGGAACGCATGGATCGTAGCGAAACACTCGGAGCGCTGCGATCCGTGTAAGGCGGCTGATTTTTCGCAAGGCTATTCATCCAGCCTATTCATCCAGCGCTATATGGTTTGAATACGGCCCGCGCATAGCCATGAACGAGGTAGGTGTGATGCCGGCGAATTCACGGAACTCATGACTAAGGTGCGCCTGATCGTAATAGCCGCCATCGACAGCGATTCGGCTCCAATCCACGGTGCGTTGTGGGTGGGCTTGCGCGACAACGGCGCGGAAGCGCAGCAGCCTCGCATAGCGCTTGGGGCTCATGCCGACATGACGGCGAAACAGAATGCTGAAGCGGGCGGCCGAGTAACTCGTCTCGCGTTGCACTATGCCGATGCGTGCCACTTGCGGCGTGCGGCCTAACTCAGCGATGGCATAAGCAATCGCTGGGTCGGGTGTCGGATCGCTGGCTAAGCGAAGCAGCCAACCTTCCAGTAGTGCCAGCCGCTGCATAGGGCACGGCGTTTCCAGCAGGCGCTGGCGCAGGCGATGCGCGCTGCTGCCGAACATATCTTCGAGATTGATATCGGCACGGTTGAGCTCGTCGATGTCGATACCGATCAATGCATGCGCGCCACCGGGACGAAAACGTAGAGCCTGCTTATGCTCTCTGAGTGGCCCGCGCCGGAAGCTGTTTGCACGCAGGACAAGGAAGAACGAGTGAGTGTATGTCGATACATGATCGAGTAATGACGCAGGCATGTGTGCAAACAGACCCGGCCCCTGCATTTATTAAAGATGGGGTTGCTCCTGAGTGGCCGCCAAGCGATAGCGCATGGCTTGACCTGACGGCCAGTCAGGCGCTGCGCCACGCACTTCCGCCTGGCGGCCACTCAGGAGC
>JBARCX010000344.1:0-5471 GCA_049794535.1 Rhodanobacter sp.
TCATGGGATCGATACTGCGATGCATTTTGCCAATGGCGATGCTGGCCATGTGGGTGGGCGCGGCGCCGGAGGATACGATCTATGCGCAAGGTGCTGGCGCGACGGATTCGCGCGTAGCCACGGTCTCCGACGCCATCGGCATGACCAGAATCCAGGACCAATCCGCGACGGACGGAACGGTGGCCGCGATCTCACCTGACGGCAGCATCGCGGCATTCGTCACTTGGCACGGAGACTTGCGTCGCAACACCAATGTCTATGAGCTACGGCTCATTCGGCTGGATGCGCCGCTGGCGATACGCGAATCCAGGGTGCTGCTCACCCGTGATTATTCCGGCGACCGCATCGATGCTGACGCAAGCCCCATCAAGCAACTGAGCTTTGTCGACCATGGGCACTCGCTGGCCTATCTGGGTATGGACGACAAAGGCGTCGCGCAGGTCTATGTGATCGATCTCGATACGGGCCTGGATCGCCAATTGACGCACCACGCGACTTCGGTACGCAACTTCGCGATCGGGCCGCAGGATAATCTGCTGGCTTATTCGGCGGTGGCCTTTCCGCAGGACCAGGCGGCGCACCGGATCGACGAGGACGGGGTCTTCCTGTGGGACAGATCCTTGTTCCCGGAATACCAGCCTTCGTTTCCCGCCGGCGCGATGCTGTCGCGATTGGGTGGCTGGAACGGTATACGCCAATACTTCCTGCCGGGTGCGAATCCCAAGCTGATTTACGACTCGCGCGAGAGCCGCCCCGTCGAGCCGAACGATGGCCCAAAGGCGGATGTCGCTCCGCCCCTGTCGCTCGCTGACGATTCCACGCTCGGGTATGCCTCGCTGTCCGCCGATCCTTCCGGTAGGCACGTGCTGATGTATCCCTACCAGGTCGCGACACATCCGCTCCATCCTGAGCGATACGCGTACTACCGTCAGTCATCCATGAACGCATTCGCGCTTCGTATCGCGCCCCAGGTGGCCGAGATCGACGTGGATACCGGCCGCATCACGCCGCTGGTCGATGCACCCAGTCCGCAGTTCGAGACCTATGAAAGCGGGTCGCCGCTATGGTCCACCGATGGGCAGTTCGTGCTGCTCTACACCCTCTTTCCTGACCACCCGGAGCAACCGCCGGCGTGGGCCGAGATGGACCTGGCCACCCATCGGCTCACGCCCTTGGGGCTGGCAAAAGACTGGAAGCCGCTGGGCTGGGCGGCAGACGGCAAGAGGTTGATCCTGAGCGGCAAGGACGATCACTTCGCGATGACCTACTGCGGCACGGATGGCCAATGGCGCAAGCCGGAAGCGATCGGCAACGCCGAGGGCTTCTATCCGGGTTGGCAGGTAACCACCAACGGGAAGGTGATACTCGGCGTCCAGGAAGGGCTCAAGCAAGCACCGGAATTGGCGGTCTACGCGCCGGGCGCGTCCGGGCCGGTGTCGCTAACGGACCTGAATCCTCAGCTGCGCAAGCTGACGCTTGGCGAGGTCGTGCCCTACCACTGGCGCAAGACGACCGGTTCCGACGCAGACGGATTCCTGGTCAAGCCCGTGGGCTATCGCCCTGGCCAGCGTTATCCCTTGGTGCTGCTGCTCGACGACGCGGCGTTGTGGCCGCATAGCAACCCTTATCTGCTGGACGCGACCAACGTACAACTCAGTGGTAACGCGATCCAGATGTTGGCCGGGCAAGGTTTCATGGTCCTCTACTATCACGACCCTTCGGTTGCTGATGTAGTCGAGACTCCGGAAGAGCCGCGGCGGGTGCTCCGCGACGTGCAGACGGTTATCGCGAAGCTCGACAAAGAGGGGCTGATCGATCCGTCAAGGATCGGCCTTTCCGGATGGAGTCGTGCCGGGTTCTACGCCACCTATTTGCTGGTGCATTCGCCCATCCGCTTCGCGGCAGCAACCAACGTCGATGGCGGGGCGACCGAATACACCGACCGCATGCGGCCCTTCACCGACGGAGAATTGAAGCAGATCAAGACACCGCTGATGTTCGAGTCGCATAGTTTGTGGATGCTGGTTTACCACGGGGAGATCGCCGAGCGCATGCGTGCGTTCGGTGAGCCGACCGAGATGCTGTATTTCGACAGCGCCCCGCACTCGACCATGCGGCCACAGCACCGCTGGCGCTCGTTGCAGACCCACATCGACTGGTGGAACTTTTGGCTGCGCGACCACGTTGATCCGGACCCGGCGAAAGCGCCCGAATACGAACACTGGAAGCAACTGAAGGCCATGCAGGATGCGCGTGGCGCGCATGCTTAGCACCACGCACCGTCACAAGCGGCGATGGCAGCCGGCCGCAGAGCGGCCGACGACGTCTCACGGAACACCCGCATCATCCAGGGAAAGCCAGCAAGACATCGCATGGGTCGGCTTGCCGGACGAAGGAGGCGATGCGAGACTCCATCCCCATTCGCTGCGGAATCACCGGCCCCCAAAGACGATGACGAATGCCTGTCCGCCAAGTGGCAAGCATCTCGTGCACACGTCTGACTCCGGTGAGGAGCAGGCGGTCGTTGATCCTGCGCTCAACTTCGAATCGTTCTTCCAAGCGCATCGACCTGCTCTGATCGCGTTCCTGCGCGGCCGCACCACCAACGAAGCGGATGCCGAGGAAATAGCGCAGGAAAGCTATGTCAGGTTGTTGGGCTACGGCTATGGCGACTCACGGCCGCCAGCAGTCTGGCGAGCGCTGCTGTACCGCATAGCCGGTAACTTGGCCGTTAGTCATTACCGCATGCGTGTCGCGCACAAGATGGACAGGCAACAGGACCTGGACGATCTCGAACTGGCGAGCGAGTCACCTTCACAGGAACGCATGGTCACAGCGCAGCAGGAACTGATGCTGGTCCGCACAGCGCTGGCTGCGTTGCCGCCCAAGTGCCGCAAGGTGTTCATGCTGAGCCGAGCGCATCACAAGACCTATCCGCAGATCGCGCAGCTCTGCGGCATCTCCGTGAAGATGGTGGAAAAGTACATATCGAGGGCACTGCGTGCCTTACGGCATGCAGTCGCAATCGAGGTGGCGAAGTGAACGGCGTCAATCAAGGCATTAACTTGCAGACGCATGCGCTCGACGAAGCGGAAGCATGGTTTGCGCGGCGTCTCGGTGGCGAAGACGCGGATCAGGCCGAGTTCGAGCAATGGCTGGCTGCCAGCCCGGCCCACCTGGCGGCATGGGAAAGAACGTGCGCGCTGTGGGATCGAGTGGGCGAGATGGTTGACGAAAGCGCGTTGGCGGATTTTGCCGACGAAGCGCTGCTTCCGGAAAACGAGCGCATCGAAGTGGGTTCCATCCCTGCAGTTCATGCCGGGCGAAGGTTTGCGCGCCGCCGGTTCCAGCGCGCGGCGGTGGTTGCGATGGCCGCGAGTCTCGTGATCGCCGCCGTAGTGTTTAGTGTCGCGAGCTACCGGCCACAGACATACGTCGCCGATGCCAATGGTGGCGATGTGCACCTGCCGGATGGAACCCAGGTGCGCCTCGACGTGGGCGCACGCCTGGAAACAGAGATGGGCTGGTGGCATCGAAACGTGCGCCTGTTGCAGGGGCGTGCGGTTTTCGACGTGGTGCACAGCGCGTGGCGTCCCTTCGTGGTCGATGCCGGCGCCGGGCGGATCACCGTGCTCGGAACACGTTTCCAGGTCGACCGCGAAAGCGACGCACTCGCCGTCACCCTTGTGCGCGGATCGGTCCGCATCGACTCACCTGAAAACCAGCTGCAGGTCCAACTGCAACCGGACGAGCAGGCGAGCTGGTCGGCAAGCACCGGCCATTGGACGCAATCGAAGGTGGATGCGCAGGCGCTCACCAGCTGGGTCAGGGGCTACCAAGTGTTCAATGCCACACCGCTGGTGCAAGCCGTAGCCGAGATCAACCGATACTCGCAGCGCAAGATGCGCCTGGCCGATCCGGCCCTCGGCACACTCGAACTCAGCGGCAGCTTCCACCTGGGTGATGTGTTGGGGGTGGCGAATGCCCTGCCTTACGTCCTGCCGGTGAAGGTTCAAACCAAAGGCAACGAAATCATCGTGTCGCGCCGGTAGGGTGCGACGCTTTCCCGGCGTCCCTACAAAGGCGAGTGCCATCGCGGCGGCTGCACGCAGATGCCACACCAACTTATGGGGAAAACGATGATCGTATTTGCGCGGCGCCGCCGTTGCGGCCGTTTCCGGTGCGTATATCTGGCTTCAGCCATCGGCCTGCTCCTGACCACCCACGTGCGCGCGCAGGAAACGAACCAAGCGCGCGACTACACGCAACCGGATACGAGCCTGGTCAAGGCAGTCAATGCGATCAGTCAGCAGAGCGGTATCCAAGTGATCTACGACGACGCGTTGCTGAAGGGCAAGAAGGCCACGGCTTTCGCCGGGCATCTGACCGTAAGGCAAGCGCTCGACAAAGTATTGGCGGGAACCGGATTGACCTACGAATTTGTGAATGGCGATACTGCCGTCATTCGTAAAGCCGCCGCGCCGTCCGCGAAACCGGCTGGCAACCCGAAGCCTGCCAACGCGAGCAATGCATCGGCGGGTAACCCGAACGCCATGACGCTCAGCACGGTGTCGGTGACCGGAACACGCATCCGCGGAGGCGTCACGGCATCGCCGACCATTACCATCGATCAAACCGACTTTCAGCAACAAGGACTCACCGATCTGGGCCAGGTGATCCGTGACATTCCACAGAACTATCGCGGCGGACAGAATCCCGGCGTCACCCCGAACCCGAACGGTGGCGACATTACGAATGGGGATTTATCAGGGGGGTCGGCGCTCGATCTGCGTGGCCTTGGGCCAGACGCGACGCTGACCCTGCTCAACGGCCGCCGCCTGGCCTACGACGGTTTCGTGCAGGCAGTCGACATCGGGGCCATTCCGATCGCGGCCGTGGACAGGCTGGAGGTGGTGCCCGACGGCGCATCGGCCATTTACGGCTCCGATGCCGTGGCCGGCGTGGCCAACGTAATACTCAAGCGCGACTTCGACGGCGTGACGCTGGGAACTCGCTACGGCTCCACGGCAGATGGTGGAATGATGAGCCACGAGTACGACGCGACGGCGGGCACCACCTGGAATAGCGGCGGCCTGATTGCGACCTTCGAGAAGGGAGATCAAAGCCCGATCTACTCGGACCAGCGCGCATACACGCAATACATGGCAGAGCCCCAGACCATTTATCCAGGCAGCACGCTCAAGAGTGGCCTGCTCAGCCTTCACCAATCGCTTGGCGACGTTGCCGAATTCACCCTGGATGCGATCAGCACGGTGCGGACTGAGACCAATCTGGATGGCTATCCCAGTTACTACTATCAAAGTGACTCCAAAACATCGGAGCTACTGATTGCACCGGGATTGAAGTTCTATCTCCCGGGCGACTGGACATTGAGCACGGACGTGACGCGCGGGCGAGACAGCAGCAACTACACCGACAATCAAATAACCCCCGGGACGTCCCCGATCACT
>JBARCX010000345.1:0-26607 GCA_049794535.1 Rhodanobacter sp.
CACCAGTGCCCCATCGATCCGTTCAAGCTCACCTATTTCATCAGCATGGAAAGAATCGTTCCACGCGATGATGGCCGTGGGATACCTCGTTGGATAGAAGCGATATTCAGCATGATGATGCGCAATAGCACACGCGTTACGGACTACCTGCGCATCCCCGCACGACAGGTGGTGGATCTAGGCAGGCAGATTTCGATTTAGCCTGCTCCGCTCCATTTGTTGTGCGATCAGCGCAGCGTGAAACGTAGGTTGGCGATGAGCAAAGCGAATCCCAACACTGGCGCCTCCTACGTTGGGTATCGCGTTACTCCATCCAACCTACCGGGCTTTAGCGGGCTCGGAAATTCACTCACGAGCGCGAACGAAAGATCGCGATCCGATCTGTTTGCACGGGCCCGATGGCTTCGAGCCACGGCTCCTTCGCGACCGTCGGGGTGCACGGACCCAATGTACAGATGCGAATCGTACGTTGGGCCGCTTCCCGACATAGCGCATCCAGCACCGTACGCAGAATGGTGCCGCTGAAAGGCGTATACAAATAGAACACCGTACCGCTGGAAAAATCGGCCGTGCGCGCATCCTGCTGAATAAAGGTCACGTTGGTCAGATTCAACGCATCAGCACTATGTCGCGCGCAGTCGGTGTAGGCAGCCTCAAGCTCGATCCCGATGCAGCGTGCACCGGTGCAGATAGACACCAGCAGCGGAACGTGGCCAAGCCCCGAGCCAAGATCGATCAACACATCGCGTGGCGTGAGCTCAGCGCGCTGGATCACATCGAAAATGTCGCGTGCCGGCGTAGGCTGATAGAACACCATTTCTGCCGCCACTTCGACATCTCCGTCGGCGGGCTCATCGAACTGCAAAATGCCGCTGATCAATTCATCCAGATAGTCGTAGCGCTCGCCGCTCTCCTGACCCGCCGTACGCTCATCGCGACTTGATGCAGTGGACCATTGAAGTAGCCGCTCTTGTCCGACACCCCGCTCAATATCGTGACGAATGGCCCGATAGAGCTCACGATTCACCGCCTCCAGTCGTGCCTGGATAGCCCTGACCCGATGATGGAGCTCTACGCCGCCATCAACCTCAACATCCTCCGGAAAATACGCATCGAGACGATCAAGCACTTCAGTACGTTCGCGTAGTCGACCCGGCTCATCCAACAGACGGTCCTGCTCTAGCTCACTGATCAGGTTATGCAGCGTACTCACCATCCGTCTGTAGCTTCCTATGTGCTGAACATGTACAGGTTTCCGCATGATAGCGGCCATTGCTCTGCACCATGCCTCCCTGGCCATACATGTTGTGCGGGCGCACCCAATCACCCAACGAATGGGTAGGGCCATTCTCGTTGCGGCCCTTCGGCATCACGTCGAGATAGCCATAAATTCCGAGAAACTGTTCGGCACCACGACCAAAGGTCGAATACGTATGAAAGATCTGGCCCATATCGTCTTTGTAGAAGACGCTGTCACCGGAAAGATCCACCATCCCTGGATTGGTTTCGCGGAAGTTGTAGAAAGCCTTGCCTGCGGTGACCTGTTCAGGAGTGAACGACACGTTGAAGTCGTAGTTGAAGTCGCTGTGATAAGACGACACAAAGGGAAAATGCCAGCCCATCTGCTTGCGTAATACCTCAACTTCATCAATCGGTGCGCGCGCTATCGCCACGTACGACACGTCATGATTTTTTAGGTGAACAAGCAAGCCTTCGATGTGATCGACTTCAAATGCGCATCCCACGCATGGGTGCGTTTGGCCTGGTCCCATCATGTAGTGCTTGATGAAAAGCTGACTCCGCCCATCGAACAATTCGGCCAGCGTTACTTTTCCCGAGGGGCTATCGAAGACGTAATTCTTGTCCAGCTTCACCCAGGGCAATGCACGCCGCTTTGCACTCAGCTCATCGTGCAATTGCGTGTACGCCTTTTCTCGCGCCAGCAGCTCAGTGCGGAGTTTGAGCCATTCATCTCGGGATACGATCTGGTGATCCATGCGGAGTCTCCGATGCTTGATGTCTCATTCGTGTCTTCGAATCCAAGCGCTTGAATGAGCAGCGCCCTATTCCAACGACGAACCAGCATGGGGCAAATCGACACCGGAGATGCTTGCGTAAATTCTCACGCCCCGCACTCCGCATGCCCCTTATGCGCTAGATCGCCGCAGCGATGCGCCCCACTTCCGCAAACACTGCGCTACGCCCGGCCGCGTCTGCCGTCGATCCCGCATAGTAGGTGGTCACTAGTAGCGGCTTGCGCTGCGGCGGCCAGATGATGGCAATGTCGTTAGTTTCACCGTGACTGCCCGAGCCCGTCTTGTCGCCAACAATCCAGCCAGCCGGCACACCAGCACGTAATTTGTCGAGGCCCGTGCTGGTGGCACGTAGCCATTCCGCTAACTGCGTGCACGAAGCCTCGGAAAGCGCGGTACCCAGCAGCAGCGTGCGCATGGTTTCGAGCATCGCGTTCGGCGTGGTGGTATCGCGCAGATCTCCAGGACTGCCCACATTGAGCGTCGGCTCGGTGCGATCCAAGCGAGTGACCTGATCACCGATTTGGCGCAGGCAAGTCGTCACTGCAGCGGGGCCACCCACGCTCGTCAACAACAAATTAGCGGCAGTGTTATCGCTCAAGGTGATAGCTGCCTGGCAAAGTTCTGCCACGGTCATACCCGGCTCACCCACATGCTTGCTGGTCACCGGTGCGTAAGACAACACAACATCCGGCCCGAAGACGATGCGTCGATCCAATCGATCCATACGGTGATCGACGCGCGCCAGCACGGCGGCCACCAGCACCAGCTTGAATGTACTGCACATCAGAAAACGCTCATCGGCGCGATGCCCGATGCGATGCCCCTTACCGGTATCGAGAATGGATACACCCAGTCGACCACCGTATTGGCGCTCCAACGCGGCAAACTTCGCGGCATGCTCTCCGCCCCCAATATCTCGGGCTTCATCAGCGAAGGAAAACGCAGGCCGAAGAACGAGTGCCGATGCCCCCATCAAGGCGCCCTTCAGCAGGCTTCGACGATTCATAAGATCACCTCTGTAACATCCATGAGAGAGCGTCACGCGTTGTGCGTGCGCTGCCACACCGTAGCTGTCGATACAGACTTTTCACCGTAAAAGATGAGGCAATGCTGTGGCAGCACTCGTGATGGTTCACGCCCGCTTGGGAATTTCCAGGCCGCGCTTAACTGCTGGGCGTGCCAGCCCGCGCTCGAGCCATGCGGCAACGTTGGCAAACGTGTCGAACGCCACCAACTCACGTGCCTCGTAAAACGTAATGAGGTTGCGGACCCAGCCGATCGTGGCGATGTCGGCAATGCTGTAGTCATCGCCCATGATCCAGTTTCGACCAGTAAGGCGCATATCGAGCACGCCCAAGAGGCGCTTGGATTCCGCGACGTAGCGTTCTAGTGGGCGCTTGTCAGCAATCGCCTTGCCGGCGAACTTGTTGAAGAAGCCCACCTGGCCAAACATGGGGCCGATCGATGCCATCTGGAAAAACACCCACTGGATCGTCTCCCAGCGCAATGTCGGATCGGTTGACATGAACTTGCCTGACTTGTCCGCCAGGTACATAAGAATCGCGCCCGATTCGAATAACGCGAGCGGCTTACCGCCGGGGCCAACAGGATCGATGATCGCGGGAATCTTGCCGTTGGGATTGAGCGATAGGAACTCGGGCGTGTGACTCTCATCCTGCATGATGTCGACCAGATGCGGCTCGTAAGGGAGCCCCGTCTCCTCGAGCATGATCGATACCTTCACTCCGTTTGGCGTATTCAACGAATACAGCTGGATGCGGTCGGCGTGCTGGGCTGGCCAGCGCGTGGCGATCGGGAAGTCAGACAAAGAGGGCACGGGCTCATCCTGCATTGTTGGAGTCAACGAACGGTATGTTGTTCGGCCAGCAGGTTCAACACCCGATCGGCACCCGTATCAGGCAGCATAGGTATGACTCGCGAACGGTGTACCTGCCGAAAAGCTCATCACATGCTGGATGAGTGATGCCTGGATTCATATGGCCTATACGCAGCGTAAACAAGTTCCGGCGTAGAACGACGTCTACAAAAGGTCGCGACAGCAGTTGCTTCCACTTCCACTGCTAGAGGGGGTCCATAGCAGTGATACTCCGCAGTCATTAGCGTTCCTTGCTTTCAGTGAGGGCATGTTCGACACAGCATGAAAGTCACACGCATTCCGTGACTAGACATGTACGCCTGCGTCTTACTCCCTGTTGTTGAAATCCGAGCGACCCATCATAGCCAGCCTTGATATCGACACATCAACCCATGGTTGAGGAGCACACTCATGTCCGAAAAACTCAGTCCGAATGACATCGCGATCGCCGCAGCACAAGGTGTCGCCATTGCATTGAATGCACGCAAACACAAAGCAAGCGCCGTCAAGGACGAGCTTGTTTACCCTATACATCACATCATCTGCGGAATACCGCAGCATATGTTTGAGGTATCCATTACACAGGGTGCGGATGGCATCCACTCCGTAGGCAACGCTGTACAAGCCAAGGGACCGTAAGCCGTGACTCAAGAACGAGGCGCGCGCGCAGCAACGGCTGGCGGTGAGTTCTTGTGCCCGAGTTCTACCGGCACACTGGAGAACACCGTATTGATTGGCGTGGTAACCGACCATGCCGATGGCCCGCGCGTCGTTCCAACGGATCGGGCCATACCGGTCACCCCTGACATCCTAAAGATGGCAGAGCCGGTAGGCCCGAGCGAAGTGTTTCGTTTTGCATCACCCTGCCAAGGGTGCAAGTGCCCGCACTTTAAGAACGAAGCATGCCAGCTCGCTGTGCGTAGTGTTGAGCTGCTGCAAGAGGTAACCGATGCATTGCCTAAATGCTCCATCCGGCCGCATTGTCGATGGTTCCGGCAAGAAGGCCCGGCCATCTGCAGACGCTGCCCTCAAGTGGTTACCGATCAATACAATCCATCGGATACGACGCTGCAAATTGTTTATGGTGTAAATCCAGCGCTTATTCCCATGCCACCAAAAGCAGTTACAGATAATTATCGATAGCTCGCGGCCGCAGAGATTTTTCGATAGCCGGGTAGGCAAATGGTTTAGCACGATAGCCATTGCGCCCTCTGCGGCGTGCTCCACCTGCCTTAAAAATCCGACTTCGCGAAACGCGCGACACCCTGATTTTTGCCCGGCGGGTCGAGCGTACTCAGATCGAGTTCGAGCGGTGTTCCAATCCAGTGAGCCAAGCTTGTGTGATCGGCCAGATCATCATCAGTGAGTGGATGAACCAGCGCCGTTAACCCCGAATCCTCGATGAAATGAAGAATGGTTGGCAGGGCTTCTTTCGTGTAATGAATCTCGAATTGCGGAATGGGATGCGGGCCAGCCTTGTAGTCTTTGAGCTGTCCCACGAATAGAAGCTGGGGAATGTCGCGAGATTCCATCCGATGAATCAAGCGAAGACGCACCGCTTCGGCCAAGGCACGCGCTTCAGGCACGTAATAGATATGCGCGTGATACGGCGCGTTGTTGTCGTTCATCCCACACCCCCAGTGGTTGCTGACGTCATGCGTCCGATACCAACTTGCCGCCCTTGGCCCAGGCTTCGCGCGGCACTTCGGTAATCACAATATCCACACTTTCCGGCGGGCAAGCCAAGGTTTCCACGGCAACCCGGGTCGCTTCACGCACAAAGGCGCGCTTCTGTTCCAGCGTACGGCCAGGATGCATTTCGAGATGCAAAGTAGGCATGACAGCTCTCTGATAAACGCCCCTGAAATGAGGCAGTGCGCCATTGTTGCGCGCCACCCCAGCGTTGATAAACATGTAATGATTTGACCTATACAGAACCTATAGGTTGTTAATCGTGAACAAGCTAGCCAGCATGGAGATGTTCGTACGCGTCGTGGAAAGTGGCAGCTTCAGCGCCGCCGCCGAGATCAGCCAGGTCTCTGCAACCATGGTCGCCAAGCACATCCGCGCCATCGAACAGCGGCTGGGCGCACGCTTGCTTCATCGCACCACCCGTCGACAACAACTCTCCGACGTGGGCCAGCTCTACTACGAGCGCTGCAAGCATGTACTGGCCGAAGTGGAACTTGCCGAAGCCAGCGCGTCGGAGCTGCAGGCCAGTCCGCGCGGCCGGCTGCGACTCATTGCCCCCGTGAGCTTCGGTAGCCATAGCCTGGTACCGGTGCTGGCCGACTATATGGACTGCCATCCCGACGTCAGTATCGAACTGACGCTGGACAACCGCCGACCCAACCTGGTCGATGAGGGTTTCGAGTTAGGCATCTATATCGGCGACATTGACGAGCCCGGCCTGGTAGCGCGACCGCTCCAGCCCTACCGCAGACGCTTGGCCGCCGCACCGAGTTATCTGGCGCGCCATGGCCTGCCCGAACACCCCGAACAATTGAGTGCCCACGCCTGCCTGGGCCTGTCGTATTGGCGGCGACATAACCACTGGCGCCTGATCGGGCCCGACGGCGAAACCTGCAACGTCACCGTGCAGGGCCGCTTCACCGCGAACCAAGGCAACGCGCTGCGCATCGCCGCATTGAATGTCGTGGGCATCGTATTGCAGCCGGAAGTCGTGCTCGCCGACGATCTCGCCGCTGGCCATCTACTTCCTGTGCTGCCGGACTGGTCGCTGATGCCTTCGCCGATGCATCTGATCTACGCTCAGGATCGCCGCCCGACAGCAAAGCTGCGTAGCGTGATCGATTTCCTGCTGGAACGTTTCGGCAGTGCCGAACACACCGTGGCGGCGCGCTGAAGACTACGAATCGGTACTAGCAACGTTCCAGTCGCGGGCCATGAAACGCCCAGGCTTGCCCGACAATACATGCATGGCGAGCTGAAGATTACGCGCTTGTGCTTCGGGTGACTTGAGCCTCGCGAAATTGCGCAGGATCTCTTTTTGGCGACTGGGTATGAGTGCATCCCACGCCTGCCGTGCGACTGGATTGCCATCCAATGCCTCACTAAACCACGGCGGTATCGGGTGCGCCGGGCCGCTTTGATAGGCGTCGTCAAACACCACTTCCACGCTAGCGACATCACCCACCTTGGTACCAGACGCCTTACGCACATCACCGTGCAAGTACAGGTAAAAGCTGCCATCCCCGACCGGCATCATATTGATGCACCACGGCGTATCCGGCTTGCCGTTTACCCGTATACGTACTGGCATCGGTTTGCGCCAGCCGTCCTTCAGCTGGGCAGCGTGCTCCGCACTAACGAGCACGTAGGGGTTGATGTTGTTGATTTCGATGGTTGATCGGAAGCGCACGGGGCTCATGGCGTAGTCACGTAACTGTTACTGATGGGGTCACTGAATAGTTCGTAGCCTAGCAACGGAGATAGTTCGCGTTTAGCTCGAAAGCTCTCCGCGCGGATCGATAGTGGGGAGCCCATGCATAGGCGAAATGCAACTGTAGGTTCCAAGCAGTAGGTCATCTTGCTCGATGGCCTATTGAACCAACCAGTCAGATCTTCGAACGCCCTTTTGCCGACAGATAGACAAGCCCTTTGTCGCGCCGACCAACCGCAATGACAGTGACGACAATTACCTTGTCATTCACCTGATAGACCAGCCGATAACCGATGCTGCGTAGTTTGATCTTGTAGCAGTTTGGCATGCCATGCAGGCGAGCCGCAGCAACGTGCGGGTTAGTTAACCGCTCACGCAGTTTGTTTTTAAGTTGCTCACGGATACTAGGTGAAAGCTTGCGCCATTCCTTGAGCGCTGACTCGACAAACTCCAGGCTATAGGTCATCGAGCTTGACCTTCACCCTGCGCTCTTTGGCGCGTGCACGCACTTGTTCGGCTAGTTCCAGATCTTCAAGCCGATCCAGCAGGCGTTTGTAGGTGGCGGCAGGCACAAGATAGGCACTGGGCTTGTTGTGCACCAGGATAGCGACCGACTCGCCATCGGCAGCTTCAATCACTGCGCTTGGATTGCGCTTGAGTTCAGTGATACTGATGCTCGCATCAGCCAGGATGACTTCCATATTTGGCTCCAAATTCGGAGCCAAATATGGCACACAAACCCTAAGCCCTCAATATCACTGGGCTGTATGGCAGGGATAGTTACACCATCGGCAACTTGAGCCCCTGCTCCTTCGCACACTCGATAGCAATGTCATACCCCGCATCCGCATGACGCATCACGCCGGTACCAGGGTCGTTCCACAGCACACGTGCCAGGCGCTTATCGGCGGCTTCGCTACCGTCGCAGACGATGACCACGCCGCTGTGCTGGCTGTAACCCATGCCGACGCCACCGCCGTGATGGAGTGATACCCACGTAGCGCCGCCTGCGGTGTTGAGCATGGCGTTGAGCAGCGGCCAGTCGCTGACCGCGTCGCTGCCATCCTTCATGGCTTCGGTTTCGCGGTTGGGACTGGCGACGGAGCCGGAGTCCAGGTGATCGCGACCGATCACTACGGGCGCTTTGAGCTCACCGTTGCGAACCATCTCGTTGAAGGCGAGGCCGAGCTTGTGGCGAACGCCGAGACCGACCCAGCAAATACGTGCAGGTAAACCCTGGAAGTTGATGCGCTCTTTGGCCATGTCCAACCAGTTGTGCAGGTGCTTGTCGTCGGGGATCAGCTCCTTCACTTTCTGGTCGGTCTTGTAGATATCTTCCGGATCGCCAGACAGTGCAACCCAGCGGAACGGGCCCACGCCACGGCAGAACAACGGACGCACATACGCCGGCACAAAGCCGGGGAATGCAAACGCGTTGGTGAGGCCTTCGTCCTTCGCCATCTGACGGATGTTGTTGCCGTAGTCGAAGGTGGGGATGCCCTGCGCATGGAACGCGAGCATGGCTTCGACGTGGGTGCGCATGGAGCGCTTGGCGGCGTCGCGCGTACCTTCGGGATCGCTCTTGCGACGCTCGAACCACTGCTCCACGGTCCAGCCCTGCGGCAGGTAGCCGTTGACTGGATCGTGCGCGCTGGTCTGGTCGGTAACAGCGTCGGGCTTCACGCCACGGCGCACGAGCTCCGGCAGGATGTCGGCAGCGTTGCCGAGCAGCGCGATGGACTTGGCCTCGCCTGCCTTGGTGTACTTCTCGATGCGGGCGAGCGCGTCGTCCAGATCGGTCGCCTGCTCGTCGACGTAGCGCGTCTTCAGGCGGAAATCGATGCTCTTCTGCTGGCACTCGATATTGAGCGAGCATGCGCCGGCCAAGGTGGCGGCCAACGGCTGCGCGCCGCCCATGCCGCCGAGACCGGCGGTAAGAATCCACTTACCCTTGAGACTGCCGTTGTAATGCTGGCGGCCCATCTCGACGAAGGTTTCATAGGTGCCCTGCACGATGCCCTGCGAGCCGATGTAGATCCACGAGCCGGCCGTCATCTGGCCGTACATCATCAGGCCTTTCTTATCGAGCTCGTTGAAGTGCTCCCAGTTGGCCCAGGCCGGCACCAGATTGGAGTTGGCGATCAGCACGCGCGGTGCATCTTTATGCGTGGGAAACACGCCGACCGGCTTGCCGGACTGCACCAGCAACGTTTCGTCGTCACCCAGGTCACGCAGGCTGCGCAGGATGGCGTCGAAGCACTCCCAGTTGCGCGCAGCACGACCGATGCCGCCGTACACCACCAACTCCGCCGGATTTTCCGCCACCTCCGGATCGAGGTTGTTCTGCAGCATGCGGAACGGCGCCTCGGTGAGCCAGCTCTTGCAGGTAAGCGAGCTGCCGCGGGGCGAGCGGACGATACGGGTGGTGTCGATGCGGGTGGGTGCGTTCATGGGGTACTCCGGTGTGTCAGACCCCGGAGTATAGGCAGCCTACCCACCCGACGGCGACACCCTCAGCCAGACGTCATGGGTGCATGGATAAGTTCCCGAATCATGTCGATAAAGGCCCACAACTCAGTCCAACCCAGCCTTGCCCGGCGCCCAGTACGGTTTAGTCATGAGTCGGGGTGCCGGGACGCCCAGGGCTTTCAGGGCGCGACGTAAGCGTTGGATGGAAGACGCCTTGCCTGTCAGGACGAAGGTCGCACCGGTAGCGACGAGCGCCGGCAAACCTCGCTCGATGTCCTCAAGGTGCGCGTCGTTCTCCGTTCGCTCGAACAACTCAACCCCGCCGAGATCAAGCCGAGTGAGCACGTCACGAGTATTAGCAACGGTGTTCACTTCGAGCAGGCATTGCAGAGGACTGCCCGAAAAGTGACGGCTGAGTGCGTAAGCCAGCCCAATTGAGGTCTCGTCACCGAACACGACGCGCGTAGCAGCGGAATGACTGACATCGAGCGACGCACGTGGGCCGAAGACATCGCACTCGTCGCCCAGCCGGGTGTCGCAAACCCAGGCACTTCCTGGCCCGCTGCCGTGCGCGTATCCCAGAATACGGGTTCGCCCTGCGGCCGCATCCCATTCGATGGGCGTGAAGGTCCGCGCGACGAAGGCGGATCCCATCGCGATCTGCACCTTCTGTCCGGGCACCCAATGGAGCCCTCTGAACTCGGGACTTTCCAAGGTAATCAGTCGGAAGCCTTCAGCCAGGGGCTCGGCCCCCACGACACGTGCCTGCTTCATCAACATACGGGTCAGGGCTCGGCTCAACCGTCCCGGCTGGCGTAGGAGCCGTGTATCGGGGACATGTGGAGACGTCATCACCGCGTTACCACGGTGAATTCATTGCCTCGGTCGGCAGTAATGGGAATCGGCTGTGAGAGATAGCCGTTCGCGGGATTGCGGACATAGGCCAGGTACTCGTTGTCATGATCGAAAGCGTTTTCCGCCAGGATGGGCGTGCCGCTCTTCAAATGCGGCTCAAGCAGCTTCAGCACCGGCAGATAAAGGCTGAACGCGCCGTCGAGCAAAACCAGGTCAACGTCGCCACCGACATCGACGAGTGTTTCGCGCGCGTCGCCCACTCGGATATCGACCAGATCGGCGAGACCCGCCGCCTCGAGGTTGGCGCGCGCGCGTGCCGCCTTGCTGGGTTCCAACTCGGTACCGATCAAGTGACCGCCGCCCATGTCGCGGAGTGCCGCAGCGAGATGGATGGTGGAGACTCCCATCGACGTGCCGAACTCGACGATCCGCGTCGCTTTGCGTGCGCGGGCGCACTGGTAAAGAAACCGGCCGTACTCCGGCATCACATTCAGAAAGTTATCGACGTAGCCATGATAAAAGCCGCGAACATCGCGGCTTTCCTCGGCGAAATGTTCGCTGAGAACCTCGCCGAGAGACTGCTCGGAAATGTCGGCACCGGCGAACTGCTCCATCAACACCCGATCAGCTTGCTCCGCTTCCTTGAAGAGCCTCTGCAAAGTTTGGGCAACACGCCCCGTGCTCAAAGAATCCATGGTTTCGCGTACTCCGAAGGACGCGGCTACGGAGAATTCCGTTTGCCGCCTTCCCATCAGGGTAGGCACCGGCGCCCCTGGCAGCATTGGTCAATATTGCCAAGATATACTGATTTCCTGCCAATTATCGCGGCGTTGCCGAGTCCGTTCGACCACCATGCCTATCTGGACTGAACATTCGCCACCCACCGAGTGGGGGGACCCGGATCTCGTGCCTCGCCCGGTGGTGACCATGGGTGCCGCCGGTATCGTGACGGCCAGCCTCAGCCGACACGAAACGGAAACGGATTTCCATCGTCACCGCAAGGGTGAGCTCCTGTTGGCGCTTCGTGGCGTTCTCACGTGCGAAGTGGAGGGCAGCCTCTGGCTCGTACCACCGCAAAGCGCGATCTGGATACCGGGTGATGTCCTACACAACGTCAAAGCTGCTGGCACGATCGAGTGCTATATCGTCTTCATCGACCCGAGTGTCGCGTCGAATCTCCCGTCAAACTGCTGCGCGCTCTCCACGACGCCGCTGCTGCGCGAACTTCTGATCCGCTCCGCCAGCCTTCCCGTGCTCTATCCAGAAGGTGGCATGGAGTCACATCTGGTCACGCTGCTTCTGGATGAAATCGCGATCGCGCCGACCGGGAACCTTCACCTCCCCATGCCTGCCGACGCCCGCCTTCGCAAGATCGGCGAGATGATCATGGGTGACCCCGCCGATCGCGGAACGATCCAGACGTGGGCACGACGCGTAGGGCTGAGCGAACGCACGCTGGCTCGCCTTCTCACTCAGCAGACAGGCATGAGCTTCGGCCGCTGGCGACAACAACTTCACCTCATGCTCGCAGTGAAATGGCTGGGCACAGGGTCTTCGGTCCAGCAAGTCGCGGATGACCTGGGCTATGAAAGCGCAGGCAGCTTCGTGACCATGTTCCGCAAAGCACTCGGAACGTCGCCGGGTCGTTACATGGCGGAACGGCGCGCCTAATTGATTGGATACGCGCATAGTCTTAGAGACTGTTCAAGGTCTTATTGAAAGCCAGTCAGCTTCAACGTGTCGCATCGACTTTTTCCCAATCACGACGTAACCGCTTACCGATCCTCGGCGAATGGATACGAGATGGATCGAGCGTACCTACCTGGAAGTACAAGACAACGCGCCTGCATCGGGAGGATGATCCCGCCTTGTGGGCATACCGACGTTTCCTTGGCCAAGGCCTGATCTTATGCGTGCTCCACCACCTCTTACCTGCCGCAGTGTTCTTCTGCGATTTGCGCTTATCGCAGCCGTGCTTCTGGTTACCCTTCTTTTATTGGGCTATGTCGGCGGCTGGTTAACGCCGCACCGATTGACCGCACAGCGTCTGGTGAATCAGCTGCAGGCCAATGCAGGGGTGTTCCCCGGCTATCGACGCAATCACGCCAAGGGCGTGTGCGTGGCGGGCTATTTCGAGAGCAACGGCAACGCACAACCGTATTCGGCTGCACAGATGTTTACGCCGGGTCGTACACCCGTCGTGGGTCGTTTCGCGATTCCAGGCGGTAACCCTTATGCGCCCGATGGCAGCGTGCCGATCCGCAGCATGGCATTGCGGTTTACTCAGGCGAATGGTCAGCAGTGGCGCACGGGCATGAATAGCATGCCGGTGTTTCCGGTTGGCACGCCGCAGGCGTTCTTCGAGCAACTGCAAGCACAGCAGCCCGACCCTGCCACTGGCAAACCGAATCCAGCGAACGTCAAAGCCTTTTTCGCCGCGCACCCGGAGACTGCCGCGTTTCTTGCGTGGGTGAAGACAGCGAAGCCCTCATCCAGCTATACGACGGAGAGCTATTGGAGCTTGAACGCATTCGAGTTTGTCGATGCGAGTGGCGTGCATCACGCTGTGCGCTGGCGGATGGCTCCAGAGGCCGCTGCGGATACATCGGCTAGCACGGGCACGGATTACCTGGATGCCGATCTCGCACAACGACTCGCACAAGGCCCACAGCGCTGGCACTTGGTGGTGACGCTCGCCAATCCCGGTGACCCGACGAATGACGCAACCAAAGCGTGGCCATCCGACCGAAAAGATATCGACGCAGGCACGCTGGTACTAACCGGCACCGAGCCACAGGAAAGCGGCCCATGCCGCGATATCAATTACGACCCGCTGGTACTGCCTGCAGGCATCGAAGCCTCGGATGATCCGTTGCTGCCTGCACGCTCCGCTGCCTATGCCACCTCTTACCTGCGCCGTACCAGCGAGGAAGCCCACTTGCCCGGCACTGCCGATGCGCGTTCCAAGCCGGAGGCCAAGTGATGACTACTTCATCCACACGATTCGTACTCGCTGCGCGCGTACTGCACTGGCTGATGGCGGCGATGATCCTCTCGATGCTGTTTATCGGCGTGGGCATGGTGGCATCCGTCTCCGAACGCCACGAATGGCTGCTGCGCATCCATAAACCGCTCGGCATCGCCATACTGATCTTGGCCGTGGTGCGATTGATCGTGCGGCTGCGCAATCCACCACCGCCATTGCCTGCGGATCTGCCGGCCATACAAAAATTCGCGGCGCATGCATCGCACTGGTTGCTGTATGTGCTGATGCTCACGATACCTCTGGTGGGATGGGCGATGTTGTCTGCCGGCGGTTACCCGGTGATGTTGAGTGAGTCGTTGCGGTTGCCGCCGATCTTCCCTGTCAGCCCTGTGGCATTCGCTGTGCTGCGGCACGCACATGCATGGCTCGCTACGCTGTTGTTCCTGACATTTCTGGCGCACTTGGGCGCAGCGCTTTACCACGGCTTGATCCGTCGTGATGGCGTGCTTTCAAGCATGATCGGAGGCCGACCCAATCGTAGGTTGGGATGAGCGCAGCGAATCCCAACTTCACGCGTCGACGATGTTGGGGTTCTCCCGGATAAAGCTCGGGATCACCCCAACCTACCGAAAAATGTGGCGGAACAGCACAAGGCAGTGATGTCCGAAAACGGCGAGTCAGACGCCGGTGACGGTGCTAGCCTCACGTCATGACCGATGCACTGCCCGACGTCACTCTCGATCTACGCGCCTGCGAACAGGCCCGTCTCAGCCGCGATGCGCGCTTTGACGGGCTGTTCTTCATTGCTGTTACCACCACCCGCATCTACTGCCGCCCGGTGTGTCCCGCACCATCGCCGAAAACGACCAATATCCGTTACTACGCCAGCGCCGCTGCGGCTGAAGCGGCGGGCTTTCGGCCTTGTCTACGCTGTCGGCCCGAGCTGGCGCCGGGCAACCTGATCTGGCAGCGCGGCGATCACGTGGTGGCACGCGCGCTGAAGTTGATGGAAACCGGCCTGCTGGACGACGCATCACTGGAGCAACTCGCGCAACAGGTAGGCATCGGCGGACGTCAATTGCGACGGTTGTTCGTAGAGCGCCTGGGCGCACCACCGATGAGCGTGCACAACACACGGCGCCTGCTTTTTGCCAAGCAACTATTGACCGAAACGGCGATGCCGGTGACCGAGGTAGCGCTGGCCTCCGGCTTCCGCAGCTTGCGTCGTTTCAATGCCGCGTTTGCACAAGCGAATCGCATTGCGCCACGCGAGCTGCGTCGCCATCCGCGCGCGGGCAAAGACGATGCGCTGATCCTGCGACTGGGTTATCGGCCACCTTATGACTTCACTTCATTGCTGGCGTTTCTGCGCGGTCGCTCACTCCCCGGCATCGAGCAGGTGGATGAGCACAGCTACGCCCGCGTGTTCGGTCCGCCAGATGCACCGGGTTGGTTGCGACTGAGCGCATGGCCTAACGAAGAACATGCGTTGCGCCTGCAATTGCATTGCCCGCAACCGGCGCAGATGTTGGCCGTGGTCACACGTATTCGTCGCATGTTCGACCTGGATGCCGATCCGCAGGCGATCGGCAATGTGTTGCGAGACGAGAAGACGCTGCGACCGCTGCTGCATAAACGTCCCGGCCTTCGCTTGCCCGGCAGCTGGGATGGTTTCGAGATCGCTGTGCGCGCGGTTCTCGGCCAGCAGGTCAGCGTGGCTGCAGCACGCACGCTTGCGACACGCATCGTGCATCGCTATGGCGCAGCACTGTCGGAACCCGTGGCACCTGGATTGGAACGGTTATTTCCCACGCCCGAAGCGCTGGCTGATGCTGACCTGCGCGAGATAGGTGTCACCACCGCTCGTGCTGCGACTATCCGTGGCGTGGCACGCGCACTGCTGGATGGCCACGTGAATTTTCGCGCCGAGCAACCGCTGGATGAATTCGTCGCACGCTGGGTCGCCCTACCCGGTATTGGCGAATGGACGGCGCACTACATGGCGATGCGCGCACTGAGTCATCCGGATGCGTTCCCTGCCGCCGACCTGATCCTGCGCCGCGCCGCCGCGCCCGAGGAGTTCAGTACCAAGGCTCTAATGACACACGCCGAGGCTTGGCGGCCATGGCGCGCTTATGCGGTGATTCATCTGTGGCGCAGCATGAGCGACATCGCTCCGGCGCCAAAGAAACCCCGTGCAGCAGGAGTCACCGCATGACAACCCATCAAGAGCCGATTTGGTACAGCACGATGGACACGCCTATCGGCCAACTGCTCCTGGTTGCCGATGCACAAGGACTGCGTGAAGTGTGGTTCGAGAATGGCAAACGCCAAAAAACACCTGCGCCACACTGGATATACGACGAGGCCAAGCTTGCCTTCGCACATATCCAGCTCGAGCAATATTTTGCTGGCGAGCGACACGTTTTCGACCTGCCACTGCATCTACTCGGCACACCCTTTCAACGGGATGTATGGCACGCATTGGCGAAGATTCCCTATGGCACGACGATCAGCTACGGCGAGATGGCACGACGCATCGGCCAACCGAAAGCCGTGCGCGCGGTGGGCGCGGCGAACGGCAGCAATCCGATACCGATCATCCTGCCCTGTCACCGAGTCATCGGTAGTAATGGCAGCCTCACCGGGTTTGGAGGCGGGCTACCAACGAAACGATTCCTGCTGTCGTTCGAGGATCGCATGGCCCGTGGCGATTTGTTTGGCGGCAGCACCGAGAGCATCCCAGCGCACGGTTGAATCCAACACTGGCGTCATCGCGTCAACGACACCCCATCAGCTACATCCCGTCAACTAAAGGCCAAGTTCGCTCAAGCCAGGGTGATCATCAGGGCGACGCCCCTGCGGCCAGTGGAATTTGCGCTCAGCGGCGGCGATGGGTAGGTCGTTGATGCTGGCGTGGCGCTCGGCCATCAATCCATTGGCATCGAACAACCAGTTCTCATTGCCATAGGAACGGAACCAGTGGCCCGAGTCGTCGCTCCATTCATAGGCGAAGCGCACCGCGATGTGGTTACCGTCGAAAGCCCAAAGCTCCTTGATCAGTCGGTAATTCTGTTCGCGTACCCATTTGCGGGTAAGGAACGCCACGATTGCCTCTCGCCCGGTGACGAAATCGGAGCGATTCCGCCAGCGGCTATCAACGGTGTAAGCCAACGCGACGCGTGCAGGATCGCGTGTGTTCCAGCCGTCCTCGGCAAGACGGACTTTCTCGATGGCTGTTTCGCGGGTAAAAGGCGCCAGTGGTAGGCGCTGTTCGGGGATAGCAGACATAGCTAACGTCTCCGGATGGAATGAATCAAGGTCGGATTCAGCACTGCCTTTACGCAAGTAGACAGATCTGTCTATATCTTTGAACTAGACAGACCTGTATGTCAACATCCATGCATCGCACTCGATGGCATTCGACCTGGCTGGCATTCGCATGAATACTCCCTCCGCCATCCACACACCGTCAGCACGCCAACGCAGTCTGGATACAGCTGATCGTTTGTTCTATCAGGAAGGGCTCCGCGCTACCGGCATCGATCGCATCATTGCCGAGTCAGGTGTGGCCAAGATGTCCTTCTACCGACATTTCCCGTCCAAGGACGATCTGATCACCGCCTTCCTCGCGCGCCGCCATGAAGCGTGGATGGCATGGTTCGAGAGCACCGTAGAAGCGCGCATCAACAAAGCCGGCGCGGGATGGGAAGTGATCGCTGACGTACTCGGCCAGTGGTTTAAGGAGCGTGATTTCCGCGGCTGCGCCTTCATCAACACGATGACGGAGAGTGGCTCCACAGATAGCGATGCGCAGCGCTTTGCGCTAAAGCACAAGACAGATCTCGCCACCTACCTGGAAACCCTAGCCAAGCGCCTTGGTCTGCTGCGCTCGCGTCAGGTGGTAGAGGCAACCATGATCGTCATTGAAGGCACTATCGTCCGCGCTCAGATGACGAGGGATGCCAGCGTCGTCACTTCCTGCCGTAGCTTGCTGAAGGCTATTGGCCAGTCCGCGGCAAGATCGGTTAAGAAGGCATCGCGCTGAAGTCATCCAAATACGCTGATCGTTATCTCAGCGCCCTGCGTACCGCTTCAATCGCCGTTTCGATCTGCTCTCCATGGTGCCTCGCCTCGCGCGGGCTTTGATTAGGTGTCGCCCGTTGAACGAGCGACACCCAAGGAAGCCGGCTGACACCCGGTGCTAATCAGGCCGAAGAGGAGGTTGGGCAGAAACCCTTGCGTCCCATGCTGCGTTGCGGTTTGACAGTCTCGATTTAGATCGATTCAAATGGCCACTACAGCGCGTTCCGTCCGGTCGTGCCCCGCACGACCCCACAGGGGTAACAGATGCACAAGGCACCAGTTTCGGCAGTTCCTGCCCGGCGATCACTGCTCTTTATCGGGCTGGCCTTCCTGACCACCCTCGCCTTCGCGAATCCGAACGATGCGTTCTACCGGTCCTTCGAGGCGGGCGAACCTGCGCCGATCGCCGGATCGAGTACGGCATCGTTCGGTGTGCAAGTCGATGGCGGCCCCTCCGCAGAGGATGCATACACGGCCAAGCCCGGTGTCGGCTTCACCGGTCTGCGTTCGTTGCATTATCACGGCACGGCGGGCGGCAAACAGGACGCCGCGGTATTCGATGTGGACTTGCCGGTGCAGGCCGATACGCAACTTTCGTATCTGCTGTTTCCTTGCGCCAGCGCCAACAATCTGCGCGATCCATCGACCTATGTCTCGATCGATCTGATCTTCGACGACGGCTCGCGCCTATCGACCAAAGACGCTCAGGATCAGCATCGCATTGCCGCCAATGCGCAGGCGCTGGGCGTCAGTCGCACGCTGTACGTCAACCAGTGGAATACGCTTGCCATCAACGTGGGACAGGTGGCAGCCGGGCGGCGCATCCGTCATATCGTGCTGTCGCATGATGGCCCGGCGGCTTCGTTTGAAGGCTTTCTTGACGACCTGCGCATCGGCCCGGCGCCTACTAACAGTGCCAATGTCCATCTCAGCGACTATGTCTACACGCTACGCGGCACCAACTCCAATAGCGCGTTCTCGCGCGGCAATAACGTCCCAGCAGTGACCTTGCCGCATGGCTTCAATTTCTGGGTACCGGTGACCGATGCAGGGTCGGACTGGATGTATCAGTACCAGGAACACAACGACGCCAATAATCGGCCGCGCCTGCAAGCGTTTTCGCTTTCGCACGAGCCGAGTCCGTGGATGGGCGATCGGCAGACGTTCCAGATGATGCCTGCCTCCGTTGCAAATGGCGCACCGAGCGCCAATCGCGATGCGCGCGCACTGAGCTTCCGCCACGCCAACGAAATCGCCCACGCGCACTATTACAAGGTGAGTTTCGACGACGGCATTGTGGGTGAGATGACACCCACCGACCATGCCGCGATGTTCCGCTTCAGCTTCCCCGGCAAGCGCGGTCAGTTGGTGCTGGACAACGTGACCCGTGACGGCGATGTGACGCTGGATCCTTCACAGCGCAGTTTCAGCGGCTACTCGGATGTGAAGAGCAGGCTATCGGCAGGCGCGACACGCCTGTTCTTCTACGCCACCGTCGACCAGCCGATTAGCGAAAGCGGACGACTGACCGGCGAAGGGCGCGATAGCGTCACCGCCTGGATCGGCTTTGATACCTCGAAGAACAAAACCGTCAACGTGCGCATCGCCACCTCGCTGATCAGCGTGGAACAGGCGAAGCGCAATCTGGTGATGGAAATCGCACCACAGGAAAGC
Organism: Rhodanobacter sp.; assembly: GCA_049794535.1. GTDB lineage: Bacteria > Pseudomonadota > Gammaproteobacteria > Xanthomonadales > Rhodanobacteraceae > JBARCX01. The sequence goes on from JBARCX010000345.1 coordinate 19,386, forward strand.
TTCGACGATGTGCGCGCACAGGCGCAGCAGATCTGGGACAAGCAGCTCGGCATCATGCGCGTGCAAGGCGCCAGTCATGACGAGTTGGTGACGCTGTATTCGAGCTTGTATCGATTGCAGATGTATCCGAATTCCGCTTACGAAAATACTGGCACGGCAAGCCAGCCGGTGTACCAGTACGCTAGTCCGTTCTCGCCCGAAGTCGGCGTCGATACACCCACCCGTACCGGTGCACGCATCGTCAACGGCAAGGTGTTCGTCAACAGCGGCTTCTGGGATACCTATCGCACGGCGTGGCCCGCGTATGCACTGCTGATGCCGCAGCAGGCCGGCGCGATGATCGATGGCTTCGTGCAGGAATACCGCGACGCTGGCTGGATCGCGCGCTGGTCGTCGCCGGGCTACGCCGACTTGATGGTAGGCACCAGCGCCGATGTCGCTTTCGCGGATGCATGGCTGAAGGGCGTGCATAATTTCGATGTGCGCTCGTTCTATCAAGCCGCATTGAAAGACGCCACCGTGGTCAGCCCGCTTAAAGGCACCGGTCGCAAGGGCTTGCAACGCTCGATTTTCAACGGCTACACCGATACCGGCATCACGGAAGGCCTGTCCTGGTCGATGGACGGCTATATCGCGGACTTCGCCATCGGCAATCTGGCCCGCGCGCTGGCACAACAATCCGATGCGAACGATGTTTACCAGGGCAACTACGCGCAGGATGCCGATTACTTTGGCCATCGCGCACTGGATTACGTCAACTTGTTCGACCCTTCCGTAGGTTTCTTCGTCGGGCGCGATGCAGCAGGACAATGGCGCTATAACAAGCAGAATTTCGATCCCTACCGCTGGGGCGACGACTACACCGAAACCGATGGCTGGAACATGGCCTTCCATGCGCCGCAGGATGGCGCCGGACTAGCCGCCCTGTACGGTGGCCGTGACGGACTAGCAGCGAAACTGGATCAATTCTTCAACGCACCCGGCATCTATCACGTCGGCGGTTACGGCGGCACGATTCACGAAATGCGCGAGGCGCAGGCCGTGCGCATGGGCCAATACGGTCATAGCAATCAGCCATCGCATCACATCATCTATATGTACGACTACGCCGGCCAACCGTGGAAAGCGCAGGACAAGGTGCGCGATGTGCTGTCGCGGCTATCGGTCGGCAGCGATATCGGCCAGGGCTACGTGGGCGACGAAGACAACGGCGAGATGTCTGGCTGGTGGTTGTTCAGCGCTGCCGGGTTCTATCCGCTGCGCATGGGTACGCCGGAATACGCGATCGGTGCACCGTATTTCCCGCACATGGATATCACGCTGGAAAACGGCAAGCACATCGTGATCGACGCACCCGCTGTGAGCGATCGCAACCGCTATGTGCAAAGCCTGCTAGTGAATGGCCAGCCGTGGAACAAACTGACCTTGCCCCACGAACTGCTGGCACAAGGTGCGACGCTGACCTTCACCATGGGGCCGAAGCCTTCTGCCTGGGGCACCGGTGAACAGGCACTGCCTGCGTCGCTGACGACCAGCGGCAAGCCTGCCCCACTACACGATCTGGCGGGGCCTGGCGAAGGACAAGCCAGCAGCGAACCGGCGATGGCAAATGTCGACGCACTGTTCGATCACACCAGCGATACCGAAGCGGCTTTGCCTGCTGGCAAGCAGATGGTCAGCTGGCACTTCCCGCAGCCGCGTGCGGTAGCCATGTATACGCTGACGTCGGGCGCGCGCGCAGCAGCGCCTTCGAACTGGGTGTTGGAAGCGTCCGATGATGGACAGCACTGGACTTTGCTGGATACGCGAAAGGGTGAACGCTTCCCGTGGGCTCGCCAGACGCGCGCATTCGGTATCAAGCAGGCTTCGGCGCATACCTACTATCGGCTTCGCTTTGATGATGAAGCGCCGAAGGCTGTGGCGGAGATTGCGTTGCTTGGGCTGTAGCAGGATCGGCTCCCGAACGCATGACTCCTCACTACCGTACTGGCGAAAGAAAGCCGGTAGTGACGAACCGCGTCCTGATTAGGCCCGAAACTCAGTTGCGCAAGAGCTGCTTGCCCCCACTCCTCTTCGGGGAGAGGGCTGGGGTGAGGGGCTAAGGCTTGCCTTGAACTCCATAAAGACGATGCTGCGATGAACCCGCACGGCAACCCTAACGCTCTCCCCGAAGGAGAGAGGGTGAATGGAACATCTTGCAACTGAGTTTCGGCACTAATCAGGTCCCAAGGGGAGAGGGGCTATAAGCTGAGACCTTGCGCTCATTGAAATGGCATGTATACACTGTATACATGCCTCGCCTAACCACACCCGAAAAGATCCTCCGCGCCGCGCACAAGCTATTTGAGCAAGGTGGGGCCGACGCCGTCAGCATGCGGCGCGTGGCCGATCTGGTGGGTATTACACCCATGGCGATCTACCGACACTTCCCCAACCGGGAAGCCTTGCTGAAAAAGATTTCCGACGACAGCTTCAACACTGTTGCACGCGACTGGGAACAGCAATCGGCCGATCCAGACATCATGCGGCGCCTGTATAAGACGCAAGAGAACTATCTCGACTATGCGTTGGAGCATCCGCATCTGTTCGATCACGCATTTTCGGTGCGGCGCGAAGGGGCGCGGCGCTTTCCCGAAGATTTCCGCAATCGCCTGTCGCCCACCCTCAACGTGGTAGCGGACACGCTTGCCGAAGGTATGCGCCAAGGCGTGTTGCGCAAAGACGATCCATGGGATGTAGCCATGACTTTTTGGGCGCATACGCATGGTCTGATCGCGCTGTATCGCGCAGGCCGTTTCAGTTATGACGAAAAGCAGTTCCGCAAGTTCTATCTCGAATCATTGGGGAGACTGATCAATGGCATTGCAACGTGAACGCTCCATGGTAATGGTGGCCTTACTGGCCACGTTGTTGTCCGCGGCAGGCTGGTGGTTTGGTGCACAACTACACCCCGTGTGGTGGGCAGCGTGGTTGGCGCCCTTGCCGATCCTTTGGCTGGCCACGCGTGTACGTGCACGCTGGGTGATATTGGCAGCTCTTGTTGCCAGCATGATCGGTAGCTTGCAGCAGTGGCACTACATACATGACATGCTGCATTTGCCGCTACAGGCTCTTGTGCCTCAATTCTTCGGCCCCGCACTCGCTTTTATGCTCTGCGCGCTGCTGTATCGCCGACTTGTGCTGCGCGGTCGCCCGCTGGCCGCCGCGCTGGCGGTGCCGGTGCTATGGACGGCTATCTTCTTCATCAATGGCACGTTGTCGCACGACGGCACCTGGAGCGATCTTGCGTATTCGCAGATGGATGCGCTCGCAGTGATCCAGATTGCAGCCGTCACCGGCCTCTGGGGTGTCGGCTTTATCGTCATGCTTGCGCCGGCTACCGTCGCGGTTCTGTGCGAACGTACGGCTAACGCTCGATCGCGCTGGCAGGTGGTTTTGGTTGGTGGCGGTTTGGTCGTTGCCGCGTTGCTGTATGGCGGGTGGCGCTTGCACAGCGCTGATCGGGAACCCAATACACCCGTGAACATTGGGCTGCTCGCCTTGCAGGGCCCTATCCATCCTTCACTGGACACACCCAAGGGCCAGGACTTTTTGAAGCGCTACGTTATCGCGCTGGATACGCTAGCTAGCAAAGGCGTGCAGATGGTGGTGATGCCTGAAGTGACCCTGACCGTGTCTGATCCTGACATCGCGGAACTGGCCCAAGTGGCGCAGCAGCACGGCATCGTGCTGGTGACCAGCGTCGACTACAAACCAAATGTAGCGGGATCAGCAACCGGAGCTGAGCGCAACATGTCCATTGCATTCCATCCGCAAGGTGGCCGACCAGACACATACTTCAAGCATCATCTGATGTCCGTTGTCGAAGATCGTTTCACACCGGGCGATAGTTACACCGTGCTGGATACCACGCCGCGAGTGGGACTGGTGATTTGCAAAGATATGGACTTTCCGGCGATGGGGCCCGCCAATGTGGCGCATGGCGCGCAATTGCTGCTGGTGCCAGCATGGGATTTCTACGTTGATGGCTGGTATCACAGCCGCATGGCGATCATGCGCGGCGTGGAAAGCGGGTTGGCGATCGCGCGCGCTGCACGCGACGGCTACCTCACACTAAGTGACGATCGCGGTCGCATCATCGCGCAGATCCCGAGCAACCAGGATATCGACGTGAGCCTAACCGGCACCCTTCCTGTACGTCAGACCTCTACGCTTTATACGCGTTGGGGCAACTGGTTTGGATGGCTGGATCTACTGGTGCTGCTTGGGCTACTGACTTTGGCGTGGCTGCCTCGGCAGAGTGCATTGACGCGTTGAGTCAGCATTGAAACGCAATTTTATGCGCGAACTCGCGCAGCCATATCGATTGCGAAGAAACCCGAGCAGACGATTCACGGGCTGCAATGGTCATACAAGTGCGCGATCATAAGCAGATTGCCTTTCGATCACTGGATCACGCTCTAATGAAACCACTGTTCCGAATCCTGTTCTGCGCGTTCGTCGCGTTGGGTGCTGGTTGCGCTACCAAGCCGACAGCGCCAGCCTCCACAGCTGTCGCAGGGCCTGTCCAGGTCGCCAAGCCCACGCCGTTGCTGCTGATCTCAATCGATGCCTACCGTGCCGATTACATCAACCGCGGCGTGAGCCCAACGCTGCAGGCGTTGGCTGCAACGGGCGTGCATGCCGATTCCATGCAGCCCTCGTTTCCTTCACTGACCTTCCCGAACCATTACGCTATCGTCACCGGCATGATTCCGGACCATAACGGCATCGTGAATAACACGATGTCTGATCCGTCGCTCGGCAAGTTCTCGCTGAGCGATAACAAGGCTGCGAGCAATGGAACGTGGTGGGAAGAAGCCACGCCGATCTGGGAAACCGCAGATTTGCATGGCCTGCGCACGGCATCCATGTTCTGGCCTGGTTCTGGAGCCAACATCCAGGGCAAGCATCCGGATTACTGGAAGCCCTACGACGGCAAGGTAACGGCGGATCAACGCGTGGATCAGGTCTTGGCGTGGCTGGACCTGCCCGCGGATCAGCGCCCCAGCTTCATCACCCTGTACTTCGATGATATCGACCATGCCGGCCACAAATACGGCCCGGACTCACCGGAAGTGAATCAGGCGCTGAGTGTGGTCGATGCTGCCATGGCTCGCCTGGTGGATGGCCTGCGTCAGCGCGGCATCTTCGACAAGATCAACATCATCGTGCTGGCCGACCACGGCATGGCCAGCGTGCCGTTGGAAAACAGCATCCTGATCGACAAATTGATCCCGCTTAAGGACGTGGAGACCGTGAACCTGGGCGAGCTGGCTGGCTTCAATCCCATCCCTAAGCATGACTTCAACGCCATTGAGGCACAGCTCGAAAAGCCGCAGGCGCATATGCAGTGCTGGGACAAGACCCGCATACCTGAGCGTTTTCATTACGGCACCAATTCGCGTGTTCCTAAGCTGGTGTGTCTGGCCAATGTCGGTTGGCGCATCACCACCGAGGACTATCTCGCCAAAAACCAGGGCAAGATCAGCATTGGTGAGCACGGCTACGACAATACCGACCCGCTCATGCAGGCGTTGTTCGTTGCCCATGGCCCATCCTTCCAGAAAGGTATCCGTTTCCACAGCTTCCCCAATGTGGATGTCTACCCACTCATGGCGCAGTTGCTCGGCATCCCGCCCGAATTCAACGACGGCAACCTCAGCGATGTAGTGGATATGTTGACGCCGGTGGCGCAGCCAGAAGAGCAATAAGCCTCGACGCATGGCCTTGTAGCCCCTCTCCCCGCAGCGACCCGAAGGTAGTCCCTGTGGGAGAGAGGGGTTGGGGTGAGGGGCCGGGAGTGCGATAAAAGTCCAAAGGTCGGAATGAGAATTCAGGTTGTGAAATCTTCGGATGTTCTGCTCCGGCCGAACCCTCATCCGCCTGCCGGCACCTTCTCCCAAAGGGAGAAGAATTCAATACGCAACGTTGTCGAGTTCGCCCCCATACTTGAGCATTAAGCGCTAGGAAGCGAAAGTATCGGCATGAACATCGAGCTGCGTCATCTGCGTTATTTCATCGCTGTAGCCGACGAGCTGCATTTCGGCCACGCTGCCGAGCGGTTGGGCATGTCACAGCCACCACTCAGTCAGCAAATCCTCCAGCTCGAACAAGCCGTAGGTGCACGTTTACTAAGCCGTACCAACCGCCGTGTTGCGCTGACCGAAGCCGGTAGGCTGTTCCTAGATGAGGCGCGTGACATCCTTGGGCGCGTGGATCATGCGATCGATCTGGCACAACGCGCGCAACGTGGTGAAATTGGCGAGCTGCGCATCGGCTTCACGCGCTCTGCCCCACTATCGACCTATATCCCGCGCGCGATCTTCGCATTCCGCCAGCAACTGCCCGCCGTGCAGCTACAACTGCTGGAGATGAATTCACTGCAGCAGATCGACGCGCTACTGGAGCGACGTTTACACGTCGGTATTGTGCGCGGACATGTCTTGCCAGAAATACTGGTATCGAAACGATTGATGCGTGACCCCTTGGTCGCTGTACTGCACGAAGATCACCCCGCATTACGCGATCTCGGCCCGAAGCGTCGGATGCGCACCGAAGCGTTGGCGCAAGAACCCTTCGTACTGTTCTCGCGATTGGCCGGCGCAGGCATCCACGACCATGTGCTCGCACTGTGTCGCAGCGCTGGCTTCACACCGCGTATCGCGCAGGAAGCGCGTGAGGCCTCCACCATCATCAGTCTGGTTGCGGCAGGTATGGGCGTGTCGATACTGCCCGCCTCTTGCGAGCATATTCATATCGATGGTGTCTGCTATGTTCCGTTGGCCGATCCCGCCGCGATGTCGGAGGTTTCTGTGGCGCATTTGCATGATGAGCGATCGCCACTGGTTAAGCAGTTTGTGCAGTTATTGCTGGCGCGTAAGCGCTAGAGCCACAGCATTTGAGTTGCTTGTTGTAATGCTATCGCGACCTGGTTCGCCTGCGGCGGGCTTTCGAACCCCTGCCGGGGTCCGAGTCACCTTTCTTTGCTGGCCCAAAGAAACGTAACCCAAAGAAATGGCCTTATAAGCTCATAGCGATATGCAGGATACGAGCCTGTAGGGCGGGGCCAGATGGATAGGGCGCGTTCCACAGTCATACGCCGCCGCTACACCGCAACGCGCCGAAGCGAAGAGGGCTTAAGGCGTAGGGGGTGCTGTGATATCGACTGGCAGGATTAAAC
>JBARCX010000346.1:0-9125 GCA_049794535.1 Rhodanobacter sp.
GTGCAACAGGCTTCACGTAGCAGTGAGCTGCATATTCGAGACCAGGGTCCCGGCGTGCCAGAAGAAGATATCGACCGCCTTTTTCAGCCTTTCTATCGTGGTGCCAATGCAACGTTGACGAGTGGTCATGGCCTTGGCTTGAGCATCGTGCGACGTGTCGTGGATCTTCACGGTGGCGATATTCAGTTGCGCAATGCAGAACCGCATGGACTGGAAGTAACTTTAACGTTTCACGGATAGCCGAAGCACGGCCAGGCGGCGAATGTACCGCGCGCGCCTGAACTCTGGTATTGGATGCTTATCAATCGGCGCTGTCATCAGCGTGCGGACTGCAAGGGAGGCTGATTGTGGAAGTGCATAACATTCGAATAGCCATCGATCGACATTGGGCGGCATCCGCAGCGGGTGACCAAGTTGCCGAGCATGAGATCTATCACGACGATGCGGTGTGCGAGTACCCGCAGTCGGGTGAGGTCATTCGTGGTCGAGCTAACCTGCAAGCACTTCGCAGCCATCACCCTGGTAGACCATCGGGGTTCGTGGTGCGGCGTATCGTTGGTGAGGGTAACCTCTGGGTCACCGAATATGTGATTACCTACGAGGGCAAGCGCGCATACACCGTGAGCATCATGGAGTTTCGCGACGGAAAGGTGTTGCACGAGACGCAATACTTCGCAGATCCCTTTGATGCGCCTGCATGGCGAGCCCAGTGGGTCGAGGGAGCGACGTGATCGGCGCATCTCAACAGTCAGCCCTTCGGCGATGTCGTACCTGACACGTAACGATTGTCCGGCACGCTCCAGCGCCAAGGGAGATCCTTACCCTGGCTGATGCCAATACGCGGGCTACCCGCTAAATTTTCAGGTGGAGCCATACCATCATCGACGATGGTGAAATCTCCACTGGCATCCATCAAATCCATTCCGTCATGGGTTCCATCGATGCCCATCGCCTGCGTCAGGCGAGCGGGTCCACGACATAAATCACGATCACGTGTTATTCGCGGGCGCGCTGCACGCATTTGCGCGAGTCCGTACAAGGGTTCCAGTGCTCGGATGAGCACACCGCAACCATCGCCGACCGGTCCACATACGCAGTTGCAGCACCAGTGCATGCCATAGGTGAAATAGACATACATATGCCCTGGCGGTCCAAACATGGTGGCATTCCTTGGCGTCTTGCCCCGGAATGTATGTGCCGCCGGATCGATGGCGCCAAGATAGGCCTCCACCTCCACGATGCGACCCGCCCGACCATCCGCTGCTGCCAGAATTTTGTTGAGGAGTAGCGGCGCGACTGTGGTGGAAACTCGATCAAAGAACGCGCGTGATAAGGGCTTGCCTGGCCACTCGATCGGTGCCATCTCTTTTCCAACCACACAGGTCTCCCGTTATTGCCAGCGAACAAGGCAATGTTGCGCTACCAAGGCTTGAGATCGCCAACAAGGGTAGGCAGTAATTCCGATACGGTGGGGTGAATCGGTACGGCCCATTTCAATGTTTCGAAAGGCTGATCGGCATTCATCATATCGAGTACGCCATGGATGGCCTCATCGCCGCTCACACCTAAAATCGCGGCGCCAAGGATGCGCTGCGTATCGGCGTCGGCGACCACTTTCATGAAGCCTTGCGTTTCGCCGCGTTCGACAGCACGGCCAACACGTGTCATGGGGCGTTTGGATATCAGCAGTCGCTTGCCGTTGGCGCGCGCCTGAGCGTCGGTCATGCCAACACGCCCCAAGGGCGGATCCGTAAACAGTGCGTAGCAGGGGATGCGCGATGAAACGCGCCGTTGTGCGCCATCGAGAAGATTCGCGGCGATGATTTCAAAATCGTTGTAAGCCGTATGCGTGAAGGCGCCGCGGCCGTTGCAATCGCCCATGGCCCAGATGCCTGGTACGTTTGTGGCGAGCGTATCGTCGACGATGACGTAACCATGTTCATCGGTTTTTATGCCGGCTTCCGTCAATCCAAGATCGTCTGTATTCGGGCGTCGACCGACGGCCAGCAGCACGTGGCTGGCTACGATGTCTCTATCGTCGGAGATGCAGTCGACTTTCACGATGGCGCCTTCGGCATGCGGTGCGAATGCAATGCATTCGGCGCTCGTGCGCACGGTAACGCCTTCAGCCTCCAGGATGCTTCGGACCGTTTCCGAGATGTCTTCATCTTCACGAGCAATCAAACGTGACTGACGTTCTACGATCGTGACTTTGCTGCCAAAGCGGCGAAACATTTGCGCGTACTCAAGGCCGATGTAGCTGCCGCCGATCACCGCGAGGTGTCGGGGAAGTGCACTAAGCTCGAGTATCGATGTATTGGTGAGGTAGTTGATATCGTCGATGCCTGGCATGTCCTCTGGTACACGCGCTCGCCCGCCGACATTGATGAATATGCGCGGTGCCGTAATGGTTTCGTCGTTGACGCGCAGTGTATCGGGGCGTTCGAAGCGGGCATGTCCGCGCAGTACGGTTAGATGTTCCATGCCGTCGAGCCAGCCTTCCACGTTGCCGCGGGATGTCTCGGTCACCTTGTGTGCTCGTGCCATCACACGCGGCAGGTCGATGCTTACCTCGCCATTTAATACGACACCATAATCCGCGGCACGCCTCGCTTGATGCGCAACGCGTGCACTGGCCACTAATGTTTTGGTAGGCATACAGCCGGTATTGACGCAGGTACCGCCGAAGAAATGACGCTCGACGAGCGCCACCGTCATGCCGGCAGCGGTCAGGCGGCCGGCCAGAGGCGGCCCGGCTTGCCCGGCACCGATGATGATCGCGTCGAAAGCGCGGCTCATGGCCGCATCTTTGATAAGCAGGATGTAGGGCCCATAGATCTTCCCCATGGTGAGTTTTTCGTCAGGCTTTATCGAGCAGCCGCAGCACGATACCGTGATGAATAAGGTCGACTGTTAAAGCATTGCTATCTGTTGCGATTTCAGGTGGTCGATGCAACATATCGCGGACATTGCAGTCAGGCATTACCCAGAGGGCATATGTTCCACAGAATGTATGGACTGACGTGGTTAGGATTTCTCTGTTTCCATGCCCATGCCGTTTTCGCACAGACATCCGGTTTTACTTTGTTCGCGCATAGCCGACTGACCGCATCGTAATCAGCACAAACAAAAGCGGGATGAAGGCGGCATACGCATACTGCCCCCTCGCCACTCCCGTTCCATAGGGAAACCATATTCCCGGAATGCCCAGGCTGCTCAGCTCCGCCGCGAACAGACCGATGCCGACCAACACCGCGGCGATCGCGGCCAGATAAGCCGATGGCTTGGCTAATCGCATCACGCCCAGCCCAATGATCCATAGATAGAGCGCGACATAGATCAGGCGCACGCCTTGGACAACCATGTCGGCCGCCATCTTGAGACCGTGGGCTGCCTCCGGCACAAACCATGGCCGGCCCATGAGTGCGAAGGCGAGGTAAACCACCGTAAGCACGCTGACTAGATAGCGCAGCCATGGGTATCTACCCAGGCGAAACCAGTCTCGCCATGCCAACGTCCATGCGGCCAAGGTGAGGGGTTTGAGTATGACGGCCGTCGCGATGTCGTAACAGCGCAGGCTTTGAAAGTGCGTCCATTCAAAGAGCACTTGATTGATCCGCAGCGATGCCAAGAGAAGCAACGCAGCGATGAGCCAGCGATAGGCGTCGTTGGAGCGGCACGCCATTAGTCCGAAGACCATGCTTGCAAGCAGAACAAAGGCGATCGGCTCGATCGCATCCACCACGTAACCCTTGAAGGTTTGCAGCCATTGCACTTGGTGCAGCATTTCGATGCCGTCGGCATGGCCGATCGTCGGTGCGATGTGGATGCCGCCGCTATCCTCGCTCGCATCAAGGGGGTCCATCCACACGCGCAGCGCAATCAGGTACGTTCGCGTGCCTGCCGATGATGACGCAGGTAACCGATACACGCTCGGTCGCACGCTGTACGCCGAGGGGGCCGTGCCGGAAAACACACCCGGGCCGCCGAGCAGTTTTCCATCTACATAAAGTTGGTAAGTCGAATCGACGATGGTCGGCCCCGCCAATGCCAGAGGGGTGTCCTTGTCGCTATCGACAGTTACTTTCAACCGATACCACGCATAACCCGTGTACCGCGCGTGGCCGCGCAGACTCCATCCAGATACGTAACCCGGCAGCCCGACATCGCCATCATGCGCACCTGGCGCAGGCGTGAGATCGACGCTCTCCCATAGGCTGTCATCGAAGTCTGGCGATGCCCAACCAAGATCATCGCCGACATGGAATCGCCATGGACCGTTCAAGGGAGCGGTCGAATCACCGAGGGTGATAGGTGCGATCTGAGCAGGCTCAGCCGATGCCAGACGGCTTCCGCCCATAAGAGCAACAAGCATGCAAAGAGAAGCCAGAAGCACTATACGTCGCACCACGTCCCCCCGATGAGACCACTCCACCGGAGTCTAAGGAAGTCTTCGTAAAAACGCATGGGTACGCATGGCTCATACGGCATGCCTGCGCTGTCGATGGCTGCTTAGCCACCCAAGAGGCGGTGCAAATAATTCGGTTCGACCGCCTGCTGAGCGTACGCTTTCTTAGATGTGGTCAGGCCCGCCGATAACTCTGCGCCATCATGCCGAGCGGAAAGACCTTCGAGCTGACCAGCTTGAGTGGTCTCGGCGCGTGCAGCTCGGAGAAGATCGCCGCACCGCCACCCAACGCGATCGGATAGACGCCCAAGGCGTATTCATCGACAAGGTCGTGTGCGATCAGACTACGCGCGAAGCTTGCGCCTCCGAGGGCGACGATCGGTTTGCCATCGGTAGCCTTCAGTTTCGTAATTTCTTCGACCAGGTCGCTGCTGGCCACATAGGCCTCCGCCCAGCTTTCCGCGCCGGGTTGAAGCGGGGTGTCGCCGGCCTGGGCCTTGGCGTCCTTGAGTCCCTGGATGGCCGTCTTCAGCACCGCCGATCCCTGTTTTGAAAAGACCGCCTTGGGGATCTGGTTCATCGCCGGCGCGAACACCAGGGTGGACGTTGGCCAAAAGGAGGCCATGTCCTGAAAGGAGCGGCTGCCCATGATGATCAGGCTGGCGTTCCACATGTTCTCCACCTTCCAGGCGATGGCCTCTTGGTCACCGCTGAATACCCAATCGAATTCGCCCTTGGGTCCGCTCACAAAGCCGTCGAGCGACATGGACATCCCCAGTATCAACTCTCTCATTGCTTTCTCCTCGCGCTAGTTCGACCCAAGGGCGGGCCAGATCAATCGGTTCCGACAATTCGTTCTCGACCCGAAGCAGGTCGTTCCAACGACCCAACTCAGTGAGAGGGGCTGTAATGATTTTTTAGCTGTGGCGATGAAACGCACGCACCTCGACCGGCGCACGGCAGGCGACGACGGCCTTGTGCCCCCACGCCAGCGCATCATCCATGTCAGCGGCTTCCAGTATCCAGAAACCGCCAATGTGCTCCTTAGCCTCAGCGTACGGGCCATCGGTAACGATCACTTGGCCACCGGAATGCTTACGCAGCGATTTCGCCTTGTCGGCCGACTCCAAACCGCCGGCGAAGAACCTGGCGCCTGCAGCCTTCATCTCTTCGTTGAGCATGTGGATATCGCGGACCATCGCTTCGCCCTCAAGGGACGGGTCATAGTTTTCGGGGTGATGAATGGCAACCAGATAGTGCGGCATGTCTTACTCCCGTAAATCATCTCAGGCGAGCTGATTGCCAGCCTTCACTATCACAACGAACGGCTGGATCCGAATTCGACACATGGTTAGAAAAGTTTACGTATAGGCACGCATCGAAGTATTCGTGGGGAGCGTCTAGGAGCCTGTCGGGCTTTGGTGGTCGGGGCGTAGTCTGACTATGCGAGGACAGACTCCCGAAGAATTCATCTCATCTGGACGGCTCGATGGGTTTGGATATTTTTGCTGGACAAGCGATTACTTTCGATGCCTTCCAGCAAACGCTCACGATGGAGAACGCCGAGAGTTTAAAAGCTCGTCAGAGAAATGCAGAGGAGGTGCTTATCCACCTTGTTCGGGATGCCGAAGGCGTAGCGCTTACACCCCTGCTTACACCCCTGGCCCTGGCGCGCGGCTGATGCCTTGTAGATGGTCCAGGGACTCGCCCGCGCAGCAAACCTTTGTCAGCCAGCCGGTGGCTGGGCAGTGTTAAACGCCCATTGGGCGGCGAAAGCCCGCTTGTACGCGGGGCGCGCTTCGCCGCGGGCGACATAGGCGGCCAGGCTGGGAAATTCATTCAGAATGCCCGATGGTCTCGTCCTGAGCAGCACCGACACCATGATCAGGTCGCCCGCGCTGAACGCGCCATCCAGCCAATCGGCATCACCCAGGCGCGCGGAAAGCTGGCCCAGTCGATGGCGGACGCGATCCGCGACCACCGGCAGGCGGTCCTTAGCCCAGGGTTGATCGCGCTCCATAATCTTGGCGTTGGACAGATCAAGGATCGGCGGCTCCACCGAGTTGAGCGCGGCAAACATCCAGGTGATCGCACGCGCCCGGGCGTTGGCGTCGTCCGGCAACAAACCCGGATGGTGTGAGGCGACATGGAAAATGATCGCGCCTGACTCGAACAGCACAAGATCGCCTTCCTCATAGGTTGGAATCTGGCCGAAGGGATGAAGGGCCAGATGCGCGGGCTCCTTCATCGCGGAGAACGAAACAGGACGAACCTCGTAGGGTAGGCCCGCTTCTTCAAGCACCCAGCGAACACGCGTATCGCGTGCCAGCCCCATGCCGCCATCGGGCGACCGTTCAAAGGCAGTAATGGTGAGAGTCATCGGGGATGTCCTGGTGATTGAGATTGCACGGCGCCATCCTCGGAAGCCATGGCACCGATGATTGGTTTTAACACGGGTCGCATTTCTTGCCCTGTTTGAAATGACGACGAACGGCCCGTCGCCAAATCGACATGCCCCACTTCGAGCGCTTAGCGACGTTCCATGCATTGGCAAATCCCATAGGGAGACATCACGCCCCGTTATGTCAGGGCGTGATGGTTGCCTGGGATATGAAGCTGGCTCTAAAGCAAAATCACCAGTTGAAACGAGGCTTCTCGCGTACGATGGCAATGCCATTCGTCGCGACGTTGTTGATCGTGGCAAGCCCTTTCAAGGTGAAATTGCCGTCGCCATCGACATCGAAAATCGAAACGTGAGAGACGCTGCCATTGGCATCGATCACCGCCGCCAGGTTGCTGCGATAGGTAATGTCCGTGGGGTTACCGTTGAAGGTGGTTACGACGGCAGCGTCCTGAATGATTTTCTGTCCATACACGGCGTAACGCGACACCGATTTGCTCGGCGAATTGGCCGAGAAAAGAAAGGGTCCGTCGAGCGTGACCCAGCATGGTGCGGACTGAGTCCCCGAGCCTGTCACGGCCAGCACCGCATTGTTCCTGACCAGGCTGATTTCATTCGCATGAGCGATGGTGACGTAGGCATCATCGCCACGCGTCGCCAAGCCGAATGGCGCATTGACGTTGGAAGGAATATTGGCGACCAGCTTGGTGGATCCCGTAACGCCACCCTGATCATTCAAATTGATCGTTTCAATCGCATTGCTTTTTTCGCTGATGACCAGTTCGCCGCCTATAACGCCGACTTGTGCGGCGGAACCGTCGCCAATGACAAGTTTGGCCACGCCGTCTGCGCTGGATTCAACGCCGTTGCGATCGATGCGATGCGATTCGATGTAACTAGCGCTCAGGATATAGAGATGATCGTTGCCAAAGGCGACACTCACCGGGTTGGTGCTGGCGGGAACAAGCTTTTCTAAGCGAAAGCCCGCGCGCTCAAAATCCTTATCGAACACCGACACATTGCCCGATCCGAAGTTAACGACGGCCAGATGATTACGGTCCTGAGCGATGCCGCCCGCATTACCGCTCACACCACCCTCACCCCCGGTAGGGATCTGTGCAAGCAAGGCGCCTATCGTGTTGTAGACGAGTAGCTGGTTCGTCGTTGTATTCGACGCGGTGACGACCAGCGCGTCACCGTCCTGCGACGATGTCGCGCTTTGTGCGCTCACTGCACCGGCAATGATTAGCGTCAGTAATCCGAGACCATAGGCTGACTTTCTCATGTATATATCCTCGACTGAAACGAAAGGGAGAGACGGTTCACAGTGGAATCGTCGGTCGGTGTTTCCGAGTGACCCAATGCATGGATCACTAAGCCGTTCGTCGAGAACGTATTTAAGTTACGTGCAATATCATCTATTTTTCAAAAGTGTTCATCGCCGCACGTTTACTTCAGTCGATCATGTTGATGCACCGAAATCTCCATGACGATCGGACATAGGTGTACGCGAGAGATAGCGATGGAATGTTGACGCGAATTTGTCATCTATCGACTTTAAGGTTTCAAGATCGTTACTGCATTGTCGGTATCTTTTACCGATGCGCTGACAATGTTTCCGCCAGACGAAACTTGAATCATCGCAGCGGTCATCAGGCCGGGTGTGGTCGAGGGCGGCAGCGTGTAGGCATGTTCACTTCCGTCCCACGTGCCCAAATGGACCAACTCACGGACCACATCGCGTTGTGGCAATGTCCGCCCACTGTTTTCACCTCCGCCAATGGCTACATGAAGCGTGCGGGGGTCGTAGCGCACTAACCAAACATCCAAGGCATTTTTAGGTGGGTCCGCGGCATGAACGAGAAGCTTGCCTTCACGCCAGGTGAGCGAAGGACCGCGGCCGCCCGCTTGTACAATGGCTTCATCAAGTTGCGCGCGATCCGTGCCCACGAGATCCGTATGCCCGTTGACATAGATCTGCGGAGTCCACACCGTATCGCGCCCCTGATGGTGCGCATAGTTCCACTGTCGCTGGGTATATAACTCGTTGGCAAACGTGTCCTTCCAGCCCGAGTCATCCCAATACGTCACGCCGAATGACAGGGCGAGTACGTTAGGTTCGCCCGCGATCGCGTTGAGATTGGCTTCTGCTGAGGGACAGGAGGAACAACCCTGGCTTTGGAACAGCTCGACGACAACGAGCCTGTTCGGCATAGGCGCATCCTGCGCGCTAACGAGACCGACGGAGCAAAAGGTGATCAGGCCAACGAAAATGGCCTTGCCATGCCAGCCCCTTGTCACCTTCATAGCTTCCTC
>JBARCX010000347.1:0-14011 GCA_049794535.1 Rhodanobacter sp.
CCTGGCCGAGGGTCGAGGCGTTTAATCCAGCCGGCTGATATCACGGCAACCCCTAGGCCTTAAGCCCTCTCCGCTTCGGCGCGTTGCGGTGTAGCGGCTGCGTATGACTGTGGAACGCGCCCTATCCCTCTGGCGCCGCCCTACAGGCTCGTATCCCACATATCGCTATGAGCTTATAAGGCCATTTCTTTGGGTTACGTTTCTTTGGGCCAGCAAAGAAAGGTGACTCGGACCCCGGCAGGGGTTCGAAAGCCCGCGGCAGGCGAACCAGGTAGTGGCAGCGCAACAATCATGAGACATATCCCGCAGCATTCCGCATCATGCTAGGTGACGGGCGAATGGGTTGACGTCAAAACACCAAACGCACCGTCCTACCTCACGCACACTGCCCAGCCAGCTGGCCACCCCCCGTGGTGCTAAACTCCGCGAGCCGGCTTGTCCGGCAAACTAGTGACGTCTTCAGGGCGGGGTGCGATTCCCCACCGGCGGTAGGTTGAACGGGCGATGCCACACGGTCGCCACGCCAACGAGCCCGCGAGCGCCTGCACTGTGTTCGTGCAGGGTCAGCAGATCCGGTCCAATGCCGGAGCCGACGGTTGGAAGCTGGCAGCAGCCTCCAGAAAGTCCGGATGAGAGAAGACGGTACGGTGCTCGCCTTGGTTGGCGCGCACCTGCCATGCGCCTTGGGGCGTTTTTCGCATGTTGTCCAACGCGGGAAACGTTTCTCATGTCTAAGCAAAGTAAAGCTTGTGGTGTCGCCTCCGTGCAGGAGGTGCACTGATGTTCACTGGCATCATTCAAACCGTGGGCCGCATCGCGCGGCTGGAACCACGCGGTGGTGACGTGCGTTTAGCCGTCGATACCGCCGATCTCGATCTTTCCGATGTGCAATTGGGCGACTCGATCGCCGTGTCCGGTGTTTGCCTCACGGCGGTGACCTTGGAGGCGCGTGGCTTCAGTGCCGATGTCTCCAACGAAACCCTCTCGCTCACCACGCTGGGCAAGCTCAAGGCAGGCGATCCGGTAAATCTGGAGAAGGCCCTGCGCCTGGCCGATCGCCTGGGTGGCCATCTGGTTTCCGGTCATGTCGACGGTATCGGCAAGGTCGTGTCGATTACTCCGGATGGCCGCTCACAGCGCTGGAGCTTTGAAGTACCGGCCGCGCTCGCGCGTTACATCGCGGCGAAAGGTTCGGTATGCATCGATGGCACCAGCCTCACCGTTAATGAAGTGAGCGGTACGCGTTTCGGCGTCAACCTGATTCCGCACACGGTCGAGCGCACCGCGTTTCATGCGCGGCGCGCGGGTGATGCGGTGAATATCGAGGTGGATGTGGTGGCGCGTTACATCGAGCGACTTATCAGCGGTGGCGAAACGCCGCGTATCGATGAGGCGTTTTTGAAATCACACGGCTTTGCATAAGTTTTAGCTCCTCCTCGAAAAGGGGAGGGGGTATCACATCTAAGGAATACGACATGGCATTCAACACTATCCCCGAAATTCTCGAAGACATTCGCGCCGGCCGCATGGTCGTCATCCTCGATGACGAGGATCGCGAAAACGAAGGCGATCTGATCATGGCCGCGCAGATGGTGCGGCCGGAAGACATCAACTTCATGGTGCGTGAGGCGCGCGGTTTGGTGTGCCTCACCTTGACCGAACAGCGCACGCGTCAACTCGGTCTGCGTCCGATGGTGAGCGACAACACTTCGTCGTACCACACCAATTTCACCGTTTCGATCGAGGCGGCCGAAGGTGTGACAACGGGTATTTCCGCACATGATCGCGCACGCACCATCCAGGTCGCGGTGAAGGGCGACGCCAAGCCGCAGGATCTGGCGCAGCCTGGGCATATCTTTCCGCTCACGGCGCAGCCCGGTGGAGTGCTGACACGCGCAGGACACACCGAGGCTGGCTGCGATCTGGCTGCATTGGCTGGATTGGAGCCGGCAGCTGTGTTGATCGAAGTGCTGCACGAAGACGGCTCCATGGCACGCCGCCCCGAGCTGGAAGTGTTCGCCAAGAAGCATGGTTTGAAGATCGGTTCGATCGCCGACTTGATCCGTTATCGGTTGGAAACCGAAAAGACCGTGCAGCGTGTGCATGAGGAACAAGTGCAGACCGAATTCGGCGAGTTCCGCTTGGTGGCGTATCGCGATGTACTCCGGCATGGGCTGCATTTCGCGCTGGTGCGCGGCAAGGTGAACGACGGCGCGCCGGTGCTTTCACGTGTACATGTGCGCAATACCTTGTCCGACGTATTGCATCTGCAACGCGACGATCTTGGTTTGACGGTGACTTCGGCGCTGCGCCGTATTGCCGATGAAGATCGCGGTGTGCTGCTGGTGCTCTCGGGTGAGGACACCACGGACGCTTTGTTGCGTCGCCTTAGCCGGCAGCCGACGACCCAGGCACCTGAAGAAGTACAACAGCAGGAATGGCGTCAGTTGGGTCTCGGTGCACAGATGCTTGCTGACCTGGGCGTGCATCGTCTGCGCGTGCTGGGTACGCCGCGCAAGTTGGTCGGCTTGGCAGGCTTTGGGCTCGAGGTTGTCGAGCACGCTGAGTAACTAGCGAGTCGGGTAAGGGCCGTAAGCACTGTGGCATGGTGGGAAGTGCCCTCGCCATGCCATGGTTTGTGCCGATTCTTTCCTGCTGTCAGCACCATCGTCATGGCATGCTTGGGTGCGATCGAACCCACTCACTGAAAGGGGCAATGATGAGGATGATGGATCTGCAGTTCGGGCGTACGTACCTGTCTGTGATGTTGGTCGCGTTGCTCTCGCTGGGTGGTATCACGCAAGCGTCCGCAGATCAGTCAGCTACGGCTTTAACGCCCGATCAACGCGCTGAACAGCTCGTGGAGCGGATGACGCCGCAAGACATGCATCGCATCGTGCAGACCTTCAACACCATCCAGCAGGCGCAGCCGCCGGGTGGTATTGGTGCGGCGGGTTATGTGCCAGCGATGCCGGCCTACGGAATACCCGCCTTGCAGGAGAACGATGCCGGCATTGGCGTCAACAATTACCCCGTAGGCATCAACAAAGATGGTTCACCGCTGCTGGTGCGCGGTACGGCGGGCAATGCTACGGCGCTGCCTTCGCTCATCGGTATGGCGGCAAGCTGGAATCCGCAGATGGCGTATCTCGGCGGCAGCATGATTGCCGATGAGGCGAAGGCGCAGGGCATCAACGTGTTGCTCGCCGGCGGGATCAATCTGGCACGTGAACCGCGCAACGGTCGTGGTTTTGAATATCTCGGCGAAGACCCGTTACTGGCCGGCACCATCGACGGTGCGCAGATCCGTGGCATCCAGTCGCAGCATGTGATTTCCACGATCAAGCATTTCGCCTTGAACGCACAGGAAACCCATCGACTGGAGGTGAGTTCGAATCTCGACGAACGCGCGATGCGCGAATCGGATCTGCTCGCTTTCGAGCTGGCGATCGAGGATGGTCATCCCGGCGCCGTGATGTGTGGCTACAACAAGGTCAATACCATCTACGACTGCTCCAACCACCATCTACTGACCGATGTACTCAAGCGCGATTGGGGTTATCCCGGTTGGGTGATGACCGACTGGGGCGCCGATCATGGCGTCGAGGATGCGCTGGCGGGTGTCGATCAGGTATCCGGCATCGATGTCGCCGAGGGCATCGATTCAAAAGAAAGCTTCGGCGCACCGCTGATGCAGGCTATTGCCAGCGGCAGGATTCCAAGTAGCCGTCTGCAAGATATGACCAAGCGCGTGCTGCGCTCGATGGTTGCCGTGGGTTTGTTCGACCATCCCGTCGTCATCAAACCGCTGAATGTCGAAGCGGATGCAGCGATTGCGCAACAACTCGCCGAGCAATCCATCGTGCTGCTGAAGAACGAGCATGCACAGTTGCCGTTGAGCCCTACAGTGAAATCCATCGCGATCATCGGCGGGCATGCCGATGTTGGCGTGCTCTCCGGCGGTGGTTCCGCCCAGGTCTGGCCGATCGGTGGTCCGGCGATTCCAGCGGTGCATCCGGATCTGAAAGACAGCGCTTCGCCATGGATCGTCTACGACCCATCTTCGCCAATGAATGCGCTGAAGAAGCTTATGCCGGGCGTCGACGTGCGCTATGACGATGGCCGTGACCCCGCTAAAGCCGCTGCACTAGCAAAGTCTTCCGACGTAGCCATCGTCTTTGCGACCCAATGGATGGCCGAAGGCATCGACATGCCGAACCTGTCGCTGCCGGACAAGCAGGATGCGCTGATCGAGGCGGTCGCTACGGCCAATCCACATGCCGTAGTTGTGCTTGAAACCGGTGGCCCGGTTCGCATGCCCTGGTTGTCGAAGGTCCATGCTGTGCTTGAAGCCTGGTATCCCGGGGCACGCGGCGGTGAGGCGATTGCCGGCGTACTCAGCGGCAAAGTGAATCCGTCTGGCCGCCTGCCAGTCACCTTCCCGCAGAATGAACAGCAACTGCCGCGTCCACAGATCACCAACGCCAATCAGGTCGACTACAACATCGAAGGGGCGGCCGTTGGCTACAAGTGGTTCGACGAAAAGAAGCTGGAGCCGTTGTTCCCGTTCGGCTTCGGCTTGTCGTATAGCCAGTTCGATTACAGCGATCTGCACGTAGACACACGCGGCGACCATGTGACGGTGAGCTTCAAGGTCACCAACCATGGTGATTGCATCGGCATGGATACGCCGCAGGTTTATCTGGGCATGCCGGTAGCCAGCGGCGAGGCGCCACGTCGTTTGGCTGGCTTCGAGAAGATCGAGCTACAACCTGGCCAAAGTCGGACGCTGACCATCACGTTGGATCCGCGCCTGCTGGCCGTGTTCGATGTACCGGCTAATCAGTGGCAGATCGCAGCGGGCAGTTATCCGATCCAGGTTGGGCACTCGTCACGGGATCTCGTGTTGAAAGGGCAGGCCACCGTGGCCGCGGCGCGGATTGCGCCATGATCTCGACCGACCTCAAGGAAAATGCAATCTCCATGCACGCCAAACATCCCTGCCACGTTCGCCTGATCGCTCCCTCCGGCTACCCGCACGATCGCGTTGCGATGGCACGTGGTGTAACGCGTCTGCGTGAAGCGGGCTGTACTGTGGATGGGCTGGATGTGCTGGAACGCACCGAGCTGCGCTACGCCGGCAGCGATGCCGAGCGCGCAAGGGATATCAACGCACTGGCCACCGAGGCCACGCTACCTGACATCGCATTGGCCGTTCGTGGCGGTTACGGCGCCACCCGTTTGCTGGAACACCTGCATTACGACGCCTTGCGTGAACGCCTGACTGGCACGTCCACCGCACTGGTCGGTCATAGCGACTTCACTGCGATCCAGATGGCGCTGTATACGAAGAGTGGCCTCACCACTTTTGGCGGACCGATGCTCGGCCCCGATTTCGGCCCCGAAACGCTGAGCGAGTTGACCCTCCCGCACTTCTGGAAAACCCTGCATGCGCCGCAATCGCAAGCGGCATGGGTGACCTCCGGCGAGCACGAGCTGGATGTCGAAGGCCCCCTGTGGGGCGGCAATCTTGCCGTGCTGTGCAGCCTGTTCGGCACGCCTTACTTTCCACGGATCGACGGCGGCATCCTGTTCGTAGAAGACATCGGCGAGCCGCCGTTTCGCATCGAGCGCCTGCTGTATCAACTGCACCTTTCCGGCGTGCTGGGGCGGCAGCGCGCCCTGATCCTGGGCGATTTCACCGATTGCCGTCCGAGCGCCTACGACAACGGCTACGGGCTGGCGGAAGGCTTCGCCCAGATTGGCCGTGTATCAGGCATCCCGGTGCTGGGTGGGATGCCTTTCGGGCATGCCCCGGACAAGTTCACCTTGCCCTTTGGCGTGCCGGCCCGCCTACGCGTTGCGGGTGGCCAGGCCAAGCTCGATTTCTCCGGTTATCCGTATCTGCCGACTCCAGTCGGCGAAAACCCGTAAAATACTCAGTTCGCATGGGCCTCCACGCCCCAGGATTCGTTAGCTTATGAAGATCATTGAAGGCGATTTCGCCACGCCCAAAGGCCGTTTTGCCATCGTCGCCGGCCGTTTCAACGGTTTTGTCGTCGAGCCGCTGGTCGCCGGTGCACGTGACGTGCTGGTGCGCCATGGCGTGAAGGACGACGCGATCGACCTGATCCGCGTACCGGGCGCTTGGGAAATCGCATTGGCCGCGCACAAGCTGGCGAACTCCGGCACCTACGCGGCAGTGATCGCGCTGGGCGCGGTGATCCGCGGCAGCACCCCGCATTTCGACTATGTCGCTGGTGAATGCGCCAAGGGCCTGGCCCAGGCGGCGTACAGCTCCGGCGTGCCGGTGGCGTTCGGCGTGCTGACCACCGACAACATCGAGCAGGCAATCGAGCGCTCGGGCACCAAGGCCGGCAACAAGGGCGCTGATGCAGCCATTGCCGCGCTGGAAATGGTCAACCTGTACGGAAAGCTGTGATGAGCCCAGCTCCGCACGGCATCGACATGGCTGCACGTTCACGTGCTCGCCGTCGCGCGCTGCAGGCGCTGTACGCATGGCAGATCAGCGGCAGCCACATGAACGCGGTGATCGATCAGTTTCGCCACGAGCAGGATATGGAAATCGCCGACCTCGAATACTTCGAGGATCTGCTACACGGCGTCGAGCGTAACGTTGATGCGATCGACGAGAGCCTGAAGCCGTACGTGGACCGCGAAGTCGCCCAGATCGATCCGATCGAGCGCGCCGCATTGCGTCTGGCTGCGTACGAGTTGAAGTACCGCCCGGATGTGCCGTACCGGGTAGTCATCAACGAGGCGATCGAAGTCACCAAGCGCTTCGGTGCCGACCACGGCCACAGCTACGTCAATGGCGTGCTGGACAAGCTGGCCACGCAGTTGCGCGGAACGGAGAAGAAGGGCTGATGACACCGCCGCTTGCTGGTGCCTCGTCGGTGGAGCCGATACATCGGCCCTTGGGGCAGGTGCCAGTGATCGAAACCGAGCGGCTCAGGCTGCGCCCTCATCGGGCGAGCGATCACGCTACCTGCCTGGCGATCTGGTCGGATCCCGAGGTGATTCGGTATATCGGCGGGCGTGCATTCAATGCCGAGCAGGTGTGGGATCGTTTGTTGCGCTACGCCGGACACTGGAGTCTGCTCGGCTATGGCTTTTGGGCGGTCGAGGAAAAGGAAAGCGGTCGCTACATCGGTGATATCGGCTGCGCTGATTTCAAGCGCGATATCGAGCCAAGCCTCGAGGGCATGCTGGAATTCGGTTGGGTGCTGTCGCCGGATACGCACGGCAAAGGCTACGCGAGCGAAGCCCTAGCTGCTGCGCTGGCGTGGGGCCAAGCCCACTTTGGCCACCTGAAGTCGGTATGCATTATTTCGCCGGAGAATCTGGCGTCGATCCACGTGGCTGAGAAGGCCGGATTCCAGCGGTGGCAGGAAACGGTTTACCACGATAGTCCCACGATCGTTTTCGCCCGCTAGCCCGGCGTTTCCATCGGGCTCATCGGCGGCGCGTAGTCACTTCGCGGAACAGTCCTTACGACTGTTATCCGCAATGCCGGCAACCAGCCAGCGACCATTGCGACGAACCAGATTGGCCACATCGGTGCCGCAATGGTCGACCTTGCCGTCGATCAGAAACTCGTAGGGGGCCCAGATAATCGCGATGTCGTTGTCGATCCGCACCAGCGGGTCGTGGATACGTTCGGCGAACTGCTGCGTGCCGGTGGTGGGAACGTGAGCGACGAAGGCATCGAAGTGGAGTTGCACCGGTTTGCCATCGCGCATCAGAGTGGCCATGCCACCGGGTAGCAGTTGATCGCGCATCAGGTTCGGGTCGCGCTTGGCAATCGCGTCTAGAACCGATTGGAACGGGGCAAGCACGGCCTGCTCTTCCGGTGTGGCGGCACAAGCCGGCGCGACTGTGGCCAGCGCGATCATGGCGGTACAGATCAACGTTGCGAAAGGGTGAAGTCGAAAGGCGCGGCGGTCGTGCATGGACAGCGACTGGGTGTGCATGGACAGGCCTTCCGAGTGGGCGTGCTTGGATTCTAGCGAAGCCTTGCACGACTAGCCTTACGCCAACTCCAGATTAGTGTTGAGCTTCAGTGTGAGAGCCCTCTCCCATCGGGAGAGGGTGCCGGCAGGCGGGTGAGGGTACGGCCAACGCGAGATGCTGAATCTTCGTCGCACCCTCATCCGTTGCGCCGAAAGGAAGTCGCTCAGGGACCGGCACATTCTCTCCCACAGGGACTTCCTTCGGGGCGCCGGAGGGAGATGGCAGATATCAACGGACTTACCCAAGTACTGGCTTGCACTGTGCCTACGCAGATGGTCTGCTTGAGGCTGTTCTATAGCTGTTGGTGACCATGGAATTCCGTCTTATCGATCGTATTCGTGAACGCACCGCGCAAGGGCGCGACGATGTGCGGCTGGGTATCGGCGACGATGCCGCACTGCTCACCGTGCCCGAGGGGCAGGAGCTGGCCGTTGCGATCGACACCCTGGTCGAGGGTGTGCACTTTCCGCGTGAGACGAGTGCGGCTGATATCGGCTGGAAATCGCTCGCGGTGAATCTCTCCGATCTTGCCGCGATGGGTGCGAGTCCTGCGTGGGCTCTGCTCGCACTGACCTTGCCGAAAGCGGAATCCGCCGAGGTGACCTGCGCCTTCATTGATGGCTTCGCGGAAGGTTTCGCGCAGCTCGCACAGCCGCATCGTCTTGCCCTGGTCGGCGGCGATACCACGCGTGGGCCATTGGCTATCAGCGTGGCGGTGCACGGCTTCGTGCCGCCGGGCAAAGCGTTGCTGCGAGCGGGGGCGAAAGTCGGCGATGCCGTGCTGGTCACGGGCACGCTGGGCGATGCCGCAGCTGGCCTGTATTTGCTCCAACATGCGGCACGAACGGCGGTGGACGACACGCGTCGTGAGTATTTGGTCGAGCGTCTGAATCGTCCACAGCCACGCCTTGCTGCGGGTATGGCCTTGCGTGGGCGCGCCAATGCCTGCCTGGATGTTTCGGATGGTCTCCTCGCCGACCTTGGTCATATCTGTGAGGCGAGTGGCGTTGGCGCTGAGATCGAAAGTGCACTGTTGCCACGCTCGTCGGCCTTACTCGGCATGTTCGACGAAACCAGTGCGCGCGATTTCGCACTGAGTGGCGGTGACGATTACGAACTGTGCTTTACCGTGCCTCTTGCGCGCGTGGCCGATGTACAGGCTGATCTCGCACGTCTCGGCTGCGGTGCCACGCGTATTGGTCGCATCGTCGAGGGCAGCGGTGTGCGTGTGCGTGATGTGGATGGCGCGTGGCTGGAGTCGGCACGTCAAGGCTGGGATCATTTCGCCGCATGAATAACGAAAGCATGAGCGACAAGAAAATTCTCACCGATGCGCAACGCCGCATCCTCACTTCATCCTTTGCCGGCTGGTTGGCCTGTGGTTTTGGCTCTGGCCTCACACCAGTAGCGCAGGGCACGTTCGGCTCGTTGGCCGCGATCCTGCCGTGGCTGTTGCTACGCCATCTATCACTGTCTTTGTACGTGCTAGTGATCGTGCTCGGTTTCGCGGTAGGCGTTTGGGCATGCAACGTCGCCGGTCGCGCGCTCGGTGTGGATGATCATCGCAGTCTGGTGTGGGACGAATTCATCGGTCAATGGATCGCGCTGATCCCGGCGCTGCTCGCTCCATGGTGGGCGGTGGTTATCGGCTTCGTACTGTTCCGTCTGTTCGACGTATGGAAGCCGTGGCCGATCCGCTGGCTCGATCGTCACCTCAAGGGCGGCATGGGTGTGATGGTCGATGATGTCGTTGCTGGCATCTTTGCCGCTGTGGTGTTGGTGGTAGTGCTGCACTACATCGGCTGAATCCAACGGTTGTACCCCTGACGCGGAAAACCATTAGCTATGCGACGGCTCTGTATCTGGTGCATGTCTCTCATGCGCATGGATAAACGCCAATATGTCGGTAAGCGTCGGCGCGTGATGGCGTAGTGGCCGAGACATCGCGAACAACAATGGCGAATGACTGACGCCTGGATAGAGTTTCAGTGTGACGTCTTCGTGGTGTGCTTCCATTAGACGTGCCAGCGATTTGCTGTTCGACGGATCGACCTCGTGATCGGCGGTGCCATGCAATAAGAGCATCGGCGGCTCGTGGCCCTGGATGTAGGTAATCGGCTCTGCGCGTTTCTGTTCGGCAGGTTGTGTACCGAACATGCCGAGCATATCGACTTCTTTCGCGGGGATCGGTACGAAATCGTAGACGCCGGCCAAACCGATGAACCCGGCCAGATCCTGCTGCTGCATGCCATCCGCTGCCAGCCAACTCGGGTCGGTGGCGAGTAGGGCAGCGATATGCCCGCCGGAGGAATGACCCATCACGAAGATGTCTTGTGGATTGCCGCCAAGCTGATCGGCATGGCTGTGCACCCACGCCACGGCATGCGCAGCATCCTGCATAAAGCCGTCCATCTTCACCGTGGGGTATTTTCGGTAATCGGGTATCGCCACGATCACCCCGTGTGCGGCCAGTGCCTCACCGACGAATCGATACCATTGACGCTTGCCATGCGTCCAATCGCCACCGTAGAAAAACACCACGATCGGCGCATTTTCGACATGGCTGGGGCGATAGACATCCAAAGCGAGATGATGCGTCGGATCGAACACGATGTTGCGCACGACGTCGGTGCCCTTGTGCTCGTCGGTGGTATTGAGCCCCGCGAACAGAACGGCATGACAGCCAGTCAGCAGTAGCGTGCTGTATGCGACGAACGCAAACAGCAAGTGACGTGTGTAGTACATGCGGGGAACGAGTCGGTGAGGCATCGTGCTATCAACGTGCAGTGATCATGATTGGATGACAGCACCATCCTACGTTGGGATTCGCAGGTTCATCCCAATCTACAGGGCGAATTGTAGGTTGGGATGAGTTTGCGAATCCCAACAATAGGGAATCAATCCACGTTAGCCTCAAGCACAATGCGATACCGTGCATTGCCCGCTTCCAGATGTGCCAACGCTTCGTTGACCTTATTCATCGGAAACATTTCCACCTGCGGACGGATGTCGTGGCGTGCAGCGAAAGCAAGCATGGTGGCGATGTCGATCGGCGAACCGGTCGGTGAGCCGGAGATATCGCGTTGCCCCATGATCAGCGAGAACGCGGCGACGGGAATCGGCTCCAGCACCGCACCCACCACATGCATGCGCCCTTTCGGTGCCAGTGTGCCGATAAAGGCATTCCAGTCCATCGGTACGTTCACCGTCACCAGTAGCAGATCGAGTGAGCCGGCGATGGCCTTGATCGCATTCGCATCGCGGCTAGCTACGACATGGTGTGCACCGAAGCTACGCGCTTCGTCGGCTTTCGCCATGGTGGAAGTAAACGCGGTGACCTCACAGCCCCATGCGGCGGCAAACTTGATTGCCATGTGGCCGAGCCCGCCGATACCCACCACGCCGACACGTGCCGTGGGCAAGATGTCGTAAGCAAGGAAGGGCTTGAACACGGTGATGCCGCCGCATAGCAGCGGGCCGGTGCTGGCCAAGTCGATGCCGTTGGGCAGCGGGATGGTCCATGCCCAATGCGCACGCATCTTGTCCGCAAAACCGCCGTGATGGCCGCCGATCGTCGCTACGGATTCGGCGCAAAGGTGCTGATCGCCCGACATGCACTGCCGACAATGCATGCAGGTTTGTGCGGTCCAGCCGATACCAACGCGTTGGCCGATTTGCAGTCCTTTGGTTTGCGCACCGAGTGCGACGACCCGGCCGATGGCTTCGTGGCCAGGTACGAAGGGGTAGCGCGCCATCCCCCATTCGTTGTGAATCATCGACAGATCCGAGTGACAAATGCCGCAGTAGTCGACGGCTATCTCCACTTCCTCGGCACCCAGCGGACCCAGATCAAAACCCTGCGGTACCAGCGGCTGATCGGCGGCGGTAGCGGCCCATCCTCGTATCTGTGACATGTGCGCAGTCTCCGGTGGACGAAGCATTGAAGATTACGCCGTCGTGGTTAGCAGAATGTGATTACAGCTTCGCGATGTGATCGGCCAGATGTAGTCGACATGATGTGATCGGCACGATTGGACGCATGGCTGCGCTATTGGCATGCTCGCGTTTTCCCGCTTCAGGATCGCCACCATGCAATACCGTCGCCTCGGCCAGACCGGCCTGCAACTATCCGCCTTGTCATTCGGTGCGTGGGTTACTTTCGGCAGGCAAGTAGGCCGCACCCAGGCGCGTGAATTACTGGCCATGGCGTGGGATCGCGGCATCAATTTTTTCGATAACGCGGAGGTCTACAACCACGGCGAAGCTGAGCGGGTGATGGGTGATGTGCTGGCTGATCTGCGCTTTCCGCGCGACAGCTACTGCGTATCGAGCAAAGTGTTTTTCGGCGCCGTGGATAGCCCAAAGCCAACTCAGCGTGGTCTCTCGCGCAAACATGTCATCGAGGCATGCGAACAGGCACTGCAGCGTTTGCGTGTGGATCATCTTGATCTGTACTTCTGCCATCGGCCGGATCCGGATACACCGATTGCTGAGACGGTGATGGCGATGGATACCTTGGTACGCCAAGGCAAAGTGCTCTACTGGGGCACTAGCGAATGGCCAGCCGAAGCGATCGAGCAGGCGCATCGTCTTGCGCGCGAACTGCACGCCTACGCGCCGGTGGCCGAACAACCGCAATACAACCTGCTGCATCGCGAACGCGTGGAGAAGGAATACGCGCCGCTGTACGCGAATCACGGCATGGGCACCACCATCTGGTCGCCGCTGGCCTCGGGCCTGCTGACCGGTAAGTACAACGATGGCGTGCCATCGGATACGCGCTTGGCGCAACCGGGTTACGAATGGCTGCGTGATGAAGTGCTGGGGCAGGGCGATCGCATCGCCAAGGTGCGTCGATTGCAGCCGATTGCGGATGAGCTGGGTTGCAGCATGGCGCAGCTGGCGCTGGCCTGGTGCCTGCTCAACCCGCACGTCTCAACCGTGTTACTGGGAGCTAGCCGGCTCGAACAGCTGGAGCAGAACCTGGCGGCGCTTGATGTGCTGCCACGGCTTGATGCCGCCATCGCGCAACGTATCGAGCAGGCTGTCCAGTAACGCTGCTCGACGGGGTTGGAAAGGAGCTGGATCGGGGGTGGTTGACAGTTAAATGAGAATCATTATCATCAACTACGCCCCCGACTGATGCGGAGTTGTCCATGTCACTGTCCACCACCTTGAGTCTTCCTCCCGGCGCGACCCTGCTTTCGGGTTCGTTCCCCCGGCTCAGCTTGAAGCCCCGTCCCGCGAGTGCGGATGCCGCGACTCGGCGCGTGACCAGCCAATCGTTGCTGGCGGGCGAGCGCGAGCTGGTGATCCACCATCAGGGCAGCGAATACCACCTGCGCCTGACACGCAACGACAAGCTGATCCTTACCAAGTAAGGATCAAACACGGGGCAGGGACGCCCCTACTACGCTGTCCCTCCTCCCTTCACGCCTTCGCCAGTGTTGTTCTAGCGAGCAGCTGGCCGGGTCATCCGACGGAGATCATGATGTTTGGTTGGCTGGCTTCCTATGCCGCTTTCATCTGCCGACGTGCTGAGGCGTCTCCTGTGCAACGACGCTGGTTGCATATGCCGTCACGATGCTTGGCGCGACACCTACCACTGCTCGGTAGCGTGCTGTATCTGCCCGAGCAGGCAGTAACAGGCACATTGGCTCACCTGCCACGCGGACTGCTGGTTGAACATCTGGAGATGTCGCCGTTATTGCAGACTTGCTGGCTGGCCGCCGCCAGCGTGATCAGCAGCGACGGCCCGCATGAGTGGCTCGAATGTATCGATCGCTATGGTCGTTTGCGTGCGCGACTGCATCTGTTGCCCGACACCGATTACCTTGCCTGGGACGCCTTGCTAGCAGCCGGTACGCCGATCGCAGCACCCGTCTCGTTACAGCGCTCGAATGGCTTTCGTGCGGAAAGCGCTCGCGTAGTGTTCTTTCGCAGCCGGCAACTGGCTGGGCTCACTTTGCTCAGCGCC
>JBARCX010000348.1:0-29836 GCA_049794535.1 Rhodanobacter sp.
CGGCGAAGAGGTGAAGATCTCCAAGCGCGCTGGCAGCTACCTGACCTTGCGCGATCTGATCGACGAAGCGGGCCGGGATGCCACGCGCTACTTCCTGATTTCGCGCAAAACCGACTCGCAGCTGGTGTTCGACATCGATCTGGCTCGTTCGCAAAGCAACGACAACCCGGTGTACTACATCCAATACGCGCACGCTCGCGTATGCAGCGTGCTGCGTCAGGCCGGTGAGAAGGGGTTCACCTTCGATCTGGACAATGGCTTGACGCAACTGGCACGGCTGGACAACGAACACGAGCAGATCCTGCTCACCGAACTGTCCAAGTACCCCGAGCAGGTCGAGGCCGCCGCAGCGAACCTCGAGCCGCATGTGGTCGCCAATTGGTTGCGCGAACTGGCCAACGCGTTCCACACCTACTACAACTCACACCAGTTCCTGGTGGAAGACAAGGATCTGCGCGACGCGCGCCTTGCACTGGTGGTAGCGACACGGCAGGTTCTCAGGAACGGTCTGGATTTGTTGGGCCTCAGCGCCCCGGAGAGCATGTAAATGGCACCACGCAAGAGCAAAGGCAAAGGTCGTCAGGCCGTTCGCAATAACAGCGGTGGGTTTCCGGCATGGGGCTGGGCCATCATCGGCATCCTGATCGGTTGCGCGCTCATGTATGTCATGTTCGGCCGCATGCCGATGGGCACTCGCTCCAACGCCGGCCCGCAGCCGAATCCGCAAGCGACGGCGCAAGGCGGCAACGATGTCGGCCTGGAACCCGCTGCCAGCGTAAGCGCACCGAAGAAACCGCAGTACGACTTCTACTCGGTGCTGTCGGAGAAGGAAGTGCGCATCCCGGATTCCGAGATCAGTGCACAAGCCCGCGCCGAACAGCAGCAACAGCAGCAGCAACAGTTGGCTGCGGCGCAGAAGGCTCAGCAGCAGCAAGCTGCCGCGCCACCGCCGCCAGTCGCCGTGCCGAATACCTCGGCTGTCACCACGCAAAACATCACCGCCGCACCCGCTGCTGCCGTAGCCGCTCCCGCCGCTACAGGTAACGGTTACCTGTTACAGGTAGGTGCGTTTCCCAGCGCCGCTGATGCTGAAACGCTGAAAGCGCGGTTGGCCCTGCAAGGCTTTGTCGCCAACGTGCAGTCGGTGAATATCAGTGGTCAGGCCTATCACCGCGTTCGGCTCGGCCCGTTCCATTCCGCGACCGACCTGGAGTCGACCAAGCAACGGTTGCAGTCGGCGGGCTTCAGTGCGATTGCGTTGAAGGAAGGGAAGTAACCCACCATTGCATCGATGCATCGGCAATACCCAACAGGCCGTGCTGCGAAGCACGGCCTGTTTGATTTCTGCTCTGCCTTTACGGCTACCGAACATGACTTTATGGGGCGAGTTGTGCCGCAGTCCCCATGGATTGCCGCCGTGATTGCATCAGCGAGACCACATGCAGCATCGCGAAGATGGGCACCAGGAAGGTGGGAATAAACACCAGCGGCAACTGAGCCATAGGCCTTGTGGTGATTTGCTCACCCACGTGCAGCATGAGCTGGCTGGAGATCCCTAAGCCCACCGCATCCACGAGGTCCAGCAGGCCGAGGACATTCCATAGAACAAACCATCGACTGCTTAAGAACGCCGGATTACGGATTAAGGACACCAATATCCACGGTGCCGTAACACCTATGGCGAGATCGCCCAGCCCGGCGGGTAAGGCGAAAACGCCGGGCAGCACGTCGTTTGCATACAACGCCAGAAAACCCAGCCCAGCGAATCGCCAAGCCTGCATAGCCACCAGGAAACGAGCATCTATAGCCAGGATGAATTGGCGAAACGCAGGCGATCGCCAGAACACCAGCACGAATAAGACCATCGGCGCCATCACCCCAAGTCCGATAGGCCAAGGTGGTGTTCCATTCGGTGTTAGAAACCGCCCGCTGACACCAAGCACAGCCACAACACAAAACCAAATGGCCAGCACGATCGTCACGGCACCTTTCAGACTCCGTCCACCTGACGATAACGGTGTGACGGTTTCGATCAGAACTGCATTGGACATGGCAGATCTCCCGTAGTCACTTGCATTTTGCAAGTATACGCTCAACGTAGCACCATGACTTGCATGTTGCAAGTAACCAAGAGGTGTGCCAAAGCCCATGGGAACAACGACAAAGACCGTGCTCGAAGACTTCCCGCGATCCCGTTGCGCGGTCGCGAATACCCTGGATCTGATAGGCGACAAATGGTCCCTATTGGTCGTTCGGGACATGCTGCGCGGCAAAGGCACCTACAAGGAGTTGCTCGATTCGCAGGAAGGCATCCCGACCAACATCCTTGCTGACCGCCTCAAGCGCCTTGAGGCCGCAGGCATCATCGAACGCACGCCATACCAGGAGCGCCCCACGCGCTATACCTATGCGCTCACTAAAAAAGGGATGGCGCTCGGCGACATCCTGCTGAGCCTGGTGTCATGGGGAAAGAAGTACATACCCGGCACGCAAGTACTCGGCGGACCACGGACTACATCGACCAAGACGGCACGCGCACGGTAGACAAAGAGCCTGCTTGATATCTCTGAGTAGCCCGCGTTGCTTATGAGTGGCTGCCAGGTGGTAGTACGTGGCGCAGCGCCTGACTGGCTGTCAGGTCAAGCCGCGCGCTGCCGCATGGCGGCCACTCAGGAGCAACCCTCCGGGCCGGATCTGTTTGCACCCATGCCTGCGTCATCACTCAGTCGTGTACCGACGTACACTTCCTCGTTCTTCCTTGGCTTGCGCGCAGACAGCTTCCGGCGCGAGCCACTCAGAGATATCAAGCAGGCTCTAAGAAGGGCGCCGATGGCGCCCTTCTTGTTTGAATCATCAGGCTCCCGATTTGCCCATCTTCGACCTGATCAGGCCAATGATGATCATCAGGATGGCGCCACCGACGCCACCACCGCCCACGTTGCTCAGGATCGATGAGAGATCCATTCCGCCGCCGGCCGCTCCGGCCACGGCAGCACCCGCGCCGCCACCGAGCACGGCCGACAAGATCTGCCCGCCGAGCCCACCGCCCACAATGCCGGCCAGTGAGTTGCCGAGCGTACCGAGGTTGAAGTTCTTGAGTGCCGCACCGGCGATATTGCCGCCGACGGCGCCGCTAACCAGTTCAACTGCCAAGCTGGATATATCCATGGTCCCCTCGCAGTGTTACGTGGTGACAGACTTCGCGTCCTGCCGCGGTATGTCCCCAAGCCCCGCGCAGGTGCGCCAGCTATATACCCAACCTAACCTGCGAGCAACCGACAAGCACCCCGATTGGCGGGAATCACTCAGCTCTTGCGCTTCAGCCTGATCAAACCCGAGATATCGTCATCGCCATAGCCTTGGCTCATCAACTCGGCATAGTCAGCCAGTGAGCGCTCGATAACATTACGTGCCGTACCTGCCTGCTCAGCGATGCCGCGCACAATGCCGAGATCCTTGTGCAGCAATGCGAGCTTGAAGCCCACGCTGAATTCGTTCTTCAACATGGTCGCGCCACGCTTGTCGAGGAACCAGTTGCCGGCAGCGCCTGCGCCCAGTGTCGGGATCAAGCGCTCTGGATCCAGGCCCAATGCCTCACCAAGCGCCAACCCTTCGCATACGGCCTGTGCAATGCCGGCCACCAGTACCTGATTCACTGCCTTGGTCGCCTGGCCCGCGCCGACATCACCCAGGTGCGTGACGCGCAATGCATACGCCTCCAGCACCGGCCGCGCACGCTCCAACACGGCAGCATCGCCACCCACCATTACTGAAAGCTTGCCGTTCTTCGCGCCTTCCACACCACCGGAAACCGGCGCATCGAGGAAGTATGCACCCACGGCATGCAAGCGCGCGGCAGCTTGCTTGGCCGTGTCTGGCGCTACGGTGGAATGATCGACCACGATGGTGCCGGGCCGCACATGCGGAGCCAGCGCATCGATCGTGCCGAGCACGTCGGCGTCGGCAGTGACGCACAGTGCGATCACCTCGCACTGTGCGGCGAGTTCGGCCAATGTCTCCGGGGCAGCGACACCCCATTCACCAGCAAGAGTCACTGCTTTAGCGTGCGTGCGATTGGCGACGGCATGCAGCAGGCCGTGCTGTTTCAGATGGCCAGCCATCGGTGCGCCCATCGCACCAAGACCGATGAATGCTGCCTTGAGGGTCATGCGTGTTCCTTCAAACATTCAGTCGTTACTGAGCGCACGATGCACATCGTGCGTCACGAACGGGTTTTCGGAATCCGGTGGGTCGAGCCAATGCGGTCGCGTCAATGTGTGCCGCATATCAGTCAGGCCACTCTGCCAATGCTCATGCATCGTGGTGGCGCTGAATTCGTAATCCTTATAGTGCCCTTCGTAGGGCTTGTCGCGATAGATCAGGTGGATGAGGTTGGTCAGTGCACCGTTGGAATGGTGCTCTGCACGGCGATAGGCTGGATCGTCGTGTTTGGCTTTGGGCACCAAGGCCATGAGCTCATGTAGCAGGCGCTGTTGTTCACGGCTCTGATGCATGTATTCGGTGACCAGTCGCGTACGGCTGGAAAACTGAATGTCCTTCATACGCTCCGCCACGGTCCCCATGTCGCCCGGCAATGCGCCGCACGCGCTCCATAGGTCGACCTGAAAAATCAGCGCGTCGTGATGCGGTCGCTCTGACAACACCTTGTACAACGGGGTGTTGGAGACCATGCCGCCATCCCAGTAATACTCACCATCGATCTCCACCGCCGGAAATCCTGGTGGCAGCGCACCCGAGGCCATGAAATGCTCAGGCCGCAACCGCTCTTTACGGTTGTCGAAATACGAGAAGTTGCCTGTGCGCACATTCACCGCACCGACTGAAACACGCATGCTCCGCGCATCGTTGATGCGATCAAAATCCGCCAGGCGTTCCAGCGTCGCGCGTAAGGGAGCCGTGTCGTACCAGCTCGCCGTGGCCGCCGTACCATGCATCTGCAACATCGGCGGCGGAATGCGCGGCTTGAAGAATCCGGCCTGCCCTTCGGTCAACGCTCGCCACGCGGCCAGTGCGTTCATGCCATCACGGAACAACGGTGGCCAGCTCGTGTTATCCAACCAGGGCGCTGGCGGCATCGCCGGCCACATGGCCGACTGGCAGATCGTTTCCCAGAATTCAGCTAGTCGCTCTACCCGATGCTCCGGCGCATTGCCTGCGATGATTGCTGCGTTCAGCGCGCCGATCGAAATGCCTGCGATCCAGTTCGGGCGTAGGCCAGCCTCTTCCAACGCTTGATAAACGCCTGCCTGATACGAACCCAGCGCGCCACCACCCTGCAATACCAGGGCGGTGACCTTGTAAGCGTCCTGCACCGGATGCTGCACGGCTGCGGTGGACGATGAACCCTTTTGTGCAGCCATGCGATAGCTCCTAGTCGTTCTCGGTCAGGTAGTCGTAGACCACGGTGCCAAGATCAAGCGTGAGGTCAGTGATGTAATGCACTGCCGACTCCACCTTGAGTACCGGCAAATCAGCCACCGGTGCCAGCGCATGCGGATGCAGTTCCAGCGAGGCCGGCCCGGTCCAGGCGCCTTTCACCGTCACGCTGCTGGTGAAGTAGCGAACCAACTCGAGGATGCGCGGCTTGCCATCCACATGCGGGATGATTTTCAGCATGTAGTTCGGTGCATTCAGGCCAGCGAGCACCGCGGCATGATCCGCTTCGCGATGCTTGAACCCCATGGTGGCCTTGGCCACACGCACCTTGCCGTAATCAAGTGTGCCGACCAAGGTGTCGGTCTCGATTTCCAGCACCGGGCTGGCGAGTTTCTTCGGGAAGCCCCACAGTTCGCGACCGCCAGCAATCGGTGGATGATCGTTGAGATACATCGAATGCACATAGCCACCGCGCTCACCGCGGAAGCTCACCGGAATCACCTGGCCCGATTCGGTGTAGTCGCCGAAACCGGTGGAGTCAGGCATGCGAATGAACTCGTACTTCACCAGCGGCTCGGTGACTTCGAGCGGCTCAGGCACCACCGCACGCAGTGCGTCCATATCGGTGCGATAGGTGATCACGAGGAATTCGCGATTGACGAAACGATACGGCCCGGGCGGAAATGCTGGGCTGGTTAGCGGCATGGCAAAAGCGTTGGCTTTGACGTCGGCAATTTTCACTAGCTACTCCGTGCAGTAAGTCTTCGGCAACGCGCGCACATGCGCGCGCTGAACGTCTTCGATGGGTTGCCAAGCGCCTCACCGGGTATACCGGACGAGGCGCTTGGCAGAGACTTACTGCATATACCAGCCGTGGCTGACCACAAAGCTTTGACCAGTCAATGCGGCGCTCGGGAAGGTGGCGAGGAACAGCGCAGTCTGCGCGATGTCGTCAACCGTGGTGAACACACCATCGACGGTGTCCTTCAGCATCACGTTCTTGATCACGTCCGCCTCGCTGATCCCGAGCTCCTTGGCCTGCTCCGGAATCTGCTTTTCCACCAGCGGCGTACGCACGAAGCCGGGGCAGATCACGTGCGAACGCACGTTATGCGGCGCGCCTTCCTTCGCCAGCGTACGGGCAAGAC
The DNA here is from genome assembly GCA_049794535.1 of Rhodanobacter sp. Lineage (GTDB taxonomy): Bacteria > Pseudomonadota > Gammaproteobacteria > Xanthomonadales > Rhodanobacteraceae > JBARCX01. The sequence goes on from JBARCX010000348.1 coordinate 6,546, forward strand.
CAAGCAAGCCATGCTTGGCCGTGACATAGGCCGACTTGAGCTTGGATGCTTCGTGTGAATGCACCGAGCCCATGTAGATCACGGTGCCGCCGCGATCGTCTTTGTACATATGCTTGAGCGCGGCCTTGGTGGTGAGGAAGCCACCATCGAGATGGATCGCCAGCATCTTCTTCCAGTCGGCGAACGCGAACTGATCGATCGGATTGATGATCTGCACACCCGCGTTGGAAATCAGGATATCCAGATGACCGAACGCCGCTACCACCTTGTCAGTGCCGGCATTCACCGCCGCTTCGTCGGTCACGTCCATGGCGATACCCATCGCCTTGCCGCCCGCCGCATTGATTTCAGCGGCGGCCTGATCGGCCGCCTGCTGGTTGATGTCGCAAATGGCTACTGCCGCGCCGTTCTTGGCGTACAGCGTGGCGATTTCCTTGCCGATACCACTCGCAGCGCCGGTGATCAGCGCGACCTTGCCTTCGAGACTTGCCATGTACCACTCCTTTGGATCTTGGGGGGAGAAGGGGGACGGGCGTCGTCAATTCAGCGAACGCCCTCTGATAGATAGGTATAGCCGGTCAAACCTTCATTCAACGTGACAAACAATTGTTCGGCTTGCTCGCCGGTGATATCCGCCGCCGCAATACGTTCGCGGTAGCTCTGGCGCAACACCTCCAGGTCATAACCGACGTAATCGAGCATCAGATCGGTCGTGTCGCCGCGGCGCTTGTGTGCGAACACGTATGACTCCCCATCGACTCGAACGTTCACTGCATCGGTATCACCGAACAAGTTATGGATGTCGCCCAGCGTTTCCTGATACGCACCCACCATGAAGATGCCAAGCCGATAACTCTCGCCTTCGTTGAGCGCATGCAGCGGCAAACTTACGTCGACACCCTCGGCATCGACGTAATGATCGATGCGGCCATCCGAGTCGCAGGTGAGGTCGACGATCACGCCGCGGCGAGTCGGCTCCTCATGCAGCCGCGCAATCGGCGCAATCGGGAAAATCTGATCAATGGCCCAGATATCGGGTACCGATTCGAACACCGAGAAGTTGACGAAGTATTTGTCGACCAGCTTCTCGTCCAGCTCGTCCATCGCCTGTCGATGCGCGCGCTCCGCCGGCAGCAAGCGCGCACGCACGGCGCCAGCAATCGCGTAGTACATCTCGTCGAGCTTGGCGCGATCGGCTAGCGCGAGTTGGCCCAGTGCATACAGCGTCTGGCCTTCTTGCAGGTGATGCTGCGCCTCGTGGAATAACTCCAGCGGCGGGCGTACATCCAACTCCGCGTGCACTTCGCGCAGATGGCGCAACACCGCAGGTTCATGGGCCTGCTCGGGCGAAATCGCACCGACCGGTACTTCCTCCACTTCGGTGACGTTGACCACCATCACCGCGTGATGCGCCGTCATCGCGCGACCCGCCTCGGTGAGAATGTGCGGCGCTGTCAGGCCTTGGGCCTCCACCGCCTCGGCCAGCGATTGCACGATGGTGGATGCGTATTGCTCGATCGAATAGTTGATCGAGTTATGGCTGCGCGAGCGCGAGCCTTCGTAATCCACGCCAAGGCCACCGCCGACATCGACGATTTCCAACGGCACGCCCATACGGGTGAGCTCAACGAAATAGCGTGTCGCCTCGCGCATGCCGTTGGCGATGTCGCGCACGTTGGAAATCTGCGAGCCCATGTGGAAATGCTGAAGCTTCAGCGTGTGCTTGAGCCCCGCCTTGTCCAGCCGCTCGATCAGGGTGAGTACCTGCGCCGGCGACAGACCAAACTTGCCCTTGTCACCACCGGTGTTCTGCCACTTGCCCGCGCCGATCGAGGCCAGGCGCACACGCACGCCCAGTAGCGGCTCGACGCCCAGTGCTTTCGCCTCGGTGAATACGTGATCCAGCTCGGACAGCTTCTCGATCACGATGAACACGCGCAGGCCAAGCTTGCGCCCGATCAGCGCTAGGCGGATGTATTCGCGGTCCTTGTAGCCATTGCAGATCACGATGGATCCGGGCCGCGCCATCGCCAGCACCGCCATCAGCTCGGGCTTGGAACCTGCTTCCAGTCCGAAGCCATGCGTGCCAGCAGCCACCAGCTCACCGGCCACGCCGCGCTGCTGATTCACCTTGATCGGATAGATGGCGGTATAGCCACCTGTGTAATGCCACTCGCCAATGGCCTTGGCAAAGGCGCCCTGCAGGTGCGCTAGGCGATCGGCCAAGATGTCCGGAAAACGCACCAGTAACGGCAAGCGCAGGCCTTCGGCGCGGGCGCGATCGACAATAGCCGGCAGCGACAAGCTCGGGCCGTTGACGCCACGCGGGCGCATCACGATCTCGCCAGCGGTGCTCACATCGACATAGCCGTCGCTCCAGTGCGGCACGGCGTAGGTGTGGCGGGCGGTATCGGTATTCCAGGGCTTCGACATGGAGAATCTCCTAAATGCAGCGTGTCACATCACGCGCTGATCATGTCGTCGCAGCGGCGAGCCTTGACGGTCTTGTTCGTTACGAGCAGCGAAGTGGGCCGGCCGGAAGCCTCGCACGCCGCGGGGCCGCACCCACTTGTCGGCCCCGTGCGCGGAACCGCATCACAGAGCCAGGGGCGCATTGTAACGGTCGCTCGTTACGATGTGCGGACAGCACGCTCTTCGTCGAACCGCTACAATTACGGTTCTTTATCCATCATTACGTGTCCTCAGGAACACCCGCCATGTCGCAGCTCAGCTGGTTCACCGAAGCTCACCAGGCTTCAGGCTCCTCCATCGGTTACCGCGTTGAGAAGCTGCTTCATGCGGAAAAAACCCCATTCCAGACCATCGAGATCTACCAAACCACCGATTGGGGCAACCTGATGGTGATTGATGGCTGCGTGATGCTGACCAGCCGGGACAACTTCCTCTATCACGAGATGATGACCCACCCGGCGCTGTTCACTCATGCACGCGCCAAGCGCGTGGTGATCATCGGCGGCGGCGATTGCGGCACCCTGCGTGAAGTGCTCAAGCACGAGGAAGTGGAGTCGGCCGTGCAGGTGGAAATCGACGAGCGCGTCACCCGCCTCGCCGAGCAGTATTTCCCCGAGCTGTGCGATGCCAATAACGATCCGCGTGCCGAGCTGTTGTTCATCGACGGCATCAAGTACATGGCGGAGATCGAGCCGGAATCGTTGGACCTGGTCATCGTCGACTCCACCGATCCTGTCGGTCCGGCGGAAGGCCTGTTCAATGGCGCGTTCTACACCAGCTGCTACAAGGCACTGCGCCACGGCGGCATCCTGGTGCAGCAGTCGGAATCCCCCATCGCGCATATCGAGCTGATCAAGTCGATGCGCTCGGCGATGCGCACTTCGGGCTTCTCCGCCGTGAAAACGCTGCCGTTCCCGCAGCCGTGCTATCCCACCGGCTGGTGGAGCTGCACCATGGCACGCAAGGGCGGTGATCTGTCTGGCTTCCGCGAGCGCGGCGCGCTGAGCAAGAACTTCCCCACCCGCTATTACAACGCCGACATCCACAAGGGTGCGCTGGCGCAGCCCGAGTTCATGCGCGAGGCGCTGGGCGAGTAAGCGGTCCAGTCAAGGTCGCTGAACCGATCGATTAACGCGGCGGCACGCATTAGCGACCGCCGCGTTTTTGTATCGGTCGAGGTGCAGCTCAGAACATCCTGGTGAGAGCAGCCCGCTTAGAGCAGCCCGCTCAGAACAACTTTGATCGCGCCGATGGCAACAGCACCACCGCCAACGTAGCGAATGGGCCGAACACCAGCGACAGCAGGAACCACAGCAGGCCGCTACGGTTCTTGCCCTGGGCCAAACCCGCATTGATCAACGCCAGAGTGCCCCAGCCGACAAACCAGGACGCCCGCCCGTCGGCCATCATCGAAAATGAATCCACACCTATCTCCTGCGTCGCGCTCACGCGCATCGGGGGATGATCATGCTAGCAAGCCCAGACGCCTTGCCCCGCCCCGGCCCGCACCGTGGATCAGCCGGGCTTAATTTAGAGCCGTTATGCTGGGGGCTTTGTCCCGACCGGAGCACACCGCATGCGTGGATTGCGCACCCTCGCCCTGACGCTCGCCTGCACGCTAGCCACCAGCCCTGTGCTGGCCGCCCAAAAGCCCACCAGCAGCGCCACGAACCAGGCGGATATCGCACAAAGCAAGGCGCTGATCTCGTTCCAGCGCGATCTGGTCAGCGTATTGGCCCCCAGCGCCGATGCGCTGCCGCTGCTCGGTGCAGCCTTGCTCGCCCGACCGTTGCCAGATCAGCCCAAGATCAACAGCTTCCACAGCCTGATCGCACGCGCCGCGCAAGCACCGAACTCCGACATCGGCGCTGCCGTGAGCTGGGCGCGCCTTGCCGACTGCGATGCCAAGGCCGACGCCTGCCCGAACACCAACGCTATGAACCAGCTGGCCACGCAGGCGCCCGACAACGCCGCGGTATGGCTGCTCAAGCTTGGGCAGGACGTCCGCGACATGAAGCAAAAGGATGCGCGCGATGATCTGTCCAAGGCCGCCGCTGCCAAACTGTATGACGACTACACCGGCATCAGCCTCAAAGCACTATCCAGCACGGTGAGCACCCTGCCACCGCCGGCGGATACGATCCCTCCCGGCTCGCCCGGTGGCGCCAGCGGTGTACTAGCCATGATCGTGTTCGGTACCGGCGCCATGCAACCACAGCCTGGACTGCGTGCCACCGCCGAATTGTGCGATCACGCCGCTGACGATGCCGCGATCAAGAGCGACTGCCTCGCCTTGGGCAAAACGCTGGAATGGGGTTCCAGCCCGCTGGCTCGCTCGCTGGGTCTACACCTGCGCGAAACGCTGAACGCCGACCCGGCCCAACAGGAAGACGCACGCCACGCGCGCCTCAACCTCATCTGGCAGGTGCAGAACTTCGCCGAACTCTCGGCCCGCGCGCAGAGCGAGCCCGCCGTAGCGCAACATCTGCTGACCCTGGCCCGCACCGGTGGCACCCAGATGAGCCTGCTGTTGGCGGCTCTGCGTGACTACAACATTCCCACGGATGCCCCGGCCAACTGGCAGCCACACAAGGCCGAGTAACCTCAAGGCCCGAAATCTAGCCCGGAATCGAGACAACCCGACATCTCCAGCCAGAGAGATGTCGGCACCGTCTCGTGCAGTGCCCCTTGCATCGCCGCCCCACCCTTCGTGTAGGCTGGCCCTACCTGATATGCAGGGGAACGACGCATGCTTACGGTGCTGGTAGCAAGCAGCAAAGGCGGTTGCGGCAAGAGCACGCTGGTCACCCAGCTGGCCTCGCATTGGGCACAGGAGGGCCGGCACACCGCCATTGTCGATGCCGACCGACAAGGTTCCAGTTACCGCTGGGCCACCCTTAGACCGGACAATGTGCCTGGCGTACTTGCCTTCGAAGGCGGTCGCAAGGCGCTGGACAAGTTACCGCCGGACACCGCGCGCCTATTGATAGATACCCCGGCCGGCTCGCATGAGCGCGAGCTGGAGCCCTATCTCGAACAGGCCAACGTACTGCTGGTTCCCGTACTGCCGTCGTCTTTCGACCTCGACGCGACCCTGGGCTTTCTCAAGCACCTGCAGGGCATCAGTCGGATCAAGCGCGGCAAACTCCCGGTGGCACTCGTTGGTAACCGGCTAAAGCCGTGGACCAACGCCAGCCAGGACGCCGTCGCCCAGCTCGTCGAACAGTCTCCCTTCCCGGTTGCGGCACAAGTACGCGATAGCCAGGCCTATGTGTTGTTGACTGCACTGGGCAAGGGCATCTTCGACTACGCTTCAGAACAAGTGCGCAGTCATCAACAGGATTGGGCACCGCTGCTGCGCTGGATCAAGCGTCAGCATTGAATCGTTATCCGCTCTGGAGTTTTCCATGCACGAACTTATCCTGTTACGCCACGCCGAAGCTCAGCCCGCCCCCGCTGGTGGCGAGGATCGCACCCGCCGCCTTAGTGGCCACGGTGAACAGGAAGCACGCGCGGCTGGCAAATGGTTGGCATCGCATGGGGCCAAGCCCGACCGCATTCTGTGCTCGCCGGCCGAACGCGCCCACGCCACTGCCACATTGGCGCTGGCCGCACTAAGCAAGGCCCCGGTGGTACAGCTAGTGGAAGAAATCTACGACGCGACGCCTGGCGAACTGCTGACCGTGCTCGACCAGCACGGAGATGCCGGCACAGTGCTGTTAGTCGGCCATAACCCCGGCTTTGAACGGCTGGTCGCGCTGTTGGTCGAAGGTCGCTCTGACGAATTCCGCGGCATGCCGCCTGCCGGACTCGCCGTGTTGCATTTGAATGGCGCGCTGGAACCGGGCAGTGCCCGCCTGGATGCTTTCTGGTCACCCTAAGAGCCTTAGAACAGGTACCAAGGCGACGCCCCCTCGTCGCCTTACTGATCACGCTGCTATGCGGACTGCAGCTTCCATTGGCATCAGCCGCCAGTGTCGACTACGGCACCAACTACCACATCGACAGTGCCCATTCGCAGGCCGCCTTTGGCGTGCACCTGTTCTGGATCCACGAGATCAGCGGCCGATTCACGCAAATCACGGGCTTGATGCGCGCCGGCCCAGCCCCGGCAACCGTCATCGTCGACGCCACCATCACGGTGGATAGCGTGGCGGTCGATTCACAGATCACACGCCGCTGGTTGCTGTCGCGCGAATTCTTCGACGCCACGCGCTACCCAACCGTGCGTTTCATCTCCGACCCGTTTCCATTGAGCGCACTCGATAGCGGCGGCGATTTGCCAGGACTGCTCAATTTGCGCGGCATCACCGCGCCCGTGCATTTCACGCTAAAGCCGATGTATTGCCCGCCGACAGTGTCGCCATCGATATGCCGGGTTGTCCTCAGCGGCCATCTACAACGCAGCGATTTCGGCATGATCAGTCACCGCGCTGCCGTGTCTGATCAAGTCGAGCTGAAATTGGACATCGCGCTGCAAGTCACGCGCCATCAATCTTGATTCAACCCCCCGTATCATGAGCACCCATGCATCTGCGTTGGTGTGCCCTCCTCGCTCTCTCGTTCGCGGCCTTATTACAAGGCTGCACGCTGACGCGCGCGCAGATTCGCCAAGCCGACACCATCGTCGCCGCGAGCCCTGATCGCGGGATTGACTGCGCCAGCGCGGATCACTGCGCCATTCCCTCGCCATTGCTAGCCGCTGCCCAGCAAGCGCAAGCCGATTCCACGCCACAGCAACCGATCCACGTAGTCACTCTGCTGGACGACAGCGAGGCGGCCCTGGTAGCACGACTCAGCCTGATTCGCGCGGCACAGAACACCATCGATGTGCAGACCTATATCTGGGACGAAGACGACGTCGGCCAGCTCGTACTGGACGAGCTGGTGAAAGCCGCGCGGCGTGGCGTGCAGGTGCGCATCCTTGCCGACCAGTTGTTTTCATTCAACGACATCACCCTGCTCGACCGCCTTGCCCGGGTGAGTCCCAACTTGCAGGTGCGTCTATACAACCCGACCTTCAACAAAGCGCAGACACCGCCCCTCGAATTCGCGGCCGGCATCGTCTGCTGCTTCATGAAATTCAACCAGCGCATGCACAACAAGCTGCTGCTGGTCGACGACAGCATTGGCATTACCGGTGGGCGTAACTATCAAAACCGCTACTTCAACTGGGATGACGATTTCGACTACGTCGATCGCGATGTCATGGTCGGTGGGCCAGCCGCACGCGAGATGGCCGACAGCTTTACGCTGTTCTGGCAACACAAGCGCTCGGTGCCATTGACGCATCTACGTGACGTCAATCGACGTATCCGCAGCGACCACTCGGCGCCAACGTGGCCGACACCGCACTACACCCATCCGGAACGGGTGGCGCGTACGCTGGAAGAGGCCGAGGATCCCGACTGGCTTGCGACCTATCTGCTCGATGACAGCCTGCGCACCGGCAAGGTGGATTACTTCAGTGACCTGCCGGCCAAAACGGACGATCCACACAAACGCAATGCACACGAATTCACCGCGCAACTGATGCACATCGTCGCTGGTGCCCAGCACGAAGTGGTTCTGCAGACGCCGTATCTGGTGATGAGTAAGCACGCGCGGAACATCTTCGAAAAGCTGCACCGCCAAACCCCGCCACCACAGATCACCGTCTCCACCAACTCGCTGGCCTCGACCGATGCGTTCGCGGTGTATGCGCTGTCATACAAGCATCGCAAGCGCTACCTCAACGAATTCGGTTTTGAGATCTATGAGATGAAACCGCATGCCGACAGCGCCGCCGACGCTTACGCACAAGCCAATGAAGAGAACGACGAGGAGGGAGAGGTCCAAGCCACCGGCACCCCCGGCCAACGACACAAACGCTTTCCCGGCACCGATCGCCGACCTGGCGTATTCGGCAGCAGTGGTCGTCGCAACCGGCCCGCTCCACTACTCAGCGGAGGCCGACGCTACGGCCTGCATGCCAAATCGCTGGTGGTGGATGACAGCTTTGCGATGGTCGGCTCGCACAACTTCGACCCACGCTCGGATCACTACAACACCGAGGCCGGCGTCATCGTCTACGACCAGCGCTTTGCATCACAGGTACGCGATTCGATCCTGGTCGACACGCAGCCAGAGAATGCCTGGATTATTGCGCCACGCCGCCCGACCATACCGGTGCTCGGCAACATCAGTCAGCTGCTCGGCGATATCTCCGCCAGCCTGCCGCTGTTCGACCTGTGGCCCTTCCGCTACGCCACCAGCTACGACCTCAAACCCGGTTGTGGGCCGCTGCTGCCCAGCAGTCCTGCCTTCTACGGCTGCTACACACCAGTCGGCGACTTCCCCGACGTGGCCATCTCACCCAAGCTGATCTACACGCGCTTTATCACCGCCTTCGGTGCGGGCGTGAAGGGTGTCTTGTAATCAGCGTAGCTGGGCGAGCTGCTGATCGCCCACGGTAAAACGCATCCGCAAATCGCCACTAAAGCCATCGGGATGATCGGCGGGGACGGCAAAACGCCATTGCCGCACGGTATCGAGCGCATGGGCATCGAGCGTTGGATCGCCGCTGGAGGCAGCCAGCGTGGCATCAGTCACATAACCACGGCCATCTAACGTGAGATGCAGCAGCACACGACCATCCAGGTGATGCCGCATCGCCTCATACGGCACCGATGTGGAAGGCATCGCGATCGGCACCAGCTCCGGCGGAGGTAGTACCTCAGCCTGCGCATCGACAACCGAGGGCACCATCACCGGACGGCTCGGAGCGTAAGCGATCGCACGCCATGCCGTTCGCTCTGGTACCTGTCGTGCGTGATGCGGTAGTGCTTTCGCGCTGTGATGTTTTACGGGTGCCGATGCAAGCATCGCAGTTTGGACATGCCGGGCCGGCCCTTCCCAGCCGACGGTCTGCTCGCTCAACCACGCCGTGCCGCCCACACCCATCGCCAGCGCCAACAGACTTAAACCGGTGGTGGTGCGCAGACGGAGCATGGCTGAATTATCCGAGCGTCTACACGCCAGGTATCAAGGACGCTCAAGAATCGCGGTAACGCCCATACCGCCCGCCGTGCAGATCGAAATCAAACCACGACCCGAGCCCTTCTGTTCCAGCAGCTTGGCCAACGTGGCGATGATTCGCGCGCCGGTGGCAGCGAAGGGATGACCTGCAGCCAGACTCGAGCCGTGCACGTTGAGCTTGGCCGGATCGATCGAACCGAGCGGCTTATCGCGACCCAGGCGGTTCTTGCAGTAATCGGCCGACTCCCACGCACGCAGCGTACACAGCACCTGCGCGGCGAATGCCTCGTGGATCTCGTAGTAGTCGAAATCCTGCAGCGTGAGGCCATGCCGATCGAGCATGCGCGGTACGGCGATGGTCGGCGCCATCAATAAGCCCTCGCCATGCACGAAATCCACGGCAGCGACCTCGGCATCACGCAGATAGGCCTGCACTTTCAAGCCGCGCTGGGCCGCCCATTCGTCGGTAGCCAACAACACGGCGGCGGCACCATCGGACAAACCGGTGGAATTGCCGGCGGTGAGCGTGCCATGACCCGAGGTCTTGTCGAACGCGGGCTTCAGTGAGGCCAACTTTTCCAATGTTGAGTCGGGACGCAGAAAACCATCGCGCTTCAAACCACGAAACGGCACGATCAAGTCATCGAAGAATCCCGCTTCGTATGCGGCGGCGAGCTTGCGGTGGCTTTCCAGCGCAAGCGTGTCCTGCGCTTCGCGACTCACGTGCCATTCCTTCGCCATCTTCTCGCAGTGGTCGCCCATCGACATACCGGTGCGTGGCTCGGCCACCCCTGGGAACGCGGGTTTCAGTTCGCGGAACGAAAAGCCGCGCAATGCCACCTTCAGCTTATCCATCGGCGTCTTCGCGCGATTGATCGCCAACATGCGCTTACGCAGCCGCGTGCCATAAACGATCGGCACGTCGCTGGTGGTGTCGGAGCCGCCGGCAATGCCGGCCTCGATCTGCCCCGCCGCAATCTTGCTGGCGACGATGATCGCGTTATCCAGCGAAGTACCGCAGGCGCGGGCAGTGGTGATGCCCGGGGTGGTCGGTGCCAGACCGGAGGACAGCAGCGCCTCGCGTGCCAAGTTCCACTCCGAGGAGTGCTTCATGACCGCGCCCAGCGCCACCTCACCCAACTCCACCCCATGCAGACCGAAGCGTTCGACCAGCGAACCGAGCACCTTCACCGACATGCCGAAGTTACCCACATCGGCATAGGCGGTGTTGTTGCGGCAGAACGGAATGCGCACACCACCGATCACACCGACCCGCTTCTGCATGTTTTCCATAGTCCTGCTGTCCGTAAGACGCTTGATCTGGCAAGGCTAACCCGCTCTGCGATGCGGCGAAAGCCCGAAAGCGTGAATGCTAGACTTGATCCCCTTTGTCGTTCGGAATGGTTCACGTGGAAGCAACGCCACCGCTCGCCCTACCCGCCGTACTGGCGCTGGAGCTGTCATCCGGCGAAACGCTGCGTCAGCTCACGCTGAGCCGCGACGAGGCGGCCGAATTGGCCGAGCTCATTGCCGCTGACCTGCACGCACTGGTGCCACAGGTAAGCGAGGCCCGCCTTGCACTAGCCGGTGCCTTGTTCGACACGGTGGAGCTGCTGCGCCCCGGCTTTCCCGTATGGGCCACGCTGGATGAGCTGGCACGACGCGTGCCACGCGGCCATCTGGAGAACGTGGTGGCCTTTGGCACACACGACGGTCACATGCCGGCGCAGCCGCTGGAGCCTGACACCGCCTATGCCGACGGCCCGATGCGCCTGCTGCCGCTGAGCCTGCTGGTACCCGAATCACTGGCCGAAGCGCTATCCGAGAAACTGGAAGTCGAACTGGTCGGCAGGGGCGAGGCCGGTCCACGTACCGCCGACTGGCTGATGCGCACGCTAGGTGTGCAGCTGGAGCATGTGCGCTACCTCAGCCGCAACGATCTGCTCGCCCTCACCTGCGTGCAGTACGAACACGTGAATCTGGCATCACTGTGGACCCTGCTGGAAGCGGCACTGCTCACGCCCTACCGCGAAGAAAGTACGCTCACGGCGCGCGGCCTGGCGCTGCACTACGCCTCCGGCCAAATACAGGCACAGTCGCTAGCGTCGTGGCTACGGACGGAATCGACCACGACCGGGCAACGCACGCACGATTTCGCAGGCGTGGTGTTTGAACTTCGCCAGTACGCAGCCCTGCTCGAAGCACACGGCTTGCCGCTGGTATTGCTGGCGAACGAGGGGCATGACGTTACCGCCGGGGCCGGTTACCTGACCGAGACATTCGCCCATGCCGAACCCGGTTACGACGCACCCACCCTCTTCGCACACGAGGCCCCTGGCCTGGGCGTGGTAGCCGTCACCGTCGCCCAGCGCGGCGACGGTGGTCGCGCACGCGTGCTGGCACAGGGTTACCCGCTACAACCGTCCGCATTGGGCCCACTGGTCACCGCCTTGGCCGATCAGCACGGCATTCCAGCCGAATTGCATGCCTTGGGTCGCATTTTGCTCGACGATAAGGGGCAGCTCAGCGCACCGGCTACGCCGCTGCACTAAGAGCCGCTATCTCGCTCCCTGCGCAAGCAGGGAGCCGGTGCCCACGTCGCCTGCCTGTAAGGCTGCCGACAGCTGGTCCGCCATCTCATTCCTGCCCTAACAAACGCCTAGCCATGAGATGGCTATCCGGCGCATGATGTGGGGATACGGAAAGCGACCGGTCATCCCTGGCAAGCGGACATGTCTACGGCAGCGCACCCTAACGATGGCGATCAGTCTGCCAAACTGCTCACGCAGGATCTGGCCGGGCATGTATTGCACGGCACACCCGCATTAATCATGTATATCGACGCCGGGCAACGCTTCCGTTTCGCCAACGAAACGCTACGCCGCTGGTTCGATATCGCCCCCGAAAAAATAGTCGGTCGCCGCGTCAATGAAGTATTCGATGTCGCGAGCTACCTGAGCGCCCATGCCGCCCTGCTTCAAGGGTTAGCCGGCCAAGCAGCCAGCTACGAAGGCAACCTGTTCAACGGCGTGACACGTCGCTACGTGCACGGCACCTTTCAACCAGACCTCGACGAACACGGTCAGGTGCGTGGTGTATTCACAGCATTCACCGACATTACCGAACGGCACGAGCTCGAGCTTCAGTTGCGCGAAAGCGAGCAGCGTTTCTTCCACGCCTTTCAGAACGCCGCCATCGGCATGGCGCTGATTGTTCCGGGCGGGCATTTCCAACGCGTCAATGCGGCACTGTGCGCGATGCTTGGCTATAGCGAAGAAGAAATGCTCGCGCTTACCTGGCAGGAGATCACCCACCCAGACGATCTCGCCACCAGCATGGCGCTGGCGGCGCAGGTTATTGACGGCACGCGTGATGCGTACCACACCGACAAGCGCTACATGCATCACGATGGCCATGCGGTGCATGTGCAGTTGAGCGTGTCGCTGGTGCGCAACGAAGCCGGGCAGCTGCGTTATGTCGTTGTCCAGGTGCAGGACATCAGTCAACGCAAGCAATTCGAGGAGGCCTTGTTCCGCGAACGTCAGCTGGCCGAAGTCACCCTGAATTCGATTGGTGATGCAGTGATCACCACGGATCTCGCACTGCACGTCACCTCGCTCAACCCGATCGCGGAGGCGATGACGGGCTGGTCCAGTCGCGAAGCCAAGGGCCGACCGATGGACGAGGTATTCCATCTGCGCGACACGGACAGCGGGGAGCCGATCGGCAATCCACTGCGTGAGGCGATTCGACGCAACGCCATCGTCGACCTCGCCGGCAGGGCGTCGCTGGTCCATCGCAATGGCTTCGAAACATCGATCGAGGATTCCGCCGCGCCCATCCACGATCATGCCGGCAACGTTATTGGTGGCGTACTGGTATGCCATGACGTCAGCGAGAACCGCACGCTGGCGCTCAAGATGATTCACCTTACCCAGCACGACACGCTCACCGGCTTACCCAACCGTGGCCTGCTACCCGCACGCATTGAGCAAGCGGTGAATCTGGCGATACAGCGCAACCAACATTGCGCCCTGCTCTATCTCGATCTTGATCACTTCCGACGCATCAACGAAACGCTCGGCTACAGCGGTGGCGACCAGATGATGCAGGCGATCGCCCTGCAGATCCGCCTTGCACTGCGCGATAGCGATGATCTGGTATGCCGCTACAGCGGCGATGAATTCGTGGTGCTGCTACCGCGTGTGGAGGAAGCCAGCGAAGCGGCCAGCCTCGCGCAGAAGTTGCTGCGGCAATGCGCGCAAACCACCTTACCCGGCATGCCGGCTTTGCATATTGGGGCGAGCATCGGCATCAGCATGTTCCCCGACGATGCGAGTAACGCGGAGGCCTTGTTGCGCAATGCCGATGCCGCGATGTTCGAGGTGAAGATGCAAGGCCGTGGCGGCTATCGCTTCTTCGCCCCATCGATGACTGAGCGCACCAGTGCGCGACAACGCATCGAAAGCGCACTGCGTGAAGCGCTCGCACGCGACGAACTGTCGTTGCACTACCAGCCCAAAGTCGATGCCGGCACCGGCCGCATCGTTGGTGCCGAAGCACTGTTGCGCTTGCAGAGCGATGGCCGCGATATCTTCGTGCCAGACCAGTTCATCCCCGTGGCTGAGGACAGCGGGCTGATCCTGTCGATTGGTAGCTGGGTGCTGCGCCAAGCTTGTCGGCAGGTACGGCAGTGGCAGCAGCGGCAACGACCGATCCCGATCTCCGTAAACGTCTCACCACTGCAGTTTCAGCATCCGCATTTCTACAACCAGCTCGACGCCATACTGACCGAATACGCCATAGCTCCCGGCCTGCTCGAGCTGGAGCTGACCGAACGCATGGTGATGTCCGGCGGCGATGCCATTACGCGGCTACTGGAGCGCATCCGGCAACGCGGCGTACGCTTATCGCTGGACGACTTTGGCACGGGTTACTGCAGCCTGTCCTATCTCAAACACTTTCCGGTCGATGCGCTAAAGATCGACCGTGCCTTTGTGCGCGATATCGCCACCGACCCCGACACGGCCGCCATCACCAGCGCGATCATCGCCATGGCGCGCAGCCTCAACAAAGAAGTGATCGCAGAAGGTGTGGAGACCGTTGTGCAAAGCAACTTTCTTCGCGATGCAGGCTGCTCGCAGCTACAAGGCTTCCTCTACGGCGCACCGATGCCGGCGGCATCGTTGGAGCAACGGCTGGCCGAACAGTCGGTCTAGCCGCGTCCAGACTTAGATCAACTGCTCGTACATAAAGTAATGGCAGCGCTCCATGCCAAGCCCCTCATACGTGCTCTGCGCGCGATGATTTTCAGTTTCCACATACAGCCGCAAGCCGACGGCTTTTGCAGCATGAGCACGCCGTGACGCTTCGGCATACAACGCACGGAAAACACCACCGCGACGCGCTGACGCAACCACGTACACACTCTGAATCCACCAAAAGTCGCCGCAACGCCAATCACTCCATTCGTAGGTAACCAGCAGGCAACCTACCGCGGCGCCGTCCATTTCGGCGACCAGATAAAAGCCGCGTCGCGGTTCGTCGAACACCGCGGTGACGCCGCGTTCAAGCACGGCCGGATCGAGTTGCTTCGCTTCGGTTTCCCACGCCATGGCGGCATTCCATGTCACCAGCGACGCAATGTCGCTCCGTATGGCAGGGCGGATGTGAAGCTCAGACATATACATTTCTCCGGATAACGAGGCAACGCGACTCAGCGTCAAGAACGCCGCGTACGCGAGGCCCCAAGCTTGCGGGTAAGCGTGTTGCGCCCCACGCCAAGCGCAGCTGCCGCATGCTGGCGATGACCTTCATGAGCGGCTAGCGCGGCCTCCAGCAATACACGATCAAGCGCATCGCGGGCACGCGTATGAATATCGGTTTCGTCGTTTGCCAGCGCCTGAGTAGCCCAGTCACGCAGCGCATCGGTCCAGTCGCCGTGGGCACTGACCACATCGGCACCGAGATCCGCCGGCAAAATTTCTGCGCCCGGCGCAATCACAGCAAGCCGACGGCACAGATTTTCCAGTTCGCGCACATTGCCGGGGAAATCCCGCTGAGCAACCGCCTTCAGTGTTGCCTTCGCGAAGCGTTTCGGCGACTGCTTCAATTCCTGCGCCGCCGTCGCCAGAAAATGTTGCGCGAGTAGCGGGATGTCAGCACGTCGGTTACGCAGTGGCGGCAGCTCAATGCGCACCACATCCAGGCGGTGCTTGAGATCCGCACGGAACTGACCCGTTGCGACACGCCCATCGAGGTCCTGATGAGTTGCCGCAACGATGCGTACGTTACAGCGGATCAATTCACGGCCACCCACACGATAGAACTCGCCACCCGCGAGTACGCGGAGCAGACGTGTCTGCAACACCAGCGGCATGTCACCAATTTCGTCGAGGAACAGCGTGCCACCCTCGGCCTGTTCGAATCGCCCCGCCACGCGGCGAGCCGCGCCGGTGAATGCGCCAGCTTCGTGTCCGAATAGCTCGCTTTCCAACAACTCGCTAGGAATCGCCGCCGTATTGAGCGCCACGAAAGGCTTGCTGCGACGCGCGCTTTCTTCGTGCAGCGCACGCGCTACCAGTTCCTTGCCGGTACCGGTCTCGCCGGTAATCAGTACATTGAGATCACTCGCTGCAATGCGACCGATCAGGCGGAACACCTCACGCATCGGCGCGCTTTCGCCGAGCAAAGCATGGTTCGGCGCAATCTTGTCGCTCGGCGCGACCGCTGAACTCGATGCATCGACCAAGGCACGCTGCACGGCTGCCACCGCTTGATCCAGATCGAACGGCTTCGCAAGATAATCCACTGCACCCGCGCGATACGCCGCGGCCGTGGTCGCGACATCGGTGTATGCGCTCATCACGATCACCGGGCCGATACCCTGCGCCTGCAAATCACCAAGCAAGCTCAAGCCATCCTCGCCCGGCATGCGCACATCGGTGAGCAACAGTGCAGGCCGCATCTCGCGTAACGCAGCACGTACGGCAGCTACCTCACCGAATTCACGCACCCCCATACCTGCATCACGCAACGCTTCGGCCAGGACGAAACGTACGCCGCGATCGTCGTCGACAATCCAGACTTCATCGTTACCGATCCGCTTACTCATGGGGACGTCCATTCGTGGAAGGCGCCACGTGCTCGCGTGGTGGCAAAGGCAGGTACAACGAAAACACTGTTTCGCCCGGTCGGCTGGCGTAACGCAACTCGCCACCGTGCTCGTGCGCGATCTCGCGCGATAGCGCCAGACCCAAGCCGCTACCATCAGCGCGACCGGATACCAACGGCTCGAACAGCGTGCCGCGCAAAGCCGCAGGCACGCCGGGGCCATCATCGATCACATCGATCCGCAGCGCCCCGCGCAACATGCGTTGACCCAAACGCACCCCATGCTCGACGCGCGTGCGCAATGTGAGCGTGTGCGCACCGGACTCGATCGCATTACGCGCAAGGTTGAGCAAGATCTGCTGCAAGCGATCGGCATCGCCGTGCACATCAGGCAGGCTGGGGTCGTAATCGTGGCGCAGCGTCGGCGGCGATGACTCGGCCTGTAACAACTCGGCCAACCGTTCCAACAGTTGATGCGGATTCACCGGCCCAAGCCGTGGCGCTCCGTCATGATGCAGCAATCGATTGGCCAGCGTGGCGAGACGATCCGCCTCCGCAATGACCAACCCAGCTAACGCCTGGAGATCAGCGTCATCCAACCGCCGCTGCAACAGCTGCGCCGCACCGCGCAGGCCTGCCAGCGGATTCTTCACCTCATGCGCAAAGCCACGCAGCGTGGCCGATAACGGCGAGACAGCGGCTACCGACTCACTCAACACGTGCACTTCAAGCAGCAAAATGGCGTCATCCAGCGGCTGCATCGAAACATCCATGCGACGCGTACCACCTGCGGCATCCACTACATCGACACCGCGTACCTGCAACGACCGCTGCTCGGCCAACGCACGCGCCGCCTGAGTGGAAATATCAGCCGCCGGCAGCAATCCCGCCAAGGGCACGCCCTGCGCGCTGCGCAAACCCAGCTCCAACAACTCAGCCAGTGCGGGATTGATCCACTGCACGCGCAACTCGGCGTCGACCAAGGCCAACCCGGTCGTCATCTGCTTCGCCCACTCATGCCACGGCATCACGTCCATTGCACCATCATGGACAATGATTCGATTTGGTGCAAATCGGGATGGTCTCGCCTTGTCGCACACCTCCTCAGCGTGCTCCTGCCCCGGTAGTGGCCTACTATCACGCGATGAATACACCCACCGTCGCGCCACTGAATAACGAGCGCCGAGGCAGCCTGGCCTGCGTCGGCATGGGCATGACCCTGGGCTCTCATCTCACGCCACTGGCACGCAGCCATATCGAACAGGCGGATGTGGTTTTCGCGGCCCTTTCCGATGGTGTCGTGGAGCTATGGTTGCAACGCATGCATCCGGATGTGCGCAGCCTTCAGCCCTATTACGCAGAGGGCAAGTCACGCATGAAGACCTACCGCCAGTGGGTCGACCTGATGATGGCCGAGGTACGTGCCGGCAAGCATGTCTGCGGGGTGTTCTATGGGCATCCCGGCATCTTTGCCTGGTCGCCGCACAAGGTCATCGAGGTGGCCCGCGCGGAAGGTTTCATGGCGCATATGGAGCCGGGCATTTCTGCCGAAGATTGTCTCTACGCCGATCTGGGAATCGATCCTGGTCGCTTCGGATGCCAGCACTTCGAGGCCAGTCAGCTGCTTTTCTATGAGCGACGCATCGATATCTACGGCTATCTGGTGCTGTGGCAGGTCGGACTGGTCGGCGATTGGTCGCTGACCCGCTTCGAGACTGGGCCAGCGTACCGACAGGTGTTAGTGGACCTGCTGAGCCAGGACTACCCGCTCGACCATGAGGTGATCATCTACCGTGGGGCGACGCTGCCGATCCAGAAGCCGCGCATCCGTCGTATCACCCTGCGCGACCTACCCCATGTGCCATTAACCACCGAGGAAACGGTGGTGCTACCCCCGGCTCAAGCATTGAAACCCAACCTCGCCATGCGCAAACGATTGGAAGCGCTGGACAAGGCAAGTGCTTTCGCGTGAAGCCGAGAGGCGCCATGCAGGAGGCTTTCACGCAATGTTCGTCAGATGAGAGGCAGGCTTCGCCCACGCGACGCTCGATCCAACGGTCTTGATACCCATCGCCATGATGTCTTATTAAACCCATGACCTCATGGCATCGTCTTTGTAGAACGCATCAACCTGATGCTTGAACATCGCAGGAAACAGGGGAAACACATGTCAGACACGATCGAATTGCTGGAAGCCATCGGCACGAATGCCGCCCTGCGTCATGCCTCACCCGAGGAGCTTGCGCATACCTTGGCACAGGCCGACGCCTCGGACGGCTTGAAGGCTGCCGCCTTGTCCGGGGATAGCTCGCTGCTGTCCGCCGAACTTGGCCACAAGCCTATGCAGGTTCCCCAAGATACCCATAGCCCCTCGCATGAGGAGCCAGATCATGACCATGGCGAGGATGATCCCGGCCAACCATCCAAGCCTGATCATAGCGAGCCATCGCGCGATCGATAGACAGCGCCCGCATGTCGCGGTGGTGGAGCCGCTCCCGGCCATGGCCCGCTCTCGTGGCCATGGCCTTCTGCGTCTCACTTCAGCCCATACCTGCTGTTGCAGCAGAGCCCGGTACCGCAGCACTGCTTGAACAGACTGAGAGCCTGCGGACCATTGATCACCCGCGGTTTCTGCGCCTCCTTAAGGAGCTTGACCAACAGATCCCCAGCATGCCTTTCCAAGAGCGCTGGCATCTGCGCTATCTCAACGCATGGCAGGCCTCCTTCCAGGGTGATTACGCTAACGCCGACCCCATGTTGCAGGATGTCATCGATCACTCCGGTGACTCGGCCCTGGTGGCCAAGGCGTCCGCCGTACTCATGGATGATATGGGTAGCAATAAACGCTACGAACAGGCCTTCGAGCTGGCCAATCGGTTGGTGGCCAATCTTCCAAAGACCCAGGACAAGTTGACGCGCTTCATCGTCCTGTCTTACGTCTCGCAGCTGCTTAGATCGGCCGGACAATACGACCTGGCAGCCAAGTATGCCCGCGAGATGGAGCAGGCACGCCCGGCGGGAGAGACTTCATGCCAGCCAATAGCCAAACTTTTGTCTGCGCTTTACTACAGTCACCACCTGACATCCTCCAGTACCGAGCTTCAACGCGGAATCAATGCCTGCCAGGCCGCCGATGAGCCGGTATTTACCGATGCCATCTGGCTGGTGAAAGGCAGCCTCTATCTGGATGAAGATCAGCCGGGCGAGGCCATCGCCTTGTTTGACCGGATTATCCCCAGCATTCGCGCAAACCAGTACTACTCCCACCTGCAGGCATCCCAAGTTGGGCTTGCCCAGGCCTATTGGAAGCTCGGCGATGACAGCAAGGCCCGCAAGGCGGCGCTCGCTGCCATCGCATTGAGCGATCCGAGCGACATCAACGAGTCGCTGCGGGACGCCTACGAGGTGCTTTACCGCATCGAGAAAAAGCGTAGCAATGCAGCCGCGGCGCTAGCCTATTACGAGCACTACGTCGCCCAAGACAAGGGCTATCTCAACGACATCAGTGCCAGGGCGCTGGCCTACGAAGTAGCCCAGCAGCACATGCTTGCCCAAAAGCTCGAGACGGAAAAACTAAGCAAGCAGAACAACATCCTGCGGTTGCAGCAAGCACTCGGCATCAAGGCGATCGAGGCCAGCCGGCTCTATATCGTCCTGCTGCTCGTGGTCCTGGTGTCCATCATCTTCTGGCTGTTCCGACTCAAACGCTCGCAGCTTCGCTTCAAAAAACTGTCCTGGCTCGACGGGCTTACCGGCATCTTCAACCACCAACACTTCATCAGCGAGGCCGACGGCGCGCTGCGTCTGCTAGAGAAAAAGGCCGGTAACGCCTGCCTGATCTCCATCGACCTGGACCACTTCAAACAGGTCAACGATACCCATGGTCACGCCATGGGTGATGCCGTGCTGAGGCATACCGTCGCCGTCTGCCAGCAACACTTGCGCCCCACCGATTTGTTCGGCCGCTTGGGCGGCGAGGAATTCGGCATCCTGCTATACGAATGCTCTCGCGACCAGGGCATGGCTATCGCCGATCGCATACGGATAGCCATTGGAGCCACCCCAATGGATAGCGACGGATGTGTCGTATCGTTTTCCGCCAGCGTCGGCCTGGCCTGCACTGACACGTCCGGCTACGAGCTGCAACGGCTTTGCAAGGACGCGGATGCCGCGCTTTATCGCGCCAAGCGCGCCGGGCGTAATCGCGTCATCGCCGATACCGAGAACGACAATCTGGTCGAAGGCTAAAACGCTGGAAAGTGGGGCAACCCAGACCTTCAGGGCAGCCCGAAGGCAAGATTTTCTTCCCTACGGAAGCGCATGGTCCGTATGCCGATTAGAATTTGAGATCTTGTCGCGTCAGTCATAAGGGTTCTTCGTGATCATCCATCCCAAGGTTCGTGGCTTTATCTGCATCACAGCGCATCCGGTCGGCTGCGAAAAAAACGTGCTCGAACAAATCGAGATCACCAAGGGCAGTGGCGTTTCGGCTTCCGATTCCGAGGCTGCTGGTCCTAAACGTGTGTTGGTGATTGGCGCATCCACGGGTTATGGGCTGGCATCACGGATCACAGCAGCCTTCGGCTATGGCGCGTCGACGCTGGGCGTGTTTTTCGAAAAGCCCTCCAGCGATAGCAAGCCTGGCACCGCCGGCTGGTACAACTCGGCTGCGTTCGACAAGCTGGCCAAGCAGGCCGGTCTGTACAGCAAATCCATCAACGGCGATGCGTTCTCGAACGAGACGCGTGCCCGCGCGATCGAGCTGATCCAGCAGGAGATGGGTGGCCCGATCGATCTGGTGGTCTATTCGCTGGCTTCGCCTGTGCGCAAGCTACCGGATACCGGCGAAGTGGTTCGCTCGGCGTTGAAGACGATCGGCGAGACCTTCACTGCATCCTCGGTCGATACCAATCGCGATACGGTCGTGCAGGTGTCGGTTGAACCGGCGACCGAGCAGGAGATCAAGGATACCGTCACCGTGATGGGTGGTGAGGATTGGGCGCTGTGGATCGATGCATTGAGCAAGGCTGGCGTATTAGCCGAGCATGCCAAGACTGTCGCCTATAGCTACGTGGGCACGGAGATCACCTGGCCTATCTACTGGCACGGCACGCTGGGCCAGGCCAAGCAGCATCTGGACAACACCGCGCATGAGCTGCGCGTGCGTTACGCCGCGCAGGGCCTGGAAGCCTACGTGGGCGTGATGAAGTCGGTGGTGACCCAGGCCAGCGCCGCCATCCCGGTGATTCCGCTCTACGTCTCCATGGTATTCCGCATCATGAAGGAGAAGGGCATCCACGAGGGCACCATCGAACAGATCAATCGCCTGTTCCATGACGCCTTGTATCGTCAGGACGGAACGGCGCCGAAGACCGACGGTGAAGGTCGCCTGCGCCTGGACGACTGGGAGCTACGCGATGACGTGCAGCAGGCCTGCAAGGCCATGTGGCCGACGGTCACCACCGAGAATCTGTCCGCGCTCACCGATTACGCCGGCTACAAACACGACTTCCTGCGTCTGTTCGGTTTCGCTCGCAAAGACGTGAACTACGACGAGGACATTAGTCCCGACGTGCACTTCGACGTCGTCGAACCCTGAGTTGAAGTCGTACACCGGCATGTAGCGAATAGCGCTGCATGCCGGTGTACATGCAAGATCAGTCGATGATGTGCGGGATAAACCGCGACGTATCCTGGGTGATCAGGCTCATGTCTTCGCGAATACCCATGCCTGCCGCGCGATCGCCCACGACCCAGCTGCCAATCAACGGATAGCCACCTTCGAATCGCGGCAGCGGGTGGTACGCCTGCCGGATAAAGGGTGAATGCGTATATGGCCCCGGTGAACTGATCTGTTCGCCGCCCGGCAAGCGGATATCGATGTTTGCGCCTTCACGCGAGAACAACGGTTTTCTCACCCATCCCGCTTGCACGGGCGCGCCTGGCTGATCGTCGAAGAACGCAGGCAGCAGATTGGGATGCCCTGGGTGACGCTCCCACAGCAGAGGCAGAATGCCTTTATTGCTCAGCACCGATTTCCACGGTGGCTCGATAAGCTGCAACCCGGAGCGCGGAAGATAAGCGCCGTAGCGATCTTCGAACAGCTGCTCCAACGGATAGAGCTTGAACAAGGTGCCGATCACGATGTCGTTGAGATCGGTGAAGGTGTTCTTGGTCGACAGGCCGATATCTTCGATGGCGATCAGATGATTCTCGACGCCAGCCTGTGTCGCGCAATCGCGCAGATAGGCCACCGTGCCTTGATCTTCAGCGCTATCGCGCACGGCGCTGAAGTAGAACGGTCGTGGCAATTGCTTGCCGATAGCAGCGAACGCCAGCACCAACAGTTCCTGGATCTGGTTGTATTGATCCGCACCTGAGGCAAGAACGCCGCACTGCTTTTGCTCCTCAAGCCAGCCCCACTGGAAGAACGCT
This sequence comes from Rhodanobacter sp., assembly GCA_049794535.1. GTDB lineage: Bacteria > Pseudomonadota > Gammaproteobacteria > Xanthomonadales > Rhodanobacteraceae > JBARCX01. Next base: position 29,583 of record JBARCX010000348.1, read on the forward strand.
GCCTCGTAGAGTGAGGTCGGCGTGTCGTAGTTGAGCTCGTAAAGCTTGGCGGGACCGGAACCGTCGTAGACCAGATCCATGCGGCCATACAGATGCGGCTGACCGGTGCGCCAGGAGTTGGCGATCCAGTCCCAGTAGTCACGGGGAATCGCCAGCCGCGTCATCAGTGATTCGCTGGCGATAACCTCACCGACCAGCGACATCGCCATGTCGTGCAGCTCGGCGGTGGGCGCTTCGATGTCGCGCTCGATCTG
>JBARCX010000349.1:0-5929 GCA_049794535.1 Rhodanobacter sp.
ATTCCAGAGAGCAATGTGAACCAGATACTGAACGACTGCGACGAGATACAGGATATCGCGCCCTCGGCGTTTCAATACCGACCTGCCAGCGACTTTCCCGACATGAGAGCAGCGCTTAATGCCGAAATGGGCACCTACGCCGGTTACGACATCGAGAAAAATGGAGTGACGGTGACCGAAGGGAAGCAAGTGACAAAAGACGGCTGGATGTTGGTCTGCTCGAGGTTCAGGATCGCGGCGCTGGACAAGCGGCAATGGACGCACCCTGAAAAACTGCACTGGTAAGGCCGCCATCAGAAGTTAGCCTGTGAAAACCGTGGACCGTCCTCGCGCATCGCCGGGTGTATGCGTAACGCAGCACCCTGAGAATCGCTCGGTGCGCCAGCTGCCGCTGATCCATCGTCCAGCCGACTGAGTTCGGCGCGGAGGGTTGCCAGCTCATTGGATAGCCGCTCCTGAGCCGCAAGCATCTTCTCAATCAGCTCTTGCCGGCGCGCCTCTGTGGGCACCAGGCGCGGGCGCTCGAAACCGAAGTCATCACCCATGGCCAGCCACAACTCGTAGCGCTGGAAGCGCTTCATCAGTGCCCACAGCTCACTGAACTTGAAGAACTCGGCCTTCCCTGGATTCATGCACGCGTTGAAGCGCGTGTGCGCTGCTTGCTGCGACAGGCTGCGCACGTTCCAGAAGCCTTCTTCCAGCAGGAAATCAATCATTGCCTGCTTCAATTGCGGCTCTACGTCGAGCGTTGCGCGCATGGCATCAAGGCCGCGCTGCATCCAAGCTGGGTCACGCCACATGGCAAATACCTCGAAAGGACGCCACCGAACGAAAAGGATTGCGAAGGATTCGCCCACCCATGTTTATTCCCCAACGCGTGTTGACCGATACCTAAAACGGAGTTCTACGATGAGATGGAAAACCTCTGCACAGTCGATCCCCCCTCTTCCAACTGCTCGCTAACTGGAAACAGTGGATTGAGGTCATGGCACGTCACACGAGTAGCCACGTCCGTGGATATCCCACGCTGATGGGCTCGAGGAAGTTCCTCGTCAATGGCAACGACAAATGAGTGGCAGTGCCTCATCGGCACAACTCCGGCCTTTAGCCAGCGATTGATTTCCTGGGGAAACCTTTTTGTCGCTCGAGCGAGCGCCGCCTTGGTCTCAAAGATCGCAATTGCTCGTTCTAGGCCATTCATGGCCGTATATAAACACTGTGTTTAATTCATGTCAACTTTGACATCAACCGTGTGTTCAATTGCGATACGTGCGCTTGCGGGCGACCATAAACATATGGTTGATTCGAAGAAGCGCACCTACAAGAGCGCCGCCAGCTCCCCCCAGGAGAAGCGGTTTTATGAGTTTCTGGCTCTGTGCGAGCTGGATAAGCCTGGTTTTGAGAAAGAAACCAGTTACTCGCCTCAGCGTGTCGGCCAATGGTTCAGGCGTAAACCCACAAAGGTGCCTGAAGAGGCAATGGCAGCCATTCACGAAGTGGCAGCTCGCCGCCACATCACTGGACTGACCCTCGACTGGTTCAATCTTGGTGTCGGCCCAGGCCCTTCTAAAAAGGGGCATGCTGGACTGAACCGCAAGAGCGTCGTTGCCCTCAAAGTTGAACAACCGCCGCTAGATGAGACCAGGAATTTCCGAGTTCTCTTCTTGAAGGGTTATTCGAGGGAGCCTACACACTTTGTTGACATCCCGTCATCTCTACTTCGCGACGATCCCGCGTTCACGTCGCCTACCATCCGCGCGTTTCTCAATCCAAGCGACGCGATGCGGGGGGAGATTGAGAAAGGGGACATGGTATTCATCGACTCTACTGTCAGCTCTGTGACCGTAGACGGTATCTATGCGTACAAGCTTGGTGGCATCGCAAATATTCGACGTATTCAAGTTCGTGGCAAGGGGATACTCCGAATTCAGGGTACAAAAACCTATGAAGACTCCCTTGAGTTGTCAGGGGCGGAGTTAGACGACTTAGAAATCGGCGGGCGGGTGGTTGGAAGTATCGGCTGCAGGAAATTCTAGCGCTAATACCCAAAACTCGCTGCGCAGAACAACGGAACCAGTATGCGCAAGTTCGGCATCATGGAAGTGTTTCTGTTCTTTGGCTACTCGCTTCTTTTCTTTGTTACTCGCAATCTGTCCGTCTCTCATTGGCTGCTGTCATCGGGGTTGCGCTTTGCTGCCCTGCTTTTTTTACCATACAGGTGCTGGCCAATCATCTTTGCGGCAGATTGCATGGGATCCCTGTATTACCGTGGCGATAAGCTTGAGAGCTATGGCCCTCTCTGGCTGGCATGGGTCGTTGTACTTCCCCCAGCAGCAACTGCCCTACCCGTCTATGTCATGCGACGCCTTCGATGGATGTCGGCTGACCTAAGCCTCTCCAGGATGGCTAGCGCGTTGCTTCAAGCCAGTGGCAGTGCCGCTGTGCTGGCAGCTCTCGTTAGCACGACAGCAATGAAGCTGGTCACTTATTCACCAAGCGTCCAAAAACTTCCCGAAAGTCCGTTCTTCTTTTTCTGCGACTTCACGCTGGGCAACTATCTCGGCATTTTGATGGTTGTGCCGTTTGTCATGACCATTGCCATCTATAGGAAGCGCGAATTTCGTCCGCTCTTGTCAGAGTTTAGTTTGACCTCGGTACCACAAATAAAGGGACTGGCGTGCGCTTCAACAATTATCGCGGCACTCCTGCTATGCAACTTGGCTAATACATCGACGGAAGCACAGCGCCTCACCGGAATTTTGATGTTTGCGCCAGCCATCTGGCTGACCTTTCGACAAGGCTGGATCGGAGCTGTGCCGATAACCATCATTGCGAATTTGGCACTTCGAGTCACAACCAGGCAGGTTCGCTCAGCAGACCTACTCGAAGTGCAGGAGTTGATGGCCTTAGTTGCTAGCGCAATGCTAATTCTCGGGGCAACCATTACAGAGTTCAGGATTAGGGCACGGGTATTCGCCAGGGAGAGTAACGAACATCGCGTGCTTGCACGAAGCAATCTGCAGTGGGGCGAAGAGCATGTACGCAGGTGCACATCGGTACTAGAAACGGCGCTTGAGTCGTTTCAGCGACATGCAGATGGAGCGATCGAGAACATTCGATATGTCCAAGGTTCAATGGCCCACGCGGCTGTTCGTTGGAATGGAGCAAGTGTTGTCCGGCATGATCTGCGCCAATCCATTGCCGCGATTGAACTTGCCCCCCTTCACGGGAAAGGGATTCGCTTAGCATTGGCGTCTGGCGCGATCGCCAAGGAACTCAATGACGCAGGCATATCTTACGGTGCGCGCGTGCCGCTGGACGCTTACCAGCTTCCTGACGACATGCAAGTCATGCTGTATCGCCTCTCCTATGAGCTGGCGACAACGCTGGCCCACGAATACTGTGCCAGTCGAATCTCGATTCGGCTTCGCATGTCAACGAAAGGTCGAACCACTGCGGCGCTTGTTGTAAAAGCTTGGCCAGGTACTGGGAATGCGCCACGGCTTCCCAAATCATGCTTGAGCCTTAAAGACATCCAAGGCGTAGCTCAAACGTATGGCGGTCTCTTCCATGATGGACGAGACCGCCAATACCCATCTTTGAGCTTATTTCTGCGCGATTCTTAGTCGCCTGACTTTAAGCCAATAACAGCCGAGCATTCCGCCGGATCCGTACACCCTGGCATGCTTTGCGCGGTTGGGCTAACTAGGAAAGTACCAGCAGCCTGTTTAACTGTGACACTCGAGTCCCTGTAAACAGTCGCAGCTCCCGATTGCGCACTCGAACTCGCAGGCGTGACTTGAACGTTGCTTGGCGCACCAATGGGTAGCACCAGCACCTCTCCGCCGCCCGATGCAACAGCCATCTGTACGTTGCCGCCCTGATCATTGACCTGCACATACGTCACGCCGTCTTTTTGCCATCGATACACGTGGTATTGGCTGCTAACGCTTACATCAGGTCTATTTGGCTGACTTGACCCTAGACCCTGACTACCGTCAGCGAGCACTGGCCCAACTAACGCCAACATCAATACTGCCGATCCAACGCAAACTCGACGCCGAATAACCATGGTTTTCCTCCTGAAACGCCGGGAATTTGGACGGCACGAAGGCAGTCCGGACGCCATGTTTAACCTTTGCCGATGATCATCCATGAAACACATAAACCATGTGTTGACATTAGGATTAAACATAGTGTTTAATTTCCCACAAGCAGCCAAGCTTGGGGATGTAACGCATGTTCAGTTATGCCCGCATAACGGTCAACGAGACTCCGACCAGCCGCGACGTCGAGCGCAAGCTCAATGTCACCGGCAACCCAGAGTACACGGGCGGCTCACATGCTTGCCGTGTTGAACTGCCCGCTTCGAATGAGCCGGTCCTGGTTTCCTCGCCTGGTGAAGATGGCGAGCCCGAGAGTATCAGCCCCGTCGTACAGAACGTGTGTCTTGCCTTGGTTGGTGTAGGCCTGGCGATTGTGTTTGCCGCGTGCTGGGCAGGTGTGCTGTGAGCGAGCACGAAATCATCATTCAGACGGCCGTACCGGGCATCCAGCTGTACCTGAAGGTTTATAACGAATCCATACGTGCTGAGCTCGTGGCCATGCTTTGGTCGGGTGAATTCCCGTACGGCCGCAAATTGATGCTTAGCGTCAGCGCCGCGAAAGATGCGCGCATCGATACCACTGGACGGAGCCCTGATCTATGGCTCGGATCGGTCAATTTCGATGATCTTCCATGGCTCGAACTGCTCAAGGTTGCCGACTTCCTAAAGCTCGATATCCCCCTACTACATCCGGTAGATGCGGCGGTACCGGCATGAGCGCGCTGAAGGTTGATGTTCTGAAAGTGTGGGATGCACTGGTCCGCCATGCAGACAAGAATTCCACCTATGGCATAAGCGGCACGATTGAGGCGCACGTGGCGTTGACCGAGCTGATCGAATCAGGGCGGCGCCTCTATGCGGAAGTAATCAACAACGAAGAGCACGGCGGCGAACACTACGAGGCCGGCTGCGATATTTGCAATGCAGTCGCTGACTTTGGCCGGGCCCTCGATCAAATCGTAGGCGGTGCAGAATGAAATATCACTCCTGCGTCGATGTAAGTGGTGCGCTGAAAATGAAGCGCTCCAATCTATCGGTAATGTTTCGACGGGCCGATGGCTCGCGCCTTACTGCTGACGAAGCACACGGGATTCTCTGCGATCACCTTTCGCAAGGTCACGAGGTCATCCCGATAGGGAAGGCCTGTGAAGGCTTCGACTACAAGACCGGCTGTCCTGGTCACACAGAGTTCGAAGGCGCCAGCGCATGAGCTGCCTGATGCTCTCAGAACTCCCTCTTTCCGATCAGATCGCGATCGAGCTGGCAATGGCTGAAAAGCTTGCCGCACGTACGCGCCATCTGCTCCCCAGTTTGGACTCGGCGGTGGATCCGGTTTCACCCCCCTGTGTCGGCGCTGCCGTCGAGTCCATTCCTTTATCCACAGCGGAGAACGCCGCCATGGTCGAGCAAGAGTATCGCCAGCACCCGCCATTACAGGTATGTGCGCCAGGTCACCGGCCGCGCATGTACCAGGCTACAGGCAATCGCGAAGTTCGGTTTTACGTTGAGTGCCCACTCTGCAACGTAAAGACGGCCAAACGTGCGTCACCGGAAATTGCTGCCAAAGACTGGACGCAGCGCGATGTGCAACCGATTCACATCCATACCGCGGCGGTGGCCTGATGTTTGGCCGGCACAAGTTGAAGCGCGAGAACGAGCAGCTGCGTGCGGCGCTGGATTGGTATGCCGACGATGCCAACTGGCAGCGTAAGGCGATCAATGAGAAAGGCCAGCCGCGCCAGTGGGAGAAGTCTCTCGCCGCCCATGATCGCGGACTGAAGGCGCGTTGTGCGCTAACGTTTGGTCCCGAACGGCGAAAATAC
>JBARCX010000350.1:0-19289 GCA_049794535.1 Rhodanobacter sp.
CAAATCCATCAGGGTCAAACGCCTTCCTTGGACGACGGATTCCGTAGCACGCAGCAACGCTTTCGAACGAAGGCTGTGCATCGAACCCCGTGCATCTCGCAGGCAGCTTTGCAATACTTTCGAAGCAAGCATGGTGTGGGCTTCCTTTTGGCTTAGTCACCTTCGGAAGTACCGCGCCATGCGTGCAACTTCTATACGAAATGGCTGAAATCTTCGCCGACCGATCATCGGGAACGTGGGGATACCTCAGGGTCAGTCCTTCATCAGTTGGTGCAGAATTCAAGGGCATGAAAAGTGAATTATGCTGATGGCCAAGATGTAAAGCTTGGAGACAGAGTGCTTCTGTGGAATGGCTGTCAAGGATTCGTTGTCTGCTCCATCGACACTCACGAATACAGCGCGGATTTTCCTCAGGAGCAGTGGGAGTATCTGGCTTCGGGGGTAATGATTAGGACTGAAAAATTAGGCCTTGTTCATTACATTGAGCCAGACGAAGATTTTCAGCTGGTTGAGCGAAAATAAGGTATGAAAAATGTGTGTTGTGCTTGATGCATGGATGACTAACTATGGATGCACCAAACCGTGTCGTCGCCACGCGTCGACTCACTTACGCATACAAAGATGACTCGACGAGAAGGGGTTTCACCGTTTGTATAAGTGAGCCATACCTTTTGACGGAGGAGTCTGTTGGCTATGAAGTTCCCGAGAGCACCTCAGGGTGCATCGTAAGCTTTGATGGTCTGCCCGAAAAAGAAATATCCGTAGTTGGGGCCGACACGTTTCAAGCGCTGCAACTCGCCATAGATGCGGCGGAGAGTTATCTAAAGAGGTTGAGCAAGAAATACGACTTTTACTTCGACGGAGACCACTATTTTGATGACTAGACTTGAAGCTGTCGGGTTGTTGACGCGCGTTTAAAGTTGGCCAGAAATCAAAGGTGGTGAAGTCATTTTTCGATGGCTGGTGAGTCAAAAATAACCTTGAGCCCTTTTTAGGATTGCCTAAGCGCATGATGGATACACACATGATGTCTGCACATGCTTAGCACGCTCGCGATTGCCAACTATCGTTCACTGCATGCACTGGCGCTGCCACTGGGGCGGTTGAACCTGGTGACAGGGGCTAACGGTAGCGGCAAGTCGAACCTTTATCGCGCGTTGAGGCTGTTGGCGGAGACCGCTCAGGGCGGCGTAGTCAATGCATTGGCGCGTGAAGGTGGGTTGCGATCGACCTTGTGGGCTGGGCCTGAACATCTCACGCCTGCCATGCAGCGTGGCGACATGCCGATACAGGGCACTCCGCGCCAGGAGCCCGTTGCGCTCAAGCTCGGATTTGCTGGCGATGAGTTTGGTTATGCCATTGATTTTGGATTTCCGCCGCCACCGCCACCGTCTTCGGCATTCACCCTCGATCCGGAGATCAAGCGCGAGGCGATTTGGGCTGGGCCGTTTCTACGGGCATCGAATACGTTGGTTGATCGACGTGGCGCCATGGCGCGTGTGCGCGATGGCCGTAGCTGGCGCGTCGTGGCTGAACATTTGAATGGCTTTGAGAGCATCTTTACGCAGCTGGCCGATCCGGAGCGCGCCCCAGAGGTGGTGTCGTTACGTGAATCAATACGCGGCTGGCGGTTCTACGATCATTTCCGTTCCGACGCAGATGCACCGGCGCGATGGGAACAACTCGGAACACGCACACCCGTACTCAGCCATGACGGGCGTGATCTAGCGGCAGCGTGGCAGACGATCTGTGAGATCGGAGACGTACGATCACTCGACGATGCGGTGCAAGATGCCTTTCCGGGTGCGGAGGTTCAAATCACCGTCAATGATGGTCGCTTCGGACTCCAGTTCAAACAACACGGGTTGCTACGGCCACTGTCGGCGACAGAATTGTCCGATGGCACGTTGCGCTATCTGCTCTGGATCGCTGCGCTACACACCCCGCGCCCACCGCCCTTGATGGTATTGAACGAGCCGGAGACAAGTCTGCATCCTGATCTTCTGCCAGCCTTGGCCCGCTTGATCGTGCAGGCAGCGAAGCACAGTCAGGTCTGGGTTGTCTCGCACGCATCGCGACTTATTGCAGCATTGGAAGGTATGGATGAGTGCAACACCATCCATCTGGAAAAGCACCTCAGCCAGACACGAATTGTCGGTCAGCGCATGCTGGACGAGCCGGCTTGGCATTGGCCGGAAAGGTGAGGGAAGGGATGCATGAATGGTTGTGGGAGCGGCAAGGAGGGAAAAGGGGTGCGCGGTGAGTAGATTAGGCGACGCGCAGCAAAGCCCAGCGTCGTAGTATCTATGCCGCTCGCGCTCTGGTGTGTTCACCCCAGCCTACGCGCTTTTAGTAATCCAACCGTAGGACGGTCACTATCACAATGAAAATTAAAGCCGTCCCATTTATTTTTGTCGGGACTGTATTGCATCTCTTGGCGAATCTCGCACTAATAGGTAATTACATATCCTGCGATACACGGACTAACTGTGTATCTAGTGCGACTCGTATTGGCACGGCGATCCTCAGTTTTCCATCATGCCTAGTTTCATGGTTGTGGCAGACTAAGAATGCAACGGTGTCGAGTGGATCATGGGCACTGATGCTGCTCAATTCAGTGCTTGCTGTCACTATTGTTTGGTTCTTCGTGAAGACACTTCTTAATTGGAAAAAGAGCACGGAGTGAGCTGGCCCAGGTTTGACGGATACCTTTGATGTAGCTAAGCAAGTATGTCCAGGCCAAAGGTTTCCGTCTGGAAGCCATAGCGGATCAGGCTGCCCCGTAAGGGCAGCCTCTTGCTATCCGCAGTGCGAAAGATCGCAGTTCGTCTAGTACAGGCTCTGACTATCCAGCACCCGCAACTCCAGCAACATGCGCGTATGCGCCTGCTCGCTACACCGCCGGCCCATGTCGATCAGCGTGGCCACGCCGAACAGTGCGCTGGCGAGGTGGTCGGTGCTGACAAAATTGACCTGACACATGGCTTCGCTCAAGGTTTGGGCGATGCCGTGGGCGCTGTCCAGCCAGATGGTGGAATCGTTGAATAGGTCGGCGTGATGGGCCGCAGGGTCGATGCGGTAGTGGGCGGTAAGGCTGATCCACGCATCCTTGGTTTCCTCGTTCATCGTACGCTCCTTTGCGCGATGGAAGCCGCCGCCCGCAAAGCGCGGGCGGCGGACGTGCCGAGGTGAGAAACCGGTACCACGTGACCCGGCCAGGCCAAAGCCTGCCCGACACGCCCGCCATAAACGCGGAAGTGTTAGCGCAAAGAAAAAGCGCCAGTTGGCGCTTTGCGCCGTGGTAGGTCGGGTTCTCACACCCGGTCGCTGATTTGGCAGCGACGTGCCCAAACTAAAACTCGTCCAGCCCAACGTCAAGCTGGCGATGGGCTGAGGTCAGGCGGAACGAGGCCTACTTTCAGGCTTCGTAAGCTATGCCCGATCACCCAGTGCCTGGATATTGGTCGAGCGCCCGCGCGTCAGCCTCTACACAGACCGATCATCACCCTCTGATTGACTCGGGTTAGCCCCACAACGCGCCGACCCTGCATCCACGATGTTCCTTTGCTTACCGCGCTATGGCGGTGATCGCAAGGGGAGATCGAGTGATGCGTACTAACCAAGTCAAGAAGTGGTTGCCATGGCTGTTGCTGCCGCTCGTTGTTCCAATGGCCGCTATCTGGCTTGTTGGCTGCTTGCTCGTTTATCCCGCCAGGAGTGGTATCGGCGCGCCACCGCCTGATCTTCCAGCGCAGGCGGTGATATTCCCTGCTAAGCCAGGTGAGCCGATCCATGGTTGGTTTATCGCCAGCGCAGAACATCAAGGCATCGTGTTGTTGCTCCACGGCGTCCGCGCCAACCGACTGAGCATGGTCGACCGCGCCAGATTCCTGCATGCGGCGGGTTATGCGGTGCTGCTGATCGACTTCCAGGCTTCCGGCGAAAGCTCCGGCAAGGCGATCACTTTCGGCTACCGGGAGGCGGATGACGTGAAGGCAGCATTGCGTTACCTGCACCAACGACTCCCCGGTGAGCGGATAGGCATCATCGCCACCTCCATGGGTGGGGCCGCCACGATCCTGGCCGAGCCGGATGTAGATGCTGATGCCGTTGTGCTGGAACAGGTCTACCCGACGATCCAGCTAGCGCTGGAGGACCGCCTAGTGATCTACCTGGGACCGATGGGGCGTTGGTTGGCGCCTTTGATGTTGAGCACCTTGTATGCGCACCTGGGAATCAACCCGGACCAGCTTCGCCCGATTGATCACATCGGCCACCTGACCATGCCCAAGTTGCTGGTCGTGGGTGATCGAGATCGGCATACGACACTCACTGAGTCCTATGCGATGTACAGCGCAGCGGCGCAGCCCAAGGAGCTATGGGTGATCCATGGTGCCGAACACGTCGATCTGTATCGCTACGCTGGCGCTGCGTATAAAGCTCGCGTGCTGAATTTTTTCGGGACTTGGTTGCGTATGGGGCGCTAGCAACGGAGAGGGGGAAGGGTTGGTTGAACGTGGCGATACCCAACATCATCGCGTCTGCAATCGATGGGGCTCGCGTGCCCCCCTACCTACGTGCTGAGAACATCACGTTTATGCAGCGAAAGATCTGCGCATCGTTGGTGAGTCTGGCGTTACGCTTTAATCGTTAGAGCATCTGAAGATGGCAAATAGAGGTCCGCATAGCTGCGGACTTTTTGTTTACGGTTGCCAGAATTGAGTTTTGTCATTTGGTGAGATCGTTGCGTGAGTGCCTACATTGAAATAGGGAATCCCTTACGAGCCATGGCGGCGGATGGGTTGCAGCAATTTGCTATAAAGCATATTGATGCAGTCCTCATGGTCTTCGATGACGCGTCTGCCGCCGAGGCAATGCACATTGCAGGTAGGGCTTTAGGTATGGCTTGTAGTGCGTCGGAAATGCAAGTTAAAAATCGGCTGGTATTGTGAATAAATAACGATCAAGGAGTAATTTGTGGAGAGACGGCAATTTTTAGGCACCCTTCCTCTAGCTGTCGGTGGCGCACTGGTAATGAGTCCATCGGTATCGCTTGCACAAGCAACAGCACCTTCATCGATGTGGACGAACGTCAAGGCATTTGGTGCCGTAGGTAATGGCACAACTGACGATACTGCAGCAATCTTGGCTGCCATCAGTTCATTACAACAAAATAACGATTATCGCGGCGGTGTTCTGTATTTTCCTACAGGCCAATACAAGTGCAGTTCCACTCTTTCTTTTGCGTCTTATGCGGCAGGTATGGTCCATAACATCATTGTTCGCGGCGATGGTCCGCAGTGCACTTATCTTGATTTTAGTAGTGCAAGTGCGGGCTCATCAGGGTTGACATTTAACTTTGGTGCGCAGTTTGGCGTCGAGGACATGTTGATCAATGGCGCCCCGGAGCACGGAATTGTCGTTGGCAATGGAAATTCTGTTGGTGGCCCGTCCTACTGCTCTTTATTCAATATAAGAAATGTTCGTATTCAGCACTGCGGAGGTAACGGTTTCATGTTTATCAATGCCTACATGGGAACGATATCGGATTGTTGGTCCGCGGTGAACGCCGGCATCGGTTTTCTTTTTGCCGGGTACCACACGTCGATAAATGCCAGTCGTTGCTACGCAAGCTCAAATACCGGGATAGGCTGGTCATTGAACGGGATGACCTATTCGACCTTCACCGCATGTGGTTCTGATCAGAATCTGTGGGGTTACGCCATGACCAATATGGTCGGTGTGGCATTCACCGCATGTGGGGCCGAGAGCAATCAACGTGAGGGTTGGTTTCTGATGACGAATACCACAACAATTACAGGCCTTCCTTCGCAAGTGACCGATATTCATGGAGTTACGTTTACATCGTGCTCCAGCTATTTCAACAGTCAGGTTGGGGCGGGCGCTTATGGTGCACATCTTGCGGCATTAGCTAATAACAACCGTCCGATTCAATTTAAAATGTCGGGAAACACATCATTCTGTAACGCTGGGTCGAATGTAAGTATGGTCTTGAATGGCTCCGCTGGGCCCATCACCGTGTACGAGGAGCTTTCATACTTCGATGGTAGTTGGGTGACGTCAGGGGCCGTCACGCGCAAGACGTTTTGAGTTGGCCAGGCTCCGTCGTTGTTGCCGGCACGAATGCTACGAGGGCGTAAAGATGCTAGGCATCGGTATCTCAATCGTCGCTAAGGGCGTGTGCTTAGCTAAAGCTACGTACCTGGTCTAGACGCGAGCAAGGGGAGTGAGAAGCGAGTTTAGTGCAGTCATGCTCTTGCCCGTTTCTCACTTCTCGCCACTCATTTCTCGCCGTTTGTCTGCCAACCACCCCCCAACGCCTGAATAAGCGCCGCCGTGTCAGAAAGGCGTGCCGCCTGTGCCTGGACACGTGTGATCCGCGCTTGCTGATAGGCCTGCTCTGCATTGAGTAGCGGCAGTGCACCGACGTATCCGGCTTCGAGCTGGCTGTGGGTCAGGTCGAGCGTTTTCTTTGCTGCTGTTTCGGCTTGAATGGCGGCGGTGAGCGCTTTGGCATCAGCATCGAGTGCATAGAGCGCATCGGCGACGTTTTGGAATGCGCCGAGTACCACGCCGCGATATTGCGCGGCAGATTGTTGCAACGCGGCCTCAGCGGCGCGCTGGTGATGTTTGAGTGTGCCGAAGTCGAAGATGGTTTGCGTGAGGTTGCCGGTGAGGCCCCAGAACATGTTGTGGTCTGCGAACATCTGGCTGAATTGCGTGGAGCTGCCGCCGTACATGGCGGATATCGAAAATTGCGGCAGTCGATTGGCGAGTGCGATGCCGACCTGGGCGCTGGCGGAGTGCACGTCGGCTTCGGCGGCGCGCACGTCGGGCCGTTGCTCTACCAATTTGGATGGCAGGCTCACCGGAAGTGTCTGTGGCAGTTGCAGGCTGGCCAGGTCGAACGTTTCGCTACCGCCTTGCGAAGGAAGTTCGCCGACGAGCACGGCCATCAGGTCGCGGGTCTGCTCGAGCTGTTTCTGCAAGGCGGGTAGCCCTTGCTGAGCCTGTGCGAGTGCACTTTCCTGTGCGGCGACATCGAGCCCGGACGCATCACCAGCCGCGGCTTGTTGGCGCAGGATGGTCAGCGCACGGGTGTCGCTGGCGACGATGTCCACGGTTGCATCGATCTGCGCGCGCAGGGCGGCTTCCTGGATGGCGGCGGTGACGACGTTGGAAGCCAGCGTGAGATAGGCCGCATCGAGTTGGTAACGCTGGTTGTCCGCTTGTGCGGCAAGTGATTCGACCGTGCGTCGATTGAGGCCGAACACATCCGGTGCATAAGCGATGCTTAGCTGGGCGGTGTGCAGGGTGTATAGCGCTTCACCCGAGGTCAGCGTGGGCGAGATGGTGCCCACTGCATTTTTCTGGCGGCTCGGCGAGTAACCGAGCTGCACGGAAGGGAGATAGGCGCCGCGTTGGGCGATGACATTTTCCTGGGCTTGGCGCAAGGCCGCCTGGGCGCTCTCGATATTCGGATTGTGCGCAAAGGCGCGTTGTACCAGATCGTTGAGGGCCGGCGAGGCGAATACCGTCCACCATTCGCGGGTGATTTCCGCGCCGGCTTGCAGATGTTGTTCGTCGTGGCCAATGCTCGCTGAGCCGACGGTGGCGGGCAGGGGCGAGCGGGTGTAGTTGTCGGTGGTCGGCAGCGTCGGCCGCTGATAGTTCGGGCCTACGGCGCAACTCGCGCAGAGTGCGGTAGCCAACGCCAAGACAAGGCTGTTCCGCAGGTTGGGCCACACGCGTCGGTCAGCGGGAATCGTGAGCATTGCCATCACAGGCCTCCTGTTTCGCTACGGCCTTGCAAGCGACGTTGCTGGCGCTTTTGCGACCACTCCACCACCAATACCTGCAGTGCGGGCGCAACGATCAACAGCATGATCGGCCCCAGCAACATGCCGCCGACGACGACCGTCGCTAACGGTCGTTGCACCTGGCTGCCGATGCCGGTGGAAATGGCGGCCGGCAGCAAGCCGATGCACGCGGACAAGGCAGTCATCAGCATGGGACGCATGCGTTGCTCGGCGGCGAGATACATCGCTTCCAACGGTGCTTTGCCCTCGAACACCAGATGGTTGAAGTAGGTGATGACCAGGATGCCGTTCATCACCGACACGCCGAATAGCGAGACGAAACCGATCGCGGCGGAGACGCTCATGTTCAAGCCGGACAAGTACAGCGCAATGATGCCGCCGGCAATCGAGAACGGAATGGCCGCCAATGTCAGCAAGCTGTCGCGGAACGAATTGAACAAGGTAAACAACAGCGCCAGGATCAAGCCGACGGCAATCGGCAGCACGATGGCGAGGCGATGTTTGGCCTGTTGCATGTCTTCGAATTCACCGGCCCAGATGATGTGATAGCCGGTCGGCAAGATCACATGTTTGGCGATGCGCGCCTGCGCATCTTCCACCGTGCTGCCCAGGTCGCGGCCACGCACGCTGAATTTGACCGGGATGAAGCGTTCGTTGCGCTCGTGGTAGATGTACGACGCGCCGGTGTCCAGCGAGATGTCTGCCACATCGCGTAGCGGGATATACGCCGTAGAACCGCTAGGCGTGGTGTAACCGACCTTGATGTTGCCGATGGCCTGCACGTTGGAGCGGTATTCCGACGCCAACCTCACCACCAGCGCGAATTGCTTGTCGTCCTCAAGCACGGTAGTGGCCTGCGTGCCACCAGCAGCGGCCTGCACCACGGTGTTGATGTCGCCGGTGTTGAGGCCGTAGCGGGCGGCTTTGGCGCGGTCGATGGTGATGTTGAGATTCGGCTGGCCCAGCACATGGAATACGCCGAGATCTTCAACGCCTTTGACCTGGCTCATCTCGTGTTCGACCTGATCGGCCAGCTTTTCCAGCACCTTCAGATCGGGGCCGATGACTTTGACCGAGTTGGCGCCTTTTACGCCGGAGAGGCCTTCCTCGATGTTGTCCTGGATGTACTGCGAGAAGTTGAATTCAACGCCGGGAAATTCGTTGGTGAACTCTTTTTGCAAGTCGTTAACCAGTTGCTCTTTGGTGTGCCCACTAGGCCAGTCACCTTCGGGCTTGAGTGGCACGAAGAACTCGACGTTATAGAAGCCGGATGCATCGCTACCGTCATCAGGGCGGCCATGTTGGGACACCACGGTGATCACTTCCGGATGCGCTTTGATGATCTGCCGCATGCGGTTGACCTTGTCCATACCGGCCTCGAGCGAGATCGTGGTGGGCATGGTGGCGCGTATCCACAAGTTGCCTTCTTCCAGCGCCGGCAGAAACTCGGTGCCGATGCGCGGCAACAGCAGCGCGGCAAGCAGCAGGAAGCATAGCCCGATGCCTACGGTGGCCTTGCGCTTATTCAACGCCCAGCGCAGCACCGGCGAATAGATTTTTCGGATGGCTCGCACGAACAGCGTTTCGACTTCGGTGACGTGCTTGGGTAGCAGCAGCGAAGCGAGTACCGGCGTTACCGTGAAGGTGGCGAGCAGGGCACCCGACAGCGCATAGGCATAGGTGCGCGCCATCGGGTTGAAGATCTGGCCTTCGACGCCTTGCATGGTGAACAGCGGAATAAATGCGGCGACGGTGATCGCGGAGGAGAACAACACCGCGCGATCCACTTGCAGCGCGCTGACATACAGAAGACGTAGCCGCTCCGTCCAGCTGTGCGCGGCGTGGCCTTGCGCATACATGGCGAAGTCACGCTGTGCATGTTCGTGCAGCAGTGCCTGTTGCTCTTCCTGGGTTTTCTGGAAATTGCGGAAGATGTTTTCGATCAGGATCACCGCTGAGTCGACGATGATGCCGAAATCCACCGCGCCGACCGACAGCAGGTTGGCGGAGTCACCCAGCACCACGAGGATGATGATGCTGAAGAACAGCGCGATAGGAATATTGGCGCTGACGATGATCGCGCTGCGCAAGTCGCCCAGGAACAACCACTGGATCAGGAACACCAGCAAGCAACCGAAGATCAAGTTGTGCAGCACGGTATGGGTGGTAACCGCGACCAGGGTCGAGCGGTCGTAGAACGGTACGACCTTGACGCCAGGAGGCAGGGTGCCGTCGCTGTTGATCTTTTCGACTTCGGCTTTGACGCGGGCGACCACTTCATTGGTCTGCTCGGTGCGGTTCATCACCACGATGCCGGTGACGACATCGTCCTGATCGTCGCGCCCGGCTTTACCGAGTCGTGGGACGCTGCCGATCGATACCTTCGCGACATCCTTGACGAGTACCGGCGTGCCATTCGTCTGCGACAACACGATATTGCCGATGTCGTCGGTGTTCTTGATCAGTCCCACACCACGGATGTTGACCGACTGCTGGCCGATGTTGATCGTGCGGCCACCGACATTGATGTTGGCATTGCCGATCGCGCTGATCAGCTGCGGCAACGTCACGTTATAGCCTTCCAGCTTGTGCAGGTCGGCGTCGACGTCGTATTCCTTGGTGGTGCCACCCCAGGTCACGACTTGCGCGATACCTGGCACCGACAGCAAGCGGCGTGTGACGACCCAGTCTTGCAGCGTACGCAGGTTGGTCAGGCCGAAGTGCGGCGGGCCGACGAGCTGGTAACGGAAGATTTCACCGACCAGGCTCGAGGCCTGGATCTGCGGTTGGATGTTGTTCGGCAGCGTGACGTTCTGCTGCAGGTTCAGTGCCGCCTGCGTGTAGGCGAAGTAATAGTCGACACCGTATTTGAACGTGACGCGCACGAACGACAGGCCGTAGAACGACGTGGATCGGATGTTATCGACGCCGGGTGTGGTCGCCAAGCCGACTTCCATCGGTCGCGTGAAGGTGCGCTCCATTTCCTCGGCGGAAAGGCCCGGGGACTGCGCGGTGATTTCGAGAATCACTGGCGCCGGGTTTGGATAGGCTTCGATATTGAGCTTGGAGTACGCCACCAGGCCGGCAACGATAAACGCCACCAAGGCCATGATGACGATGGACCGTCGGGTCAGCGCGAACGCGATAAGAGCTCTGAACACGGACCTGCCTTCTGTGTGAGGTATGCGGCGCTAAGTGGTGCGGGTGTTGTTGGCAGGGCGCAGTTATTGCGAGGACTGCAAGGCCAATGCGCTGCTAAGGAATAGCGCGCCATCGCCGGCTACGCGTTCGTTGACGGAGAGACCATCGAGGATCTGATCGAGCCCGTCTTGCTGCTGGCCGAGCTTGACCGAGCGCCGCGTGAAACGATGACCGTCTTGGGTGGTGAACACGGTCATGGTGCCGTCACCCTCACGCACCAAGGCGCTGAGTGGTACCGCTGCCGAATGAACGGGCTGGCCGGTGCGGATCACGAAATTGGCCAGCATTTGCGGATGCAGCTGATGACTGGAGTCGCGAATTTCCGTGCGCACCATGATGCGATGGGTGTTGGGATCGCTGGCGCTGCCGATATAGCTGACCTTGCCTTGCAGCGTGTGTCCCGGCAGGGCAGCGATCGTCACGCTTACCACTTGCCCCAGTTGCAGCGCCGACACATCGTCCTCGGATACGTTGGCCACGCCCCATACAGTGGACAGATCGGCCACGGTAAACGGTGCGGGTGTGCTGCCCGCTTGCACCAGGGTGCCGGGTGCAATGGTGCGTGCGGTAACACGGCCCGCGAAGGGGCTGACGATCGGTAGCACGCCATCGACTTTACGGCTGGCTGCTATGCGGTCCATCTCGGCATCCGAAAGACCGAAGATGCGCAGCGCATCGCGTGCCGCACGGTAGTTGCCATCGGCGGTTTGCTGATCCGATGTCGCTTGCTCCACATCCTTCTGCGCATTGGCCTGGATGGTGATCATCTTGCGGGCGCGCTCGAGCGCCTTGTCGGTTTGTGCGAGCAAGCCGGCAGTGGAAATCAGGTTGGCCTCGGCCTGTGCCAGGTCGGGGCTATCGATGGTGAAAAGCAGCTGGCCTTTGGTGACGTCATCGCCAGCCTGTGCCAGCACTTGTCGTACGCGGCCCTGATAAGGCGAAAACACCTGGGCCAGGTGATCCTGGTCGAAATCGATGTAGCCCACGGCGTCGCGTTGCTGGTCGAAATCGTGCGTACGCACAGGCTCTACCATGACGTGTTGCGCCTGTTGATCGGTAATCGTGACGCTGTCTGGGGAAGCTGCTGTGGCCGCGGCTTTTGCTGGATCATTACTCGACCCGGCAAGCCAGCTGTGGCCGAGATAGATGCCAAGACCGACGACGACAACTGCCGCCCCGATCTTCCACGTTGCTGCTGTCTGCATGCGCATTCCAAGGTAGATGTCACGCGCGAGACGTCGACCAGGCATGGCTGCAGACTGCGCCAGAAGGGCTTGCCCAGCGGCGACACATGGTGTCGTGTCGCATCAAGTGGTTCCCCAACCATGCCGCAGAGCGGCTTGATAGCGCAGAGAGTCTGTCGACAGGCACAGTGGACACTCGGCGGAAACCACCTTAGTGGCCCGGATCGGCATGCAAAAGTTACGGTTTGGAAAGGTTGCCGATGGGTTGGGGGTTTGCGCTCACGTTGCTATCTCGCTCGTCATTCCAGCGTAGGCTGGAATCCAGTGGAGTCACGGCCTGATTGTCGCGTGATCGCATATCTGCCCGATGACATCAGGCGCCCGACGATATCGCTTGCTCAAGCGGTGGTCCCACTGGATTCCAGCCTACGCTGGAATGACGGGGTTGAGATCTTGAGGAGGGGCATTAGGGCTGCGGCAATGTGATGCTAACAATGAGCCCCGGGCTGGCATTCTTAAGAGTGAGCGTGCCGCGATGCAGGGCGACTACCGCTGCCACGATGGACAGACCCAGGCCGTTTCCACGCAGGTTGCGGCTGGTGTCCACGCGAAAGAACCGTTCCGTGGCGCGACCAATGACATCCTCGGGGATACCAGGGCCATCGTCCCGTATTTCGATAAGCGCGTCGTGGGCTTGCTTGCGCAGGGTGATGTGCACGTGCGCGCCGTGGCCGGCGTATTTCAGGGCGTTGTCGAGCAGGTTTGCCAGGATGCTGGCAATCAGGTCGCGGTCGGCGGTTACTACCGGCTCACCTTCAACGGTCAGCTCAAGATGCATGCCCTGGTTTTCAGCGGCGGGCTGGTAGAGCTCCACGATGTCGCTGATCACTTCGCGTAGCGATAACGGATCAAAGCGTTGTCGCCGTACGCCTGATTCGGCCTCGGCGATCTGTAGCAGTTTGTCGAACAGTACGGTGAGCGAATCGATCTCGTCGATGGCGTATTGCGCGCTGGTGGGCAATTTCTCTAGCGGCTGACGAGCGCGTAAGGCATCTTCCAGCGCGCCACGGATGCGCCCCAGCGGTGTACGAAAATCGTGCGCGATGGCATTGGACACGTTACGCGCGGTGTCCATCAGGCGCTCGATTTCATCGAGCATGCCGTTGATGTCGAGGGCGACGCTGGCGAATTCGTCACGCGAGGTACCGACCTCGATGCGGCGATCGAGATTGCCGGCGGAGATCTCGGCGGTGGTGCGGTGGATGGCCTTGAGTTGCTGCTGCAACTGCGCGCGGAACAGGGCGACACCCGCGGCAGCCAGGATCAGGGCGATCAATCCACCGATGGCTAGCGCGGTGAGGATCATACGTTTGAGGTCGCGCAGATCTTGCAGTACGCGGCCGACGACAAGTGTGGTTCCATCCGGGAAGCGGTGGATCAGGAGACGGCTGAGCGTGTCGTGGCCGAGTCGCTGCACATGTTGCTGGATGAAGATGTCGTTTTCGCCAGGCGGCAATTGCCAGGCGGTGAGATTGCCGATGAGCTTGTGCCCGTCCGGTGCGAGCAGCAGATAGATTTCCGTGGTGACGTCGAGGTCATCGGTCAGCAGGATATGGATCTGCTGCTGCAAGGCGGCGGTGTCTTGCCGCTCGTGTACTTGTACGAGCCGATAGGAGGTGACCGAGAGTTGTTTGTCGATATTGCGATCGATCAACCCGGCGGTTCCCACATAGAACACCGTGGCGACGATGCCGACCGAAAGCAACAACAACAGGCCATAGCTCGCGGCAATGCGGAAAACGACGGAGTGGCGGAAAGTGGCGATGGGCATCAGGCGGGCTGGTCCGGGGCCTGGATCATGTAGCCGACACCGCGCACGGTCTGGATCAGCGTGGCCTGGAAATCCTTGTCGATCTTGTTACGCAGGCGGCTCATCTGAACATCGATGACATTGGTTTCCGGATCGAAGTGGTAACCCCATACCGCCATCAGCAGCATTTTGCGCGTGACAACCTCGCCCTGATGGCGCACCAGATATTCCAGCAATAGGTATTCGCGCGGCTGGAGGCTAATGAGTTTGTGGTCGCGATAGACCTTCCGCGTGCGGGTATCGAGTTGCAGGTCGGCGATGGTGAGCACATCGGTGTCGCTGTGACGTGCCGAGCGGCGGGTGAGTGCTTCGATACGGGCCAGCAGTTCGTCGAAGGCGAACGGCTTGGTCAGATAATCGTCGCATCCACCGCGCAGGCCGCGGACGCGTTCGTCCAGGCTGGCGAGTGCACTGAGTATGAGTACCGGGGTTTCGCTGTCGTGGGAGCGCAGCGCCATGAGGATGTCGAGCCCGTCGCTGCCGCCGGGAAGCATGCGGTCGAGTACGATCACGTCCCAGCGGCCGGTGGTGGTCTGCTTGAGGCCGCTGACACTGTCATGGCAGACCTCGACGGTGTAGCCCGACTGCAGCAGTCCATCACGGATGAATTCCGCGGTATATCTGTCATCCTCGATCAGCAGGCATCGCATACGGGGTCTATCCGGCGTTGTTGATGGAGCAGATTGTTATTAGCAAGCTACCGCGGCGACGCTATACATCATGGCCGCATCGTAATGACTTCATGAGGCGCGTGTGGACGAATTGCTTGCCAAAGCCACCCAGGGTGTCGATCCCGATGCTCCCGATGCGTTCGTGCACATTTTCCTCAATCTGATGGGCATGGTGCCGTGGGCGGCACTGTTTTGGTGGAACCTGCTCTTTATTGCCGTGGGTGCCTTGCTCGGTTGGTGGCGTGGCCGGCTTGCCGCCGGCATTGTGTGGGCGCTCGTACTCGGTCCGTTCGGCTGGATCGTGGTGTTAGTACAGAAGCCGCGCGCGGTACCGCCACCATTACCGCATCGATGATGCTGGGAGTGTCAGCTTAGTTGTTCCCTTACCGCAGCTACGACGCGGGCAGCATCGGCATCGCTCAACGCCGGTGACAGCGGCAGGCTCACGGTTTGTCGCCCCAGTCGCATAGCGTTTGGCCATTGCTCCGGCCGCCAACCGAAGCGTTGCTGGTAATACGGGTGTTCTGGGATTGATAGATAGTGCACGCCGGTGCCGATGTGCGCGCTGTTCATGGCGTCGAGGAAGGCATCACGTGAGATACCGCAGCGGGCTGCGTCGATCATCACGGTGTACAGATGCAGGCCGTGGCGCGTGTCGGCAGCGGGCGCCGCAGGCAGGGTGATCGGTAGATCTGCAAGGGTTTGTTGGTAGTGATCCCACAGTTCGCGACGGCGCTGCCAATGGGTTTCCACTTTGGCCAGTTGGTGCAGGCCAATGGCGGCTTGCATATCCATCATGTTGTATTTGAACCCGCACTCGACCACCTGGTAATGCTTGTAGCCGGCATCCCCGAAGCGGTGCCAGGCATCCTTGCTCATGCCGTGCAGGGCCAGCATGCGAGCGCGTGCGATGTGTTCTTCATTGCGGCCGACGATCATGCCGCCTTCGCCGGTGACTACGTTCTTGGTGACATAGAAACTGAAGCAGCCGAAGTCGCCGAAGGTGCCTGCTGGCTGCCCCTGGAACTCGGTTTCGATCGCGTGTGCGCAATCCTCGATCACGACCAGCGAGTGCTTTTTCGCGATCGCCATGATCCGGTCCATCTCGCACGGTCGACCGGCGAAGTGCACAGGCAGAATGGCACGCGTACGCGGAGTGATCGCAGCTTCGATCGCGTCGGGATCGATGTTCTGGGTGAGCGGATCGACATCGGCGAGTACCGGCGTGAGACCGGCATGCAGGATCGCGTTAACGGTGGCGCAGAAGGTCAGCGGGGTAGTGATCACTTCGGCACCCGGTTCCAGCCCGGCCGCGACCATGCTCACGTGCAGTGCTGCCGTGCAGGAATTGACCGCTGCCACCTGGGATGGCTGTACCCGACGATAAGCCGCGAAGTCGGCCTCGAAACGCGCTACCCGCGGGCCGGTGCCAAGCCAGCCTGAACGCAGGCAGGCCTCGACTTCGGCGATTTCCTCTTCGCCCAGCTTGGGCGCGCCAAACACCAGAAATGGATCGTTTTTACTTGTATCGGTCATATGCCATCGCTATATAACGATCGTGTGTGAAACAACGTTAGATAGCGTAAATACCGGGGCGAATCCAGCATGGGCACCGGTGTATCATCGCCTCTGAGGTGAACCCATTGAGTAGCATCGTGTCCGACAAACTGCATGAGCATCACCACCATCATCATCATGATGACGCCAAGTCGTTCGTGGCGGCGGTGGAGCATGCCAGTGAGGAGCGTGGACTACGCCTGACGCCGCTGCGCAAGGAAGTGCTGGAGCTGATCGCCGCTGCCGGCAAGCCGGTGAAGGCCTACGACTTGCTGGATAGCCTGCGCGAACGGCACGGCAACGCGGCACCGCCCACGGTGTACCGCGCACTCGACTTCCTGCTTGAGCACGGTTTCATCCACAAATTGGAATCGATCAACGCGTTCGTGTCCTGCCATCACCCGGCCGAGGCACATCAGGTGCCGTTCCTGATTTGCGATGTCTGCTCGAGCGCACAAGAAGTGTGCGATGAGCGGGTGGCCGAGCTGATCGAAGCGCAGGCCAAGGCGTTCGGGTTCCGTCCGCAGGCGCAGACATTGGAAGTGCACGGCGTCTGCAAGCACTGCCGTAAGGCGTAATTGGTGTTGACTGGGCGGGTTGGCCTAAGCCAGCTTGCGCCTGAAACTGACATGTTATAATGTATCAAAACCTGCTGGGAGTATGGCAGGCCACCCCCCGCTTGGTACACACGCATGTCGATGGACCCCGAGCAGTCGAATACAGCTCATTGGTGGCATTTTGCCGACCGCGTTGGTGCGACGGCCTCGTTCCTATGCGCCATTCACTGCGCGCTGCTGCCGTTCGTATTGGCTTTGCTGCCTTTGCTGGGGCTGAGCTTTCTCGCGGACCATGCTTTCGAGCGCGGCTTCGTGTTTTTTGCCTGCCTGCTTGCGTTGACCAGCCTGATCAACGGCTATCGGCGCCATCACCGTCCGTTCTCGTTGTGGCTGGCGTTGCCTGGGCTGAGCCTGCTGATACTCGGTGTGACTTTCGCTGAGCACTATTCGATTGTTCTGCACAGCGTGTTGGTTACCTGCGGTGGTTTGCTGCTGGCCAGTGCACACTTCGTCAACCTGCGGCTGGATCGTTTACACGGGCATATGCATGGTCCGGAATGCGCTCATTAGAAGCGTCCGCGTCATGCGCGGTGATTGTGTAACGGCGCCTGTACTTCCTAGCATCGCCGGATGAATACGCCCCACGCCCACCATCACGATCATCATGCGCACGCGCATGAGCATGACCACGCGCGAGGCCCGGATCGACGGCGCGAGCGCAAACTGCTGTTCGCGTTTGTATTGACCATACTGATGCTGGTGGTCGAGGCCATTGGCGGTGTGTGGTCCGGCTCACTCGCATTGCTGGCCGATGCAGGCCACATGTTGGTCGATGCGCTGGCGCTGCTACTGGCGTTTTTCGGTGCATGGATGGCACGGCGTCCCGCCGATGCCCGCCGCAGCTATGGCTATGGCCGCATGGAAGTGCTGGCTGGCTTTATCAATTCGCTAACCCAGTTTGTACTCGTGGGCTTCATCGCCTATGAGGCGGCGGTGCGTCTGATGCATGTGGATCAGATCAATATTCAGTCCGGCATGATGTTGGGAGTGGCGCTGGCTGGCTTAGTAGTGAACCTGATCGTGCTGCGCAGCCTGCATGGACATGATCACGATGACGTAAACCTCGGTGCTGCCAGTTTGCATGTGCTTGGCGATCTGCTCGGCTCAGTGGGTGCCGTGCTGGCTGCGCTGGCGGTGCGCTGGTTGGGTTGGAATTGGGCCGATCCGGTGTTATCGCTGCTGGTGTCGTTGTTGATTCTTCACAGCGCCTGGCAATTGCTGCGGCGTTCGACCCATATCCTGCTCGAAGGCGTGCCGGATGGCATGGATCCGGGCGAGGTAGAGGCGGCATTGCGCACGGCTGACGACTCGATCCGCGATGTGCATCACCTGCACGTATGGCAGCTGGCTTCCGGTTCGCGCATGGCCACGCTTCACGCTGAACTGAACGAGGGCGGCGACAGCGCCAACGCGCTGGAGGCGATTCACCAGCTGCTGCGCGAACGCTTCGGCATCATGCACGTAACGGTGCAGATTGACCCTGGCAACTGCCCCGATGGCGCCCCAGGCTGCGCTGGACACGGGCATTGTTAAACCTGATTCGCATCAGTCTCCGTAGACTTGAGAGTCCGCCAGCAGGCTTGCGCTTTGGCGGGTCGCTGCTAGGATGGTAGACCGTCAACATCTATTGTGAATCAAGGAGTTCCTTATGGGTAAGGGCGATCGCAAGACCCGTCGTGGCAAAATCTACCGCAGCAGCTACGGCGTTAGCCGTATGCACGGCGCCCAGCCGGCTGTGGTTGGCGCCAAGCCGACCGTGACCAAGCCGGCAGCTGTCAAGAAAGCCGCGCCGAAAAAGAAGTCGGCCTGAGCCATTCGCGCTCGCCGAAACAGAAGCCCCCGCCAGTCGGGGGCTTTTTGTTTCTGATCGAGTAGCCATTCGATAGCTGTTGCTCTAACCGAAACGGCCTCTACGAACGGTCAGGTGCTCCCAAAACGGCATGTTATTCTCGTTGAAATCCAACGTACGAATAAGCCGTAGGGGGCATTTCGATGGGGCTGATTATTTTTTTGGCGATAGTTGTTTTGATCGTTGTCTACGTTGTTTCGCTCTATAACGGACTGGTCACTTCGCGTAACAGCTACAAAAACGCCTTCGCACAAATCGATGTGCAACTGACCCGTCGTCATGACCTGATTCCGAATCTGGTTGAAACTGCCAAGGCATATCTCGACCACGAACGTGGAACGCTTGAAGCGGTTATGCGCGCGCGTAGTACGGCAGTGAGTGATTTGGCTGGTGCCAAGGTCAAGCCAGGCGATCCCGCCGCGATGCAGCAGCTCGCCGACAGCGAAAATACGCTGACCCAAAGTCTGGGCCATTTGTTTGCGCTGAGCGAGGCGTATCC
>JBARCX010000351.1:0-10003 GCA_049794535.1 Rhodanobacter sp.
CCGCAGGTAGTCCCGGTTGCATTGACCTTGCCGCAGATCGATCGCGTGCGCTGGCACCTGTTCCCCGAACTACGCGTCGAACTGGGCAGCGGCCAGTTCGGCCTCTTCGGTCCCAGCGATGCCGCCGTGCGCCCGCTGGAGATTCCGGACCTGGTCAAAGTCATGGACTCGCAGCAGGAGCTGTTGGCGCGCTCGCTCGGCGACGAACACCGCATCATCCACGGCGTCGCCGGCTCCGGTAAAACCATGATTCTCGGTTTCCGCGCCATGCAGTTGGCGCGCACCATGAACCGTCCGATACTGGTGCTTTGCTACAACAAGACCTTGGCTGCACGGCTTGATCAACTGATCGGCGAGCGCGGCCTGAGCGACAAGGTGCAGGTCTACAACTTCCACAAGTGGTGCCGAAAGATGCTGACGGCCTACCACGTCGACTTGCCCCGTGGTGATCTACCCCAGGCTGATCTACCCCACGCTGATCCGTCAAACGCTGACTCACCCAAGAAGGGTGGCAAGGCATTCTTCAAGCAGATGGTTCAGGGTGTGATCGATGGCGTTGATCGCGGCCAGATTCCACGCTTCCAGTACGGCGCCGTGCTGGTCGATGAAGGCCATGACTTCGAGCCGGATTGGTACAAGCTCATCGTGCAAATGATCGACCCCAGCACCAACTCATTGCTGGTGCTGTACGACGACGCGCAAAACATCTACGGCGAAGCCGCCCGCCGCAAGGTCAGCTGGAAAAGCCTCGGCGTGCAAGCGCAAGGCCGCACCACCATCCTCAAGCTCAACTATCGCAACACGCTGGAAATCCTCGCGGTTGCCCGTGGCTTCGCCAACGAACTGCTGACATCACGCGCGGACGATGACGATGGCGTACCGCTCATCGCACCGGAAAGTGCTGGCCGCCGCGGCCCTCTGCCCGAACTGATTCGTGTCGACACCGCTGGCGCCCAGCTCACCGTGCTGATCGAACGCCTGCGTGACGAACACGCTCACGGTCGCCCGCTCTCCGACATGGCGGTGATCTTCCGCAATCAATGGGAGGGCGAGAAACTACACGAGGCCCTTAAGCGTACGGATATCGCCAGCCGCCTTGCCGAAGGTAACGGCAAGAGTTCTCTGTTTGTGGTGGAAGACTGCGTCAAGCTGGTCACCATGCACTCCAGTAAAGGCCTGGAATTTCCTTTTGTGATCATCCCGGGCCTTGGGTCGTTGCCTAAGCCTGGCCAGACGGAAGCCGACGAAGCTCGCCTGCTTTACGTTGCGATGACCCGCGCCACCGAACGACTGATACTGATTCACCATGACGATTCGGTCTTCAGCAAACGCATCCGCGACTCGATCAATGAGGTGCAGGGACAGTTGGAGTCGTCATAACTGTTCGTAACTGAGCACAGCTACACGCGCTTGCACGGCAACGCCAACAGGCTCAGAGTGGGTTGATATGCATAGCCTGACGAATTTGGACTTATACGACGGGTTCTAGAAGAACTTGCGCTAGGAAACGGGCTCTAAACACCGGAAAGCACCACAGGAGATGCTGTCGATGAAACGCCTTACGTGGTTGGTCATTTCTTCACTCGCACTCGCTGTACCTACGCTAGCCCAAGCTGCTGCCGGTGTTGTCACTGGCAACGTCAATCTGCGCGCCGGACCCGATTCCGAATATCCGGCGATCACCGTGGTTCCCGTGGGTACCCCGGTCGATATCCAGGGCTGTACCGAAGGCTGGGAGTGGTGCGATGTCATCACCATGGGTGCGCGTGGCTGGGTAGCCGGTACTTACGTCCAGTACCAGTATCAGAACCAGCCGGTGATCGTGCAGGAATACGGTGCAACCATCGGCATTCCGATCGTCACCTTCGTCATCGGTACCTACTGGGACAGCTACTACCGCAACCGACCGTTCTATCGCCAACGTAATACCTGGTATCACCGCCCGATCATAAGTCGCCCACCGCCACGACCGCCGCGCCCCATCACCCGCCCGCCGCCTCGCCCACAACCGGGTGGCGGAAATCGCCCGCAGCCACCGCGTCCGGGCATTGGCAATCCCGGCACCCGGCCACCGCCGGGCGGTAATCGTCCTTCGCCGGGTCAAGGCAACCGGCCGCCGCCGAATCAGGGCAATCGCCCGCAGCCCGGCCAAGGTAATAATCGTCCATCACCCGGCCAGGGCAACCAGCCACCGCCAAACCAGGGTAATCGCCCTACGCCCGGTCAAGGCAACAACCGGCCACAGCCGAATCAGAACAATCGCCCGAAGCCGCAGCCCCGTCCGGCACCGACCAACAACAACGGTAACGGCAATAACGGCAACTAGACTTTAGACAGGCTCTTAAACCCAAATGGCCGAATGAAGTCGTCACCCCAGCGCGTTGGGGTGACGACGAGCTATTTATGGATGTTTCCCTAGCGCACCCGATACATGCGTCACACCGGCACGTCGTCGCTTGCAGCCCCGCGATCATCCGCCCGAGTCATGTTCTAAACTGCACGCCTTCCCGAACTCGGATATCACCATGCGTCGCCTGCTTTCCCTGCTTGCCGTTTCGCTCCTCGCCATCGGAGCCATCGCATCCCCGACCCTCGCCGCCGACAACGGCAATCAGTTGGTCAAGATTGATCAGAAAGTCGGTACGGGCCCCATCGCGAATTCGGGTGATGACGTGCAGGTCAGCTACACCGGCTGGTTGTACGACGCGAGCGCAAAAGACCACCACGGTCCGAAATTCGACAGCTCATACGACAACGGCGGCGAGCCGATCAAGTTCACCCTGGGCTCCGGCGCCGTGATTGCCGGCTGGGACCAGGGTATCGAGGGTATGCGCATGGGTGGCAAGCGCACCTTGATTATTCCCGCCAGGCTCGGCTATGGCGCCCGCGGTGCTGGCGACGATATTCCGCCCAACGCCACGTTGATTTTCGACGTCGAACTGGTGCGCGTTAACTAAAACCCTGTCTATTTCCAGGGCCACCAACCACGCCCTGACTGCGCGTAACGATCCGCTGCACGCTCGAATGGATTGCGTGCACTGACACCACCGCACAGCAAGTAGATCGGCAAAAACAACGGGCCGAGCGCCATGTACTGATAGACATGCGCTCGCTCGTGATCGGCCAGCATGACGGGCAACTCCACGGCATACCCGGCGCGGTGCGCATAGGTGTGACACGGCACATCCAGATCATTGCCGGTGTACAGAATCACGTTGCCGAGTGTGAGTGCACCAGCGGCAACACCTGCGATGCGGAAAAAAGGCATACGGCAGAAGATCAACGCGCACTCGCGACGATGCCAATGCACAGCCGCACCGAACAGCATGCCGACGAGACCGGCGACTATGCCGATCACTGTGTTGGGTGATGTCCACACCATGCCGAGTATCTGTGCGACTCGTAGCCAAACAGGTTTCCGCATCGCGTGCATATCGACTTAGCGCCGACTCACGAACTGCACGACAACATGGAGCAACCGGCCTTGTGCCTCGCCCACTCCGGGCGTTTCTGCGCGTAGCGTTCACGGCCCGGCTGATCGTCGTACGGATGCCGCATCACATCGAGCAGTTCGTGGATGCCGGCATAGTCACCCTGCTCGGCACGATCAATCGCTTCCTGTGCAAGGTAGTTGCGCAGCACATAACGTGGATTGGCAGCACGCATACGCGTGCGACGCTCAGCAGCTGACAGCGGGTCATCGGCAACACGTGCGGCGTAACGCGCTAACCACTCGTTGAATGCCGGCTCCGCCTCACTCATCTTCGCTTCGTCGTAGAAGGCGTCCTTTAGCGATGCCAAAGCGGGAGCCTGCAAGTCGAGATCACCGAGCATCCGGAACCACAGCGTCATATCCACCTCAGCCTGCTGCATCAACGCGTGCAGCGACTGCATCAACGCGACATCCTCCTCGCGACATTCGGCCAAACCCAGTTTGGCGGCGATGTTGGTGCGATCAGCGTCCGCATAGACCGCAGCGTAGCGATCCAGCCCCGCTTGCAGTGGCTCAATACTGCCAAACAATGGCGCCAGCGCACCGGCAAGACGCGAGAGATTCCACCACGCGACATTCGGCTGCTGACCAAAGCGGTAACGGCGACGGCCAGCGTCAGTGGTATTCGGGGTCCAGTCTGGATCGAAGTCATCCACCCAACCGTATGGGCCGTAATCGATGGTGAGGCCGAGGATCGACAGGTTGTCGGTATTCATCACGCCGTGCACGAAGCCTACGCGCATCCACTGCGCCATCAGCCGCGCGGTGCGCTCGCAAACCTCGCTGAACCAGTCGGCATACAGTGCTTCGCCCTGCCCCGTCAAATGCGGAAAATCGCGACGAATGGTGAAGTCGACCAACTTGCGCAACAGTTCGATGTCATTGCGCGACGACGGCAATTCGAAATTGCCAAGACGGATAAACGAAGGCGCGACGCGGCAAACGATGGCGCCGTGCTCAGCCTGTGGATGGCCGTCGTAGAACATGTCGCGCACCACCATATCGCCGGTGCCTACCAGGCACAACGCGCGCGTGGTCGGCACGCCGAGATGATGCATCGCCTCGCTGCACAAAAATTCGCGAATCGACGAACGCAACACAGCGCGACCATCTGCACCGCGCGAATACGGCGTTGGGCCAGCGCCTTTCAGCTGCAGTTCCCAGCGTTCACCGGCAACGTTGATCAGCTCGCCCAATGAGATAGCACGGCCATCACCAAGCTGCCCTGCCCACGCGCCGAATTGATGTCCGCCGTAATTCGCTGCCCACGGCTGCATGCCATCCAGCACGGCATTGCCACCGAATACCTGCGCAAATTCATCGCTAGCCACATCCTGCGCATCGAAACCGAGCATGCGGGCCACTTCTGCCGAATACGCGAGCACGTTTGGTGCGGCCACGGCTGTAGGGTCGACGCGCGAATACAAGGCACCTTCGACCTGACGCAGGCGCAGGCCCGTTTCCGGGTCGCCGGGCAATTCACGGATAAACGTATTGTCGAAATTGAGCGTATGCATGACTGCCATGGTTGAGGCACATCACCTGACATGCAAGCGAGCCGCTATAGTCCCGGCCACCTGTTATCCGACATGCCGTTGAACTCCCGCCATGAACACGCCAAGCGAAGCCATCACCGCCGGGATCCTTCCCGAAGACACGCCGTACATCGAAGCCACCCGACGCTGGGTGGAGCGCGCGGTGGTCGGCCTGAATCTATGCCCGTTCGCACGCGCGCCGTTTGTGCAGCAAAAGCTTCGCTACGCGGTGAGCCACGCGCGCGATACCGACGGTCTGCTTGATGATTTGTGCGGCGAACTGCAGAGCCTGGCCGCCGCCGACCCAGCCGACTGCGAAACCACATTGCTGATCCATCCGCACGTGCTCGGTGATTTTCTCGACTACAACGAATTCCTCGATATCGCCGACGCTGCGGTGGAAACGCTGAAATTGGATGGCGTATTGCAGGTGGCTAGCTTCCATCCGCAGTACCAATTCGCCGATACCGCTCCCGAAGACATTGAGAATTTCAGCAATCGCTCGCCCTATCCCACCTTGCATCTGCTGCGTGAGTCGAGCGTGGAGCGCGCCATGGACGCGATGACCGACACCGACGAAATCTACCGGCGGAATATGGACACGCTGCGCAAACTGGGCGCTGAGGGCTGGGAAAAGCTCTGGCAAAAAGACTAAACAAGCCTCTTAGACTGAACCAAAACGCGGCTGGTTCAGGGACGGCATGCCCATAGCTGTCACACTGACGAGTGAATACCCTCCCCCCCTCCTACGCCGAGAGCGTCGATCCCTACGCCGAGAGCGTAGATCCCAGCGTGCAATGTTCGACCTGTGAAGCCGTCTGCTGCCGTCTCACCGTCGTATTGATGCCCGAGGACCACGTGCCCGAGTGGCTGATCCATCGCGACGAGCGCGGCATGGAAACGCTAGCCAAGGGTGAAGACGGTTGGTGTGCTGCGGTCGATCCCAACACCTCCCGCTGCACCATCTACGACGAGCGCCCGGTCATCTGCCGCAAATTCGCCATGGGCAGCCCGAGCTGCCGCGATGAACGGCAGAAGTGGTTCCACCACCCGATCCCCACCCCGGTGGTGTTGGTTTAAACATCTGCCCAAGCTTGCCGGATCGGCCGCTTCGAAAGAACAGCGGGATATGTTGCTTTGCGACATTCAGCGTGGGCTATACAGCGCTGTTGGGTAAACCCTTGTGAGACCCAGTTACCGCTTCGATTGACGGTAACTGTCTGCATGTCAATGTGACATATGGATGACATACAGCATATGTGCATGAAACGTGAATGCTTGCTAAAGTAGGGTTACGACTACACAGGGGTAGTCGGGAGCCCACAACATGCACATGCCTCTTGCTCGTTCCGCCATTGAGCGCGGAATGCAGCTTGTCGCAGGGATGCTCACCACGATCAGCGCGCAGGATGCAAAGCGCAAAGCCACATCGGATACCTCATTCCAATTGGTTTCCTGGTGTTCCGAAGCCCGTTCGCGCCGCGAGGACGAATTAGCTCGAAGCCGCGGCACATCGACCGATTGAAACGCACCACTGACCGTGTCCGTGGTGCGCTCAGCGCTTCACACAAAGATCCTGTCGATTTCATCCGCATTTAGTGCACGCCATTCGCCTGCCGGTAGCTCACCCAGTGTGAGGCCGCCGGTAGCGACGCGTTCCAGCGCTTCAACGTGATTACCGGCCGCAGCGAACATTCGTCGCACTTGGTGATAACGACCTTCGGTTACGGTTAGGCGAGCGCGGCGCGGCGCGAGCACGTCCAATAGGGCCGGTGCAAGCGGCTCCTTCTCCGTTTCCAGCATCAGCGTACCGCTAGCGAACAACTCGCCCTCGTGACCGCGCAGATCTTCAGCCAGCGTGGCCTCGTAGACCTTCGTCACGTTGGCCTTGGGCGAGATGATCCGATGTAGCAACGCACCATCGTCGGTGAACAGCAACAAGCCCGACGTATCACGATCGAGTCGACCCACCGTGGACAGCGCCGGATCGCGCACGCTGTAGCGTGGTGGTAGCAGGTCGTAAACCACACGTCCCTTGTCCTTGCGCGAGCAGGTAGCGCCAAGTGGCTTGTTCATCATCAACACGATCCCGGCCGGCGGGTCGAGCGGTTCGTCGTCGACGCGAATGTGTTCGTGCGACACCTGATCATCCGCGTAAAGCACCTCGCCATCTGGGTCAGTGATGCGACCTTCGCGGAACATCCGCGTGACTTCCTTGCGGCTGCCATAACCAAGATTGGCAATCAGTTTCACCAGTTTCATGCGTGCACGCCCTTCGCTTCGATCACTTTGAACCCTTGTTCTGTCACTACGTGGCGCACTTCTTTGAAGCGTGCTGCCAACATCGTCTCGTACGGTAGATGTCTATTTGCCACTAACCAGAATCGCCCGTGCGGCTGTAATGCATCAGCTGCGCTGGCGATGAATGCGCGACCAAGTTTGGGTAGATCCGCGCGCCCTTGATGGAAAGGTGGATTGCTGACGATCGCGTCGTAGCGACACGGCAGTCCACACGTCACATCATGCCAATGCATATCCACCGACACCACACGGCCGCTCGCCTGTACTGCATGGGCAAGATTCAGTCGTGCGGGCTCCAATGCACGCGCTTCCGCTTCGTATAAGTCGATAGCGTCGACTCGCGGACAACGCGCGATGACTTGAGTAGCGAGATACCCGTAGCCAGCGCCTAGATCGGCCACTCGACCATGCAAATCATCCGGCAAATGCGCCGCCAGTAAGGCAGAAGCCGCATCGATACGATCCCATGCGAACAGGCCGGGACGACTTATCAAGCCCGAGGGAATATCACGCGGCTGATCCAGCGCCAGCCACTCGGTGAGCAGTGCCTGGTCAACCGACGATGCCGAAGGCGTCGCCCAGAACACCCTGCACTTATGCTTGGACAAGCTACGCACCGGGCCGACCAATCGTGAGAAATCAGACTCAGCCGATTTCGCTCCTTCCGCATTCGGCACGCAGGCCAGCACCACGCCACCGGGTTGCGCATGCTGCACGGCACGTGCGAACAACGCACGCAGCTCATCACGTTGGCGTGGCGGCAATAGCAGCACCAACGGAAAAGTCGCATCGATGGCTGGCTCGCCCACCTGCATGCCACTGCGCTGCAGGGCATCGGAAAACGGTTTGAAACTCTGCTGGCACAGCCAACCACGCCGCGCGACTTCGCGCAAACGAAAGCCGTCGCGTGCACGCAGAAACAGCACACGCGCATCATCGGGCCAGCGCAGCTCGCCCGTGGTCAGTGGCACAAAAAGAGCGTCCAACGCCACATCAGGCGCAGCCGCAGAGAAGCCGACAGCAGTCACAACTATCTTCTAGTGGAATTCCGGACAGACATTGTACGGGTGCAACGGCCGCACACCTAAGAGCCTGCCCCAGGCTGGCCTTACTTGGACTTAGCCTTGCTCTCCAGCATCGCCTTCAGATCCGCAAACGGATTGCCGGTGGCCACGGGGGCGGTGTCCTCGGCCAGCGATGAACCAACCACGTTGTCGATATAGCGGGAATGCTCATTGTCGTGGCAGTACACGCACAACAACTCCCAGTTGCTGCCATCGGCCGGTTTGTCGTCATGATTGTGATTGCGGTGATGCACGGTCAGCTCTTGCACGTTCACGCGGGTGAACTCGCGACTACAGCGACCGCATATCCACGGATACATCTTCAGCGCCCGCTCGCGATAACCCTGCTCGCGCTGCTCGGCGGCGCGGCGTGCCTCAGCCACGATGCGATCGAGCTTGGCCTCGTTAGGAGTCTTTTGAGCGGACATGAACGGAACTGCCTGGATGATTGCGATGTGACAATTATGCCCCGGCTCGCCGAGCGGTTGAAGGTTATCCAAGCCTGTTCAACCGCCCCTCTTTAGTTTGGCGTCGGTCGAATCAAGCCGCTTTGGAATGCGCACTGACAGCGTCCATCACGCGCGCCGAATACACCAACGCAGCGCCCGCATTGAGCGCCACCGCCACACCGAGTGCCTCGGCAATTTCTTCGTGACTGGCACCATGCTTCAACGCCTCACCCACATGCACAGTGATACAACCATCGCAGCGGGTCGTTACCGCGATGGCTAACGCAATCAGTTCACGCGTTTTCGCATCGAGATGACCGGTCTTGCTACCCGCCTTAGACAGCGTCTGATAGCCAGCGACGGTATCCGGGCTCAGCTTGGCGATCTCGCCGATACGGCCCATCAGTTCTTTGCGGTAATCCAGCCAATCCAACATGGGATGTCTCCTCTGAACCCTCGCGACTAAACAGGGTGCCTAGCCGTCCAGATCAGTATTGCGCTGCGTCGTGAGTGGATAAATACTCTATAAACTCCATTTTTAGCGCGATCGTCTCATGGACGCCTTAAGTCAACTCATTCAGCTCACCCGCTTGCAGGGCAGCCTCGATCTGCGTTGCCAGCAAGCTGGCCGCTTCGCGATGGATCACGTGATGGCACCGACAGGCGAAGCACCGTTTCACCTCGTGCTGGCCGGTCGCTGCGTGGTGGAACTGGAACGCGGCGCAACGCTCAGCCTCGGCGCTGGCGATTTGGTGGTGCTGCCACGTGGCCATGCGCATCGGCTGCGCGATGCAGGCGCCACCACACCTGGCGGTCCGTTGCACATAGATACGGACGGCCCATTACCCATCCACCGCCATGCGCATGGCGATGCTGAGCTAGACCTACTGTGCGGTCGCTTCCACTACGCCCCCGGCTCGGTCGGCCTGTTGATGACGGCCCTACCGGATGCATTGCATGTATCACTGACCGAAAGCGCAGGCCTCGATCAACTGCACGCGCTGATCGCTCTGCTGCGCACGGAGGTACAGCGCCAGCAACCCGGTGCGCTGGCCATCGTCACCGCACTGAGCCACGCACTCTTCGTGATGGCATTACGCGCGCACGTAGAACACGGCACGACACCCGCCTGCCTGCTTGCGCTGCTTATCGATCCACGCC
>JBARCX010000352.1:0-2665 GCA_049794535.1 Rhodanobacter sp.
GTGCAAGGGTGCAGTGGACCCGTGGTGCAAGCCGTTAGCTACGCGACCAGATGTGTTTCTCGAAAGCCTTTTCGAGAGGTGGGTTCGTGATGGTGGCAGTGTAGTTGGTGATTGTGGACGCCGCGACGATCGCAATCACCTCGAGCAAGTGCGCTTTGTCGAAACCCGCGTCAAGGAATTGATCCATGTCCTGTTGGGTGAGATGACCGCGTTTCTCGATCATTGTGCGCGCCAAGAACGACAATGCTGCGAGCTTTGGATCGTTCGGAAGATGTCCGGCTCGAATGGCGTCAACATCTGCAACAGCAATGCCCTCCTGCAAAGCAAGTGCGCTGTGGAATGCGACTGCCCACCGGCTCGAATTAGCGACCGCATCAGTGAGTAGAACGATCTGAATCTGGTTTCGGCAAAACTTCCACCGTGAACTCGACCAAATAGGCCAACCAAGGACTCGATGAGCACTGGCGATGTCGCCATGGCGCCCGCCATGTTCGGAATCGAGCCGAAGGCACCCTGTAATGCCTCAAGGGATGCGCGGGAATTTTCAGGTGCGGACGCGATGGTGTGAACGGGGAACGACTTCATGGTGATGACCTCACAAGTTCGGGGGCATGTGCCGGCAAGAGCTGTCGGCTTCGGAGACATCATTGGCCGTTATCGAACGAGCAGCAATTACGCGTGAGGTAATAAGAGCGCCGGCCCCTTACCGCGCTAAGAAATGACGACATGGGTTCACGAGACCGCCATTGATGCGGGTGGCCGGACGATGTTGTTGCGGCTAACGGCTGTACGTCCCCGGAGCCAAGATTGATATGCTGAATTCGCCACCCATAGTCGACACTCAGAACGAGCATGTGCGGAGGTTCGTGCACTACGCCCTGGTGGCACGAAGTCTTAGGCAGTGTCATTCGGCGATGGCCGCATCGAGGCCGAGTGAATAAAGGGACTTGCAAGTTTGATGAATTGGCATAGCTTCATCGGTTGCTTTGATGACACCGCCCACGATGGACTGGAGAATTGATGAAGATGCTGATGCTCGCGGTCGCACTGACCCTGACCGCGGGAGTTGCGACGGCTGAGGACTCTTCCCTTGCGAAGATCGATTCGGCGTTCCCGCGCACCGGTTCCGCGGATGTACCCGGCTGCGCGGTCGGCGTGCAGGTCGGTGACAGTGCTCCAGCGCGGCGCGCCTTCGGCATGGCCGATTTGGAGCATGCTGTCCCGATCAGCGTCGATACGGTGTTCGAGGCGGGATCGGTAAGCAAGCAGTTCACGGCTGCCGCAACGCTGGTCCTCGTGAGCGAGGGCCGGCTGTCGCTTGACGACGATATTCGCAAATACCTTCCTGAGTTGCCGGATTACGGGCATCCGATCACCATCGCCGAGCTGTTGGGGCACACTAGCGGACTTCGCGATTGGGGTGATATCGAGGCGATTGCCGGTTGGCCAAGAACCGAGCGCGTTTACGACATGACGGATGTTCTGCATATTGCAGCGCGTCAGCGGGCACTGAATTTCGATCCCGGCACAGCGTGGTCGTATACCAACGCGGGCTTCAACTTGTTGGCAATCATCATTCAGCGGGTGAGCGGATCCACGTTTGTCGATTTCACACGCGAGCATTTGTTTGCTCCGCTTGGCATGACGCATACGCAATGGCGTGACGACTTTCGTCGCATCGTGCGGGATCGGGCGATTGCCTATCACCGCGTGTCCGACGGGGTTTACGAGCAGATGATGCCGTTTGAAAACACGTACGGGCATGGCGCCCTGCTAACCACCATCGGCGACTTGCTGATCTGGAACCGGGCACTGACCGAGGGACGCCTCGGAGCTTTTGTCACGTCGGGATTGCAGACACGAACGCTGCTGTCGGATGGCCAGCCCACGATCTACGCGCGTGGTCTGTTCTTGCGTAGCTACCGAGGCATGCGTGAAATCTTCCATGACGGTGCTACGGCGGGTTATCGGGCTTGGCTTGGCCGCTATCCCGATCAGCATTTATCCATCGCCATCTTGTGCAATGCGGATGACGCGACTACTTCCGGTTATGCGCACGCATTGGCCGACCGCTATTTGCCTAAAGCAAAATCTGAGCACACGTCCTTCACAGTCACGCCGCCCGCGAGTCTCGCCGGCCTGTATGCGAGCGAGCGCGATGGAGTTCCACTTCGCTTGAGGTTCCACGATAGCCGTTTGCAAACGGATACCGGCCTCACCGTGTTGTCAGGGCCAGGCGGAACATTTGCGTTCGAGCATGCCGATGGTGCGATCGCCACAACCGGCGAGGCGCTTCCGGATGGCCGTCTTCGCCTCGATTCCGAAGGAGACGCCACGTTCTATGTTCGAACACAAACCTATGCGCCGACATCGGCCGATCTCGCACGTATCGCGGGCCATTTTCATAACGAGGAAGTTCCGGTGACGTATCAGATCACTGCCGTGGCCGGAGGCCTTAATGTGATCGCTGAAGGTCGTCCGGGTAAGAGCCTTTTGTTCGTGCCCGCTTATTCAAAGGCCTTTATCTCAGGCGACATGATGTTGCGCCCGATCTACGGCTCCGATGGAAGCGTGACCGGCATTCGCATTTCGGACGACCGGGTCTGGAACTTGCCATTCAATCGAGTGCCTTGAGCGGCGCCGAACCTCGACACGTGGAAAGGAT
>JBARCX010000353.1:0-27220 GCA_049794535.1 Rhodanobacter sp.
CCCTCGGACTGATGGATAGATGGCCATCCTAGCTGATCGAACCAAGAGCTTGTGCGTACTCAGCGGCATGCTCTTAATGATGCACACCACAGCCGTTTGAAGAAGTTACACCCCATCAGACTCAAGCGGGGTGCACTCCCATCCGCGAGCAAAGCATGGCAAAGTGAACAAGAGCCTTTAGGGGGCAGGAGCCTTTAGACAGGCTCTCAGTGCCATTCTGAGCTGATCGGATTCGACGCCGGAATACGCACTTAAAGTTAAGGGGGCGCGTATGAACTGGCGTGACAGATCATCCAGGCGGAACTGCCGCGTGTTGTATGCGGTGCTTGTGCTGTGGGCGCTGTGCGTTGGCCTGTGCCATGCCGATGTGCCACTGAATGGCGCTTGGCGCGAAGTACGTGCTGGCGATACCCCGCACAGCGTCTTGGCGGAATTTCATCGTGGCGGGCTTAACAGCTTCGACCCTGCCCAGCTGCAGCGCTTTCCGCGCAGCAAGCTAGGTAGCTGGGTGGTGCTTCAAACGCAGCCGTCCCAAACGGGCGAGGAGCATGTGCTGTCGCTCTATCCGTCGCCGCCAGGAAGAGTCATCGTCTATGGCTCGCAAGGCCCCGTCGGCTCACTCGCACTCGACGACTTCGACGAACCCGACCATGCCCACGGTGAGCTGGCATGGTGGCTGGCGGCTAACGCACCCACGGACAGCCCCATTCTGCTTAAGCTCGAACCGATGCAGAGCGCATCGGCACCGCTTGGCTTTCGACTGCAAACATTGAGTGAATACCTGCGCCAGGATGCTCGTTGGCTGATGTTCGCTAGCGCCTGCTTCGCTGTGATGCTGGCGATGGGACTGCTAGCGCTATGCCTTGCGCTGATGTTGCGCGACGTCACTTACGCTTGGTATGCCGGCTACATCCTTTGCTATGGGATTATCCAAGGCGTACACACCGGCTTTCTGTTTCACCCGCTCGAACTGGATTGGCTGGCCGGCACCTCTGCGCTAACGGGGGACTCTGCGGCGGCCATGTCCGTAGCGTTCGCAGCACTGTTCGTGGTGCGATTCTGCGATCTGCCACAACACGTTCCACTACTGAGTACGCCAGTCACCACGCTGGCCGTGGGTATGCTGCTGGTGACCTTGCTGCGTGTCAGTCACATCGAACCGCTGACCCAGGTCGGGCAGATACTGATCCACCCGCTATTGATTCTCGGTGCCTTGTTGCTAACGGTTGCGTCCTTAGCAGCGGCATGGCGCGGCGCGCACCACGCCTGGTTCTTCCTGGCAGGCTGGGCGCCACTGCTGGTGCTGACGGCGATGGCCAGCGCGCAGAGCAACGGTACCCTGCCCGGCATTCCCTGGCTCGATGATGCCAGCCTCGCCGCAGGCGCATTTGAGGCCATCGTGGTTTCTCTGGGGTTGGCCGATCGTGCGCTCAACGTCCGTCGCGATCGCGATCATGTGCGCGTGCTGGCGGATCACGATGCGATGACCCGCGTACTCAACCGGCGCGCATGGTGTGAGGTGGTCGGGACAATCATCGCCGATCGAGCCGTCGGCGAACGAGCTTCTGAGTCGATGGCGCTGCTCTTCCTCGACCTGGACCACTTCAAATTACTCAACGATCATCGCGGCCACCGCGCGGGCGATCAAGCACTGGTGGCCGTTGCCGATGCATTGCGCCACGAGCTTCGCCCTCCCGACTTGTTGGGCCGCTACGGTGGTGAGGAGTTCGTGGCCATGCTGCATGGCGTGACGCAGGAACAAGCAATGCAAGTCGCCACTCGTTTATGTCGGCGTGTGCACCGACTGGAGATTCCGGTGGACGGCAATAGCCGACAGCTGAGCATCAGCATTGGCCTGGCGATGTATCACATGGGCGATACGGTCGACAGCTGGGTGGAGCGTGCCGATCACGCTATGTATGCGGCAAAGGCGGAGGGACGCAACCGCGTGCGGACGGCAGAACACGTGCGAGTCAGACCGCATCTAAAGGCCGTTGAGTGAGTCGCTGACGGTGCGGCGCACATGGCATGCGCGCCGCAGGAGTCAACGCAATCACACTTTCGCGTGTAGTTTCTTCGCAGCAGTCACCACGTCAGCATCGCCCGGCAGTACCAGGAATGCAGCACCAGCCAGCGGCGTAAAGGTATCGGCACCGACCACGCGCTCCAAGGGCGTTGCGCCGCAGCCACCCTCAACGATCGCAGTGATCACACCCTCGCCTACGCCGGCGCTCTTGCGACCCTCATCCAACACGATGATGCGTTTGGCCGTCTTCGCCTGTGCAGCGATGAAGGGATCGTTGAGCGGTGCCAACCAACGCAGGTCGACTACGCGTACCTTCCAACCCAACTCGGATTCGATCGTGCGTGCGGCACGCAATGCCATCGGCACACCGTTACCGAACGTAAACACCACCAGATCGTTGGCGCTGTCGTTGTATACACGCCCCTCACCCAGCGTCATCGCTGTGCCTGGTGCCGGATACTCATACTGCCACTGGCCATCGCCGGCTTCGTAGAGATCCTTGGTCATGTACAGCGCAATCGGTTCGAGGAATGCGCAGACACGGCCATCGACCCGAGCCAACGCCATCATGGTGCGCAGCATGGTTGCCGCATCGTCACCACGGCTGGCGCAACCCACGACGAGGCCTGGGATATCGCGCAACGCAGTAATCGAGTTGTCGTTGTGGAAGTGCCCGCCGAAGCCACGCTGATAACCCAGCGAGGCGATGCGCATCACCATCGGGTTGCGGTACTGGTCGTTGGAGAAGAACTGCAACGACGATGCTTCACCGCGAATCTGGTCAGCGGCATTGTGGAAATACGCCAGGTACTGGATCTCCGGGATAGGCAACATGCCCATGTTGGCGTAGCCCTGAGCGAGACCAAGAATGATCGTCTCGTCCAGCAGCGTGTTGAACACGCGCGTGTTCTTGAACGCCTTGTGCAGGCCCTTGGTCACCGTGTAGACGCCGCCCTTCTGTGCGACGTCCTCACCGAACAGCAACGACTCGGGATACTTCGCCATCACATCATGCAACGCCTGGCCGATCTGGATGGCCAGATGACGCGGCGGCTGGTTCTCCGGTAACTTCTCGGCGCTTCCAAAGGCAGCGACGCGCTTGTCCTGGTAATCAGTACGCTCGGCCTCGGCTTTCACCTTGGCCGGCGTGTAGGGCGCTAGCGGTGCCATCACATCGTCGAGTCGTTCCAGCTTCGGACGGCGATCAGCCTCTTCCGCGCCAGCAAAGCAACGTTGGCGCATGGCTTCGTAAAGACCAAGCAATGCCTCTTTGCTGTACAAGCCCGACTCGAGCGCAATCGCAGCGGAGCGCAGCAAGGGATCGCCGGCTTCCACCGCGACGAGCTCTTCGATGCTGCGCCACTCGATTTCGAAATCGGTGCCGGCGTGGCCCATTACACGGGTGGTTTTCAGATGCAGGAAGGTCGGTCGGCGCGTGCTACGGCAATGCTCCACCGCGCGCTGCACCTGTGCGTAACCGTCAGCCAGATCGAGGCCATCAGCGAAGAAGTAATCGAGATTGGAGCGCTGCTGGAAATTGCTGGCGACCCAGCCGCTCGGCGTTTTCACCGAGATGCCGATGCCGTTGTCTTCGCACACGAACAGCACGGGTGCCGGGAGCTTCTGGTAAGCCGTCCAACCGGCCGCGTTGAATGCGGTCTGTGCGGTGGCATGGTTGCTCGACGCATCGCCGAACGAGCAGATGGCAATGGAGTCATCGGGAATCGGCAGGGTGTGGCCAATGCGCCGCGCTTGCTCGATCGCCACCGCGGTGCCCAGCGCCTTGGGTAGGTGCGAAGCAATGGTCGAAGTCTGCGGCAATACCCACAACGGCTTGCTGCCCCACACCTTATGACGACCACCGGAGGCCGGGTCATCCTTACTT
This sequence comes from Rhodanobacter sp., assembly GCA_049794535.1. GTDB lineage: Bacteria > Pseudomonadota > Gammaproteobacteria > Xanthomonadales > Rhodanobacteraceae > JBARCX01. The sequence continues at coordinate 3,912 of JBARCX010000353.1, forward strand.
GCGGCAAACGACAGCGTCGAATCCATCACGGGATCCATACCCGGCAACTTACGGAAACGCTCGGCCATGAAACCGCCTGAGCGGTAATGCAGGAACGCCGGGTCGGTATGTCGCGTGAGCCGCGCGACCATCGCGTTGCCTTCGTGGCCGGAGCTGCCGATGGTGTAGAAAACTTTGTTCTGCACACGCAACACGCGTGCCATCAGATCAAGGTGACGCGAGATCAGCTGTGATTCCAGCAATTCGCGGAAACCACGCGCATCCAATGCGCTACCTGGCAATACCGGCTGATCGTCTCGCGGCGCGGCGTGCACTTCGCCCTGCCACAACTGCACGAACTCGGTGAAGTTCTGGTCGACGATTTCGGCGCGGTTGAAGCCTTTGTGGCGTGCGGCAATCGGAGTGGCGGTCATGGCAGTGAAGTTTCTCGTGAAGGATGTGCCGCCGCAGCGGCATCGAACGGGGAATTATCGGTTGTAGGCTGATGCGCACACCAGTGCGGCACAGTTAGATGTTTCATAACGCATGCAGCAATGCTGCGCGCTTTAGATCCTTGGGTCGGCCAAAACTTTCGAGGATGCGAATCTGTTCGGCCCGTGAGGGCACCCGCACGGCAACATCGCCACAAGATACGGTCGCGATCTCCTGTACCTGCACAACGTGCCAACCAGTCGCACCGTTCAATTCGAGCCCGCCCATCAATTCCACCGGCAAGTCGGCAAAGCGGAAGCGCGCGAATCGCGAACGAAAACGGTCGGAATCATCCGTTGCATAGACGGCGTCACGATAGGATTGCCACTGCGCGATCAGGCCTTCTGCGTCGCGAACGCTGGTCAGCACATCTACATCGGCCACCGTGATATCCGCGCCGATCAGACGAGCGGCAGCACTGCCGATCAAAACCCACGGATCGCGGCAGTGCCGTTGAAGATCCGGCACTACCATCGCGAGGGTCTCGTGCAACAACTCGCTCATGCTTGTTGACGGTGTTGCAGCCACTGCTCGCGCGTCTGGCCCCAGATCTCGATGAGATCTTTCTCGAAAGGCGCCGGCAGTTTGCCCGGCCCCTGAAGGCGGGAACCGAGTCGCTGAGCCAGCAACTGCGAAGAACGATTGTCCGGGTGAATGGAGTGGATCACTTCGGTCCACCCCAGGTTGGCAAAGGCCCAGTCGATCGCCGCTACGGCACCTTCGTAGGCGTACCCCTTGCCCCATGTTTCGCGGGCCAAACCCCAGCCCACCTCGGTGCCTGGCCAACCTTCCGGATGCCAGGGACCAAGGCGACCGATCCAGCGACCACTAGCTTTTTCGATCACAGAAAACATGGAGAAGCCCTGGATCATCCAGGCGCCTGCCGAGGTGAGAAAGCTACGCCATGCCACCGCACGCACCTGTGGGCCGCCAATGAAATGCGTGCCCTCAGGATCCGCCATCTTGATGGCATAGGCGTCGAAATCCTCCACCCGTGGCGGGCGGAGGATCAGGCGCTCGGTTTCAATTCGAATCTCGGCAATCGACAAGACTTCACTCCTTGCCCCCTCTCCTCTTGGGAGAGGGCTGGGGTGAGGGTCCGGATCTAGCGCAGACAACGACTAGCTCGCACCCTCATCCGCCCTTCGGGCACCTTCTCACACAGGGAGAAGGAATCAGAACGCGTTGATACCGGTCAGCTCGCGGCCCACCACCAGCTGATGCACAGTTTCGGTGCCCTCATAGGTGATGACCGATTCCAGGTTCAGCGCGTGGCGAATCGCACCGTGCTCAGTGGTGATGCCTGCACCGCCGAGGATGTCGCGGCATTCGCGCGCGATGTCGATCGCCATGCGGCAGTTGTTCCACTTGGCCAGCGACACCTGGGTGGGCTGCATCTTGCCGGCATCCTTCAGGCGGCCGAGCTGCAACGACAACAGCTGCGCCATAGTGATGCGGCGAGCCATCTCAGCCAGCTTCAACTGAATCGCCTGATTCGCTGCCAGCGGGCGACCGAACAGGATGCGCTCGGCGGTGTAGTCCAGGACTTCCTTCAGGCAAGCCTGGGCAGCGCCGATCGGGCCCCAGGTGATGCCGTAACGGGCCTGAGTGAGGCAGCCCAACGGTCCCTTCAAACCGCTAACGTTCGGCAGGCGATTGGCCTCCGGCACGCGCACGTTGTCAAAGAACAGCGCCGAGGTGACCGAGGCGCGCAAGCTCATCTTCTTGTGCACTTCCTGCGCGGTGAAGCCCTTGGTGTCGGTCGGCACGATGAAGCCCTGGATGCCGTCTTCGGTCTGCGCCCACACGATAGCGATGTGCGCGAGGTTACCGTTGGTGATCCACATCTTGGCGCCGTTGATAACCCAGTCACCGCCGTCTTTCTTGGCGTGGGTCTTCATGTTGGCCGGGTCAGAGCCGCCGTGTGGCTCGGTAAGACCGAAGCAGCCGATGATCTCGCCCGCTGCCATCTTCGGCAGGTAGTGCATCTTCTGCTCTTCGGTGCCGTAGGCGTAGATCGGATACATGCACAGCGAACTCTGCACCGAGGCGAAGCTGCGCAGGCCCGAATCGCCACGCTCCAGCTCCTGGCAGATCAGGCCGTAGCTCACGGCGTTCATACCGGCGCAACCGTACTTTTCAGGAATCGTGGCGCCGAGCAGGCCGAGGTCAGCGATCTCCGACACCAGCTCCTTTGGAAAACGGCCCTGATCAAAGCAGTCGCCAATGATCGGCAGCACTTTTTCATCGACGAAGCGGCCAACGGTGTCCTGCACCATGCACTCTTCATCGGTGAGCATCGAGCGGATGTCGTAAAGGTCGAGCGGGTTCAGACGGGCAGCCATGTGGAGGTTCCGTAAGCAATCGGGGAAACCCTAGATTCTAGCTGGCAGCGGCACCGCCGGTCATGCCGGGGTGCAGCAGTTCGGAAGCGCAGGTTGTTAACTTAGCCATGCGATCATGGCTCCGCCGGCTCCCCTATCGTCAATCCCGACGGAATCCCCATGGTCAAAGGTGTACTCCTGGGCTTCGCCTGTTTCGCGGCCTACGCGATCAGCGATGCCTTCGTAAAATCGTTGCATGGCACCCTGCCGCCCTACGAATCGGTGTTCTTTGGCGGTGTACTGGGCCTAGCCGCCCTGCCCTTCATCATGGACAAAGGTGACCGTTGGCGCGACGCCATGTCGGCGCAACACCCCAAACTGTGGTGGATACGGGCGATAGCGGGTGCCATCAGCAATATCTGCTCGGTGACGGCTTTTACGCTGCTGCCGATGGCTGAAGTCTTCGCGCTGATCTTCCTGATGCCGATCTTCGTAACGCTGCTGTCCGTGGTGTTCCTGAAGGAGCACGTGGGCTGGCGGCGCTGGCTGGCGGTGTTTATCGGCTTTGCAGGCGTACTAGTGGTGTTGCGCCCTGGCTTTCGCGACCTGGGGCTTGGTCACCTGGCGGCCCTTGTGTGCGGCCTGTCGGCCGCGCTCTCGGTCGTAGCCCTACGCATGGCCGGGCCACGCGAAAAGCGCATCAGCCTTTACGGTGCGGGCGTGATCGGCCCGCTGGTGGCTGGCGGCCTGCTGATGCTGCCCCACTTCACCTGGCCCGACCTGTACCAATGGTGGTTGCTCGCCGGCTACGGCCTGCTCGCTGCACTGGCTGGCGTGCTGTTGATGTACGCCACCTTGATCGCTCCCGCCAACCGCGTTGCCCCCACCCAGTACAGCCAGATGCTGTGGGCCATCGGTTTTGGCTACTGGCTGTTTGGCGACCATCTGGACTGGCCGATGCTGATCGGCATCGTGCTCATCCTGGGCGCCGGGTTGTTTACCCTGGTTCGCGAAGAGAAAGTCACCGGATGGTGGAAACGGGCCAAGATGATTTAAGCGAGGCCAAGCGCCCTGCTGGCTCCCGAAGCTCGATGGAATGCCATCAATCCACAACGAATAGCTTCGCTCCAACATCCGTACGCGAACGATGCGGTTCAGCGTTGTCGGCAACCTGATAACTCATGCCAGGCGTGAGCGTAAATGTGCGGCCATCGTCGAGTTCCGTATGCAGCTCACCCTCGATGCAAAAGAGCACGTGGCCTTTGACACACCAATGATCGGCAAGATAACCAGGCGTGTACTCAACCATGCGAACGCGGATGCTTCCAAAGATCTGCGTACGCCAGTAGGCAATGCCCGTCACGCCTTTGTGCTCACTTCGCTCAACCGTCGACCAATCCGTGGTGCCAAATGGAATGCCTGACATATGCATACTGAGTTCCGTGGCCGTGGCGTGGTATTGCTCGAGCTATGACGCAGACATGGCTAGCGCAGATCACGCGCCTGAAAAATTGGGCACGAGGGCATTCAGATCCGTAACGCCGACATCGATGCCTTGCTGCGAAAGCAACGTTGTCACCTGCCCGCGATGATGCGTCTGGTGATTGAAAAAATGCATGAGCAGACCGAAGAAATTCTTATCCCCAACGGTGCCCTGCGAATTCGCATAATGCAGCACAAAGTCCAGGTCTGACTCGGCGACGGTGCCCGCCCATTCGATGATGACGCCATCGAGCCACTTACGATGCTCGGTGAGGCTATGCAGATCGGGAAACCGGAGAAGATCATGCACGTCCGGCACAGGAAGGTTACGCACAGACTCAAGTGCAGTGTAAGCGGCGGGGTGAGTTGCAAAGCGCTTGAGCCAGAGGGTGTCGCTGGTGACCAGATGATTCAATGTTTCGAGAATGGAGCCAAAGAAAGCTCTGCGGTTTGCCACAAGCTCTTCATCGCTCAAATGCCGGGCAGCCGCATAGACCTTGGCATTCATCCATTCGTTGTACGTCGCCATCAGGCGAATATGATCGACACGTTTCACGAGCACTTCCCCAACAGATAGCCGCCTATCGACGGCAGAAATCTACGCGGCACACCCGCCGAGCATCAACTCCGATTGCTTACCCCGTGCGGCACGTGTCCCGTGGCCACATGCTTACGCGCAGATTCCACATTGGCCGGCGAATCATCGAAAAAGATGTCGGCGCCGAACGCATCGAGGAAGGGTCCCTTGTCGCGACCACCGAGGAACAGCGCCTCGTCGATGCGAACTCCCCAGCGCCGCAAGGTAAGAATCACGCGCTTGTGCGCCGGTGCAGAGCGCGCGGTAACCAACGCGGTGCGGATCGGCGAATCCTCAGCGGGGAACGCTGTCTGCAAACGGTGCAGCGCGGTGAGAAAGCCTCGAAATGGCCCGACCGACAATGGCTCCGCAGCATGCTCTGTCTCGCTGCGGTGGAATGCCGCCAACCCTTCTTCACGTGACACGCGCTCACCTTCGTCACCAAAGATCACCGCATCCCCATCGAATGCAATGCGCAACTGTTCGGTCGCACGCGGTGGTGCCACCGACGGCAAGATCGTCGCTGCGGCCACTCCGGCAACAAGCGCGCGACCTACATCCTCGGCATTAGCCGAAAGGAACAAGTCGGCCTTGAACGGCGCGATGTAATCGGACGTCGGTGCGCCACTGGTGAAAGCCGCACGGCTGATCTCCAGTCCGTAGTGCTGAATCGCGTTGAAGATGCGCAGGCCGGTATCGCCGGAATTGCGCGAGAGCAGAATCACTTCGACAGGCGGCACATCACCGGCGAGCTTGTTGAGGCCCAATAACTTCTGCACCAGCGGGAACGCCACACCGGGTTTCAAGATTTCGTTTTCGTGCTCGATCTGGAAGGCACGGTAGGCATCCAGCCCATCGCGTTCGAACAGATCGTGGCTGTCACCCAGGTCGAACAGGGCGCGCGAGGAAATAGCCACTACGAGGCGATTATCGGTAGTGGCGCTTGGATCGTGGACATCGTTAGTAATGGTGTGACTGCTCATAGATCCGGTGCGAACTGTTCGTCGAGAATGCGTTGCTCAAGATTGTGCTCCGGATCGAACAACAGTCGTACCCCGAATTCGTCGGATTGGCGAATAACGACCTCGCGCACGTCACGCACCTCATGGAAATCGGCGGTGGCACTGACCGGCCGTTTGCCTGGATCGAGCACGCGCAGGCTGACCTGTGTACGGTGCGGCAGGATGGCGCCACGCCAACGGCGCGGACGGAACGGACTGATGGGTGTGAGCGCCAGCACATTCGCATCCAGCGGCAGAATCGGCCCATGCGCCGACAAGTTGTAAGCCGTGGAGCCTGCCGGAGTGGACACCAGGATGCCATCGCAGACCAAGGTGCTGAGCTTCACCGTATCGTTGAGCTTCACTTCCAGATGCGCAGCCTGATTACTCTGACGCAGCAGTGACACCTCATTGAATGCGAGTGCGTGATGCACTTCGCCTGACCTATCGGTGGTCTGCATTTGCAATGGGTACAGCTCAGCGGTGTGCGCGCGCTCGACCCGCTCAGCCAGATCATCCAGCCGATGCTTGTTCATCAGGAAACCGACTCGACCCAGTTTCATACCGTAGACCGGTGCAGCCAATGCGCGATGTGCATGCAGGGTTCGTAGCATGAAGCCATCCCCCCCCAATGCCACAATCACCTCGGCCTCGGCAGCGGATACGTCCCCGTAACGATCAATGAGTTTGCGCCGCGCCTGCTGGGCAACGTTGGTATCGCTGGCGACAAAAGCGAAACGCATGAATGACCCCATCGATCGACTGTGAAGTTACAGACAGCATAACAGTCGACCTGCTCATGGGCCGCGTGACCGGTGACACGTAACGCGAGCGTGAAGGCTGCAGGGAATCCTTGGTGCAAAACGCAAACCAGCTTCATATAAACGAACAAGGGCGGTGCCATGCACCGCCCTTGTTCGTTTCAACAGACCTTACAGCCAGACATCAAGCCACAGGCACCTGCGCCAGCTGAGCCAGGCGTCGCACCGCGACCGAAGCGATCGGGTAATCCGCGTTCTGGGTGAGGATCTCCGCCAGCATCGTGCGGGTGTACTTCAGGGTGGCATCGTCACGCTGCAGCCATGCCTGCACTGGCGAAACGTCCTTGCTGCCACCCGTCAGCGCCAACACCTGCAGGGCTAGTGCACGATGCTGGTGATTCAACTCGTCCAGCAGTGAACCGCGGGCCTGGGCATGCCAGTGACCTTCCACCGGCAAAGCTTCGATCTGATCGCGCAACCATTCCAGATCCAACGCTTCGCCCAACTCGTAGAACACGCTGGCGACCTTGGCGATCGGCTGGCCGGCCTGCTGGGCAACCTCGACCATATCCAGCGCAGCCCGCAGCTCCGACAGGCGAGCCAGTCGCACGGCCAGATCTGCAGGCAGACCAAGGCCTTCCCACTTCTCTTGGCTGGAACCAAAGTCCGCCTGACCGGTGACGGTGAGCGCCGCCGGCAATGCGTTACGCAGGGCGCTCACATGGGTCTGGTAACGCTCGACGTTAGCGGCAATATCCAACGTACCGCCCGGCCGGTTGAGCAACCAACGCGTCATGTGTCGCAGCAATGACCAGACCTGCATGATCGCGTCGATCTGCGTGTCTTCGGCCACCTTGCTGTCCATCGCCTCGATCTGCGCCCACAGCTCGCGTGCATCGAGAATTTCGCGTGCTGCCGTATACGCCTTGGAGATCGCCGCCGGACCTTGCCCTGTATCTTCCTGCATGCGCAGCATGAAGGTGGCGCCCATGCGGTTGATCGTGGAGTTGGTCACCGCGGTGGCGATGATTTCGCGCTTCAGGCGATGGCGCTGCATGTGCGCCGCATACTTTTCATGCAACGGCTCGGGGAAGTAACGCACCAGCTCCTTGGAGAGGTACGGATCTTCCGGCACATCGGAATCGAGCAGTTGCTGGAACAATTTGATCTTGTCGTAGGACAACAGCACCGACAGCTCAGGACGCGTCATGCCGAGACCGCGTGTCTTGCGCTCGGTCAGTTCCGCCTCGCTCGGCAGGTTTTCTACCTGACGGTCGAGCAGACCTTCGCCTTCGAGAATGCGAATGAAGTGAGCCATCGAGCCCAGACGATGCACCGACTGGTGCTCCATCAGGGTGATCGCCTGGTTCTGGCGATAGTTATCCCACAGCACCAACTGGCCTACTTCGTCGGTCATCACGGCGAGCTGCGCATTACGCGCCTGCTCGGTGAGTTCGCCACGCTGCACGGCATCGTTGAGCAGGATCTTGATGTTCACCTCATGATCGGAGGTGTCCACGCCGGCGGAGTTGTCGATGAAGTCGGTGTTGAGCAGCACGCCGTGCTGGGCAGCCTCGATACGACCCTTCTGGGTCATGCCAAGGTTGCCGCCCTCACCCACCACTTTGCAGCGCAGCTCGCTGCCGTTGACGCGTAGCGCGTTGTTGGCGCGATCGCCCACGTCGGCATGCGTTTCACCGGACGACTTCACGTAGGTGCCGATACCGCCGTTCCACAACAGATCCACCGGCGACTTGAGAATGGCGCTGAGCAGATCGTTCGGCGACAGCGATTCAACATCGGCCTTCAAGCCCAGTGCTTCACGCACCTGCGGCGAGATCGGAATCGACTTCACGCTACGTGGCCAGATGCCGCCGCCAGCGGAGATCAGCGACTTGTCGTAATCGTCCCAGCTCGAACGCGGCAGTTTGAACATGCGCTCACGCTCGACGAACGAGCGCGCTACATCCGGAGTCGGATCCAGGAAGATGTGGCGGTGGTCGAACGCGGCAAGTAGGCGGATGTGGTTCGACAACAGCATGCCGTTGCCGAACACGTCGCCGGACATGTCGCCGATACCGACGCAGGTGAAATCCTGCGTCTGGCTGTCGCGACCGAGCGCGCGGAAGTGGCGCTTCACCGACTCCCATGCACCCTTGGCGGTGATGCCCATGCCCTTGTGGTCGTAACCGTTCGAGCCACCCGAGGCAAACGCGTCGCCCAGCCAGAAGTTGTGCTCGATCGAGATCGCATTGGCGATATCGGAGAACGTGGCCGTGCCCTTGTCGGCAGCCACCACCAGGTACGGGTCGTCCTGGTCATGACGCACCACATCGTGCGGCGGCACGACTTTGCCGTCGACCAGGTTGTCGGTGATATCGAGCAGCGCATTGATGAACAAGCGATAGCAGGCGATGCCTTCGGCCAGCTGCGCATCGCGGTCACCGCCGATCGGCGGCTTCTTGACGAAGAAACCACCCTTGGAACCGACCGGCACGATGACGGTGTTCTTCACCATCTGTGCCTTCACCAGGCCCAGCACCTCGGTACGGAAGTCTTCGCGACGATCCGACCAGCGCAAGCCACCACGTGCCACCGAGCCGAAGCGCAGGTGGATACCTTCCACGCGCGGTGCGTAAACCCAGATTTCGCGGTACGGCACCGGCTTGGGAGCATCCGGCACTTCGTGCGAGTCGAACTTGAAGCTGATGTAGTGACGCGCCGCACCGTCCCAAGTCTGGAAGTAGCTGGTACGCAGCGTGGCGCGGATCACATCCATGTAGCTCTTGATGATGCGCTCGTCGTCGAGGCTGGCAACGTCATCCAGCAACGTCTTCAGCGCCTCCCACAGCACATGCACCTGCTGCTCGCGCGGCTGGGCCAGTGCAGCCACCATGCCCTCGATCAGCTCCGGCTTCGCCTTCTGCGTTGCTTCGGGGATCAACGCTGCCATCTCTCGGTGCAACGCAGTGCGTGCCTGCTCCAACTCGGCGGCAGACAATTGCTCGCGGCGTGGATCGAACTTGGCGTTGAACACCTCAATCAGCACACCAGCAATAGCCGGATAACGATTGAGCGTCTCTTCCATATACGTCTGCGAGAACGCGATACCGACCTGCTGCAGGTATTTGCAGTAGCCGCGCAGCACCGCCACCTGACGCCAATCGGCCTGCGCCGACAACACCAGATTGTTGAAGCCGTCGCTTTCGGCCTGACCACGCCACAAGGCTTCGAAGCCGCGCTCGAAGCGCTCGCGCACATGCGCCAGCTCAAACGCCAGCGGCATCTTCGACTTCAGCTCGAAATCGTGGATGGTCAGCTCGCGACCTTCGGCTTCCAGCGTGTAGACATGCTCGGCGAGCATGCGCACACCCATGTTCTCCAGCATCGGCAACGCTTCGGACAGCGGAATCGGCGCGCCGAAATGAATCACCTTGAAGCGCAGACTAGCGTCGCGTGGATCCTGGTACAGGTGTACGTGGATCGCATCATCGGCTTTCAGGCTGGCCAGGGCGTGCACATCGGAGGCCGCCATTTCCGGCGATACCTCTTCGATGTAACCCGCCGGCAGCACTTTGCCAAAGCGGTTGAGCAGCGCCACGCCCTGCGCGTCACCGAGACGCTGGGTCAGGCTCTCGCGCAAACCATCGTGCCAGTTGCGCACGATGTGCAGCAGCTGCGCTTCCAGCTCGTTCGCATCGAACGTCGGATGATCACCCGGTCGCGGACGCACGGTGACATGAAGACGTGCCAGCGCGGATTCGCCCATCAGCACGTTCGAATCCACGCTCTCGCCGTGGAAGGCATCACGCAGCATGCCCTCGATGCGCTCGCGCACCGTGGTGTTGAAGCGCTCGCGCGGCACAAACACCAGGCAGGTCAGGAAGCGGCCATAGCGATCGCGACGCACGAACAAACGCGCACGCGCACGCTGGCGCAGCTCCAAAATGCCGGTAGCGGTAGCGAACAACTCATCTTCGCTGCTCTGGAACAGCTCATCGTGTGGCAACGTCTCAAGAATATGACGCAGCGACTTACCCGAATACGAATCGCGCTTCAGGCCGGCACGGCACAGCACGGCCTCTACCTTGTGCCGCACCAGCGGTACGTCCTGCGGACGCGCCATATAAGCGTTGGAGGAGAACAGACCGAGGAAGCGCTGCTCCGCCACCGGCTTGCCGGCATCATCGAATTTCAGCACGCCGATGTAATCCATATTGCCGGCGCGGTGCACATGGGAACGTGCGTTGGTCTTGGTGAGGATGATCGCGTCAGTCGCGCCGGACTGCGGCAGCTCGCTGGCGACCAGCGTGCGCAACGAACGCGGTGCTACCGAACGCTCACCGCCACGAAGAATGCCCATACCCGAGGCTTCTATCGCGCGCAGTACCTGTTCGCCATCGGCCTTGGTCACTTCGTATTCGCGATAACCGAAGAAGGTGAAATTGTCGTCGGCCAGCCAATGCAGGAACTCGCCAGCTTCGCGCACGCCCTCAGCGTCCAACGGCAGCTTGCGCTGTGGCAGCTCGGCAGCGATGGACTGTAGCTTGTCACGCATTTTCGACCAGTCGTCGACGGCAAGGCGCACGTCATCGAGGGCCGCTTCTACATGCGCCTTCAATTGCGCTCGTGTCGCTTCGTCGGCAACGTGATCAATCTCCAGGTGCATCACCGACTCTGCTGCACCGGCTTCGTCGCCCAGGCGCTGCAAACGGCCCGCAGCATCGCGCGTGGCCTTGAGCACGGGATGAATCACCGCGTGAATCTGCAGGTTCGTCGACGCAACCATGCTGACCGTGTCGACCAGGAACGGCATGTCGTCGGTAACTACCTGCAATAGGCAGCGGCCGGCGTGATCGGCGTCGATTACGCGCACCGAAGCATGTCCTGGCTGGCGTTGTTGGATGAAGTCAAGCAAACCGGCAATCAACGACGCCCATTGCGCCGCGGTATGCAGGTGCTGATCGCCACCGGCGATCCGCGCAAAAAAGGCGTTGATAAAAAATTGCGCCTCATCAAGGCGCTGGGTCGGGAAGCCGCTTTTTTTCAATTCTTCGAAGACGACAGACTGGAGAGGAATGTCGTTGGCCGCGCGGATCGCATTCATGGCATCTACTAGTCAGTGGAGATGGGTGAGGAAGTGCTGCAGAAAGCCTTGGAAGGATACGCCTCGATACACGGCTAATCCACCGTCAGCGACCTTCACACAACATGCGCTCAGAGCCTGTTCAATATCTCCGCGTGGTCCGCGCCGGGAGCTGTTTGCACGCAGGACAAGGAAGCAACAAGGGCGTGTACGTCGGTACACAACCGAGTGATGACGCAAGCATGCGTGCAAACAGACCCGGCCCCGCATTCAACTTAAGAATGGGTTGCCCTTGGGTGGCCACCATGCGGCAGCGCACGGATTAATCTGACACACAGTTAGGCGCCGCGCCCGCACTACCACCTCACAGCCACTCAGGGGCAATGCGGACTATGCGGAGATATTGAACAGGCTCTCCCGCATGGATTAAGGCGCATCAATGACAGTTGTCAGTAGGCGTTATTCTTCAGTCGTGCGATTGTTGATCGCAGCGGATACACAAGGTGCGATGACTACGTCAACGCGCACCCATGTCGTGTTGGATATGTCGCATTTTTCACACCATGCCTGCCAGCATCGGCAACATCTTTGTCACGAAATGCTATTGAGACTGCATGGGGACTGGATTCGGGCCGAAGATAAATTGTAAACTGACCGGTATAGCCTCAAACACGGCGGCGCGCCTCACCAGGCGCGGCGCCGTGGTGTATGAAACAGGACAAACGACACAAGACGTGCAGGCTGTCATGCGGTAACCATTCGCGCTGTCCGCACTACCGGAGTTCGGACCTCCGGTGACTCCCGAAATTCCCCGATCACGCTAGTCCATGGAGCTCTCATGAATTCATCGTCACTACGCACCCCGGTGCTGTGCCTCAGCCTGCTGGCGCTGGCCGCCTGCAGTAAAGAACAGGGGCCCCCGAAGATGCCGACGCCCCAGGTGGGCGTAGTCACGGTGCAGCCTGAGAACGCCCCGCTCATCAGGGACACCTCCGGCCGCCTGTCGTCCTACTACAGCGCCAACGTCACCGCCCGCGTCTCCGGCGTGCTGCTCAAGCGCAATTACACGGAAGGCAGCGCGGTCAAGCAGGGGCAACTGCTGTTCGAAATCGACCCGGCCTTCTACCAGACCCAACTCAACAACGCACTGAGCGTCCTGGCCCAGGATCAGGCCACCTACGTCAACGCCAAGGTCACCGCTGAGCGCGACCGCAAGCTGATACCCAACGGCTATGTGTCGCAACAGCAGGTGGACAACGACGAAGCCGCTGAGCGCAGCGCTGCCGCCAAGGTCCAGGCAGACCAGGCAAGTGTGGCTAGCGCACGGGTCAATCTCGGCTATACCAAGGTCACCTCGCCGATTGACGGCATTGCCGGCCAGCAGCAAGTCACCGTTGGCGCCATCGTCGGCAGCGGTACCAGCGACGTCGGCTCTGGCGGCACCTTGCTGACGACGGTGCAGCAGATCGACCAGCTGTACGTGAACTTCACCATCAGCGCAGCGGATCTGTCGATGCTGCAGCAGGCGAAGAGCAAGGGCAGCGTCGATCTCTCTGCACAAGACAAGACCACCGTGCAGATCGTCTTGCCCGATGGCAGCAAGTTCGACCAGTTGGGCACGCTGGACTTCTCCGATGTGTCGGTGAATGCGACCACCGGTGCCGTCAACCTGCGCGCCGTGGTGCCCAACCCCCAGCATCAGCTGCTGCCGGGCATGTACGTCACTCTCAACGTCAACCTTGGCCAGCTGAATAACGTGTTCCTGGTTCCGCAGATAGGCCTGCAGCGCGATTCCGTGGGCGCCTACGCGCTAACCATGGGGCCGGACGGCAAGGTCGTGCGCAAGGACGTCACTGCCAGCAATAGCTACAACAACAAGTGGATTGTCACCAGCGGTCTCAGCGCCGGCGACCAGGTGATCGTGACGGGCCTGCAAGGCGTGAAAGAAGGCGCCCCCGCCCAAGCGTCACCCTGGCAGCCAACGCAGGGCACTCCGGCTCAGGCAGGGTCCGCCTCAGCGCAAAGCGGTCAAGCCGCCAGTACCAAGCCGTAAGGAAGCCTCCACATGCCAAGTTTCTTTATTGACCGCCCAATTTTCGCTTGGGTGGTCGCTATCCTGATTTCCCTGGGCGGCATCATTGCGATGCTGAACCTGGGTATCGACTCCTACCCCGCTATCGCACCTCCCCAGGTGACGGTGAGTGCCACGTATCCCGGCGCCAGCGCCGCGACCATGGAGTCCACGGTTACCCAGGTGATCGAGCAGCAGCTCACCGGCATCGACAACCTGCTGTATTTCAGCTCGACCTCCAACTCCAGCGGTACCAGCACGATCACCCTGACCTTCGCCACGGGTACCAACCCTGACATCGCCCAGGTGCAGGTACAAAACAAGGTCACCCTGGCCCAGCCGTTATTGCCGTCCTCGGTGACCCAGCAGGGTGTAGTGGTGGCCAAGGCCAGCCCCGACATCCTGATGTTTATCGGCCTGACCTCCGACAACCCGAAGATCGACGCACCACGCCTCGCCGATATCGTTGCCTCGCAGATTCAGCCGGTGGTCTCCCGTGTCAACGGCATCGGCAACACCTTCGAGCTGGGCTCGGAATACGCCGTCCGCATCTGGCTCAACCCGGACAAGCTGCAGGGCTACGGGCTCTCGGCCAGCCAGGTCTTGAACGCCGTCAGCACCCAGAACGCGCAGTTCGCTGCCGGCTCGCTGGGCGCCGATCCGTCCGTCGATGGCCAGCAGTTCACCGCCACGGTTGCAGCCGACACGCTGTTTTCCTCGCTGGAGCAGTTCCGCAACATCATCCTGGTCGCCAATAGTGATGGCACCGTTGTACGACTGAGTGACGTCGCGCGCATCACGTTCGGACCACAGAGCTATGGTTCGGCAGCCAACTACAAGGGCAGGCCAGCAGGCGGTCTAGGCCTGTTCCTGCTGCCGGGTGCCAATGCGCTCTCCGTCGCCGACGCCGTGAAATCGCAGATGGCAATCCTGGCCAAGGATCTTCCACCCGGCGTGGAATGGGACGTGCCGTACGACACGACCCCGTTCATCGTCGCCTCAATCACGGATGTGGTGCACACCCTGTTCGAAGCGATCGTGCTGGTGTTCCTGGTGATGCTGATCTTCCTGCAGAACATCCGGGCCACCATCATCCCAACGCTGGTGATTCCGGTCGCCTTGCTGGGCACCTTCATCGGCCTGTACCTGCTGCATTTCTCTCTTAACCAGCTGACCTTGTTCGGCATGGTGCTGGCCATCGGTATTGTGGTGGACGACGCGATTGTGGTGATCGAGAACGTCGAGCGCATCATGACCGAGGAGAATCTGAATCCCAAAGAGGCCACTCGCAAAGCGATGGGCCAGATTACCGGCGCGATCGTAGCGATCACCGTGGTGCTGACGGCGGTGTTCGTGCCTTCGGCCCTGCAGCCGGGCGCCAGCGGCATCGTCTATGCCCAGTTCGCGCTGACCATCGCCGTATCGATGGCGTTCTCGGCATTCCTGGCCATGTCATTCACGCCGGCGCTGTGCGCGAGCATTCTCAAGCCGACGCATGAAGAGAAAAAGAACTTCGCCTTCCGCTGGTTCAACAAGACCTTCGACTGGGTTACCCATACCTATCACGGCCATGTTGGCAGCGCGGTACGTCACGCTCCGCGCTGGATGCTGGCATTCGCGATGGTCACCGTACTGGCCGGGTTCCTGTATACCCGCATACCGACCAGCTTCGTCCCCGACGAAGATCAGGGCTTCATGCTGGCTGTGATCTCCCTGCCGCAGGGTGCCACCCTGCAGCGCACCGACAAGGTGATGACGGAGATTCGCGAGAAACTGACGCACAGCCCGATTGGCAACGACATCGTGGCTATCTTCCAGCCGGAAGGCTTCAGCTTTGTCGGTAATGCGGAAAACGTCGGCATGGCCTTCATCAAGCTGGCGCCGTGGGATAAGCGCTCGCAAACCGCGATGCAATTGATCCCACAGGCCAACGGAATTTTGCACAGCATCACCGATGCGCAGATTTTCGTGGTCAACCTGCCGACCATCCGCGGCCTCAGCCAGTTTGGCGGCGTCGACATGTATCTGCAGGCGCGTGCCGGTCAAACGCGTGGTGAACTGGCCCAGGCCATGGGCATCCTGCTCGGCAAGGCGGGCAAAGACCCCACGCTTTACGGCATTCGACCCAACTCGTTGCCGGAAGCGCCACAGCTGCAGATGACTGTCGACCGTGTGCAGGCCCAAGCGATGGGGCTGTCACTCACCGATGTATACAGTGCCCTCCAGTTGCTGCTGGCACCAAATTACATCAACCAGTTCACCTATCAGGGCCGCGTCAAGCGCGTCTACATGCAGGCGGACGCACCCTATCGCATGGGAATGGATGCTCTACAACACATCTATACGCCCAGTGGTATCAGCAGTAACGCGGCCACCGCCGCCAACGCCAGCAGCTATCTCACCCAGGTCAATCCTTCGGTAGGCAACAGCACCATCAGCCCGTACAACATGGTGCCGCTGTCCAGCGTGGTGAAAGCCCAATGGGGCATGGGCCCTGTCTCGCTGCCGCGCTACAACGGTTATTCCGCGGTGGAAATCGTGGGTAACTCTGCGCCCGGCTATTCGACCGGCCAGGCCATGCAGGCTATTCAGAACATCATCGACAAGGATCTGCCGGGAGGCTTCGCCTCGGACTGGACCGGTCAGTCCTACCAGGAAGTCCTGGCGGGTAACTCGGCCACCGTTCTGTTGCTGATGTCAGTCGTGATCGTGTTCCTGTGCTTGTCTGCACTGTATGAAAGCTGGTCGATCCCGATCGCCGTGCTGCTGGTGGTGCCGCTAGGTCTGTTGGGCATGGTGGTGTTTTGCTTGATGACAGGCATGCCCAACGATATCTACTTCAAGATCGGATTGGTCACCGTGATGGGTCTGGCGGCCAAGAACGCGATTCTGATCGTCGAATTCGCAGTGGAGGAACAAGCCAAGGGCAAGACGCTGTTCGATGCAGTGGTCACAGCAGCTCGCTTACGTTTGCGCCCGATCCTGATGACCTCGATGGCCTTCATCCTCGGCGTGTTCCCGCTGGTTATCTCCAGCGGCGCAGGTGCGGTGTCTCGTCATGAGATCGGCACCGGCGTGATCGGCGGCATGATCTTCGCCACCTTCCTCGGCTTGCTGCTGATTCCAGTGTTCTACGTGACGGTACGTCGCCTGCTGGGCGATAAGCTGGACGGCAATCCGAATTCGCCAACAGGTGGTGCAAGTGGCATGCAGTCGTTCGACTCTGATCCACGTCGCGGGCATTGATCTGTGTAGTCCCCCTCCCCTCACAGGGAGAGGGACTGTTAAGCACCAACAACGCAACTGCAAAAACAAAAGCCCGGGCAGATTTCTCTGCCCGGGCTTTTTGTTGAACGCGCTTCTAGTAACGCTTAACGCAAGCCGGTCTCAGCGCGCGCAATCACCATGCGCTGGATCTCGCTGGTGCCTTCATAGATCTCGGTGATCTTGGCGTCGCGGAAGTAACGCTCCAGTGGCATTTCCTTGGAGTAACCCATGCCGCCGTGAATCTGCACGGCCTGATGGGCAATCCACATCGCCGCCTCGGAAGCGACCAGCTTGGCCACCGATGCCTCGGTGCCGAACCGACCACCGTTCTTTTCCGTCTGGCCCTTGGTCCATGCCGCGCGCAAGGTCAGCAGCGTGGCTGCATCGAGCTTGCACTTCATGTCGGCAATCTTCGCCTGGGTCATCTGGAACGTGCCGATCGGCTGACCGAATGCCTTGCGATCACGCGACCACTGCAACGTGGCTTCGTACGCAGCGCGTGCAATACCTACAGCCTGCGAGGCAATACCGATACGACCGGCATCGAGCACGCCCATCGCAATCGAGAAGCCCTTGCCTTCCTGACCCAGCAGATCGTCCTTCGAGCAGATGTAGTCGGTGAACTCGATCTCGCAGGTGGCCGATGCACGGATGCCGAGCTTGGGCTCGCTCTTGCCTGCGTGGAAGCCTGGCTTCTGCGTATCGATGATGAAAGCCGACACACCCTTGGCGCCGATACCCGGCGTGCTGATGGCGAACAACACCATGTAGCGCGCCACCGGGCCAGAGGTGATCCAGCTCTTTTTGCCGTTGATCACCCAGTCGCCATTTTCATTCTTCGCTGCACGGGTATGCATGGCCGATGCATCCGAGCCGGACTGCGGCTCAGTCAATGCATAGGCGCCAATCGCCTCGCCCTGTGCAATTGCACGCACGTACTTCTGCTTCTGTTCCTCGTTGCCATGCTTGAGGATGCCGTTGCAGAACAGCGAGTTGTTCACCGACATGATGGTGGAGGTGGCTGCATCCGCCGCGGCGATCTCGATCATCGCCAGCACATAGGCAATCGGGTCCATACCAGCGCCGCCGTACTCGTGCGGCACCTCGATACCCATCAGGCCGAGCTGGCCCATCTCACGGATGTTCTCCAGCGGGAACTCGCCCTTGGCGTCCAGCTCGGCTGCCACCGGCACGATGCGCTTCTGTGCAAAATCACGCGCGATAGCCTGGATCGACAGCTGGTCTTCAGTAAAACGGAAATCCATGGGGTACTCCGGGGACGAGGGCTAAGGGAAACAAGGACTGTTGAAACAAGAGCAAGCCGCTGATTTTAGCGTTTTGCGCCAGCTCCCACGAGACACGCCGCAGCAAACGTCCTTGACGCCCGCCAGTCCACGGCCTAGCCTTTGCATCTCTTTATCGCGATATAGGGATAACCATGGATCTGGCGACCGCCTCCAGCGTGCTCCGCCTACTGGCGGACCCTACCCGAGTGCGCCTGCTCGCCTTGCTTGAACGCGAGGAGTTGACCGTGGCCGAGCTGGCCGCCGTGCTCCACCTGGCCCAGCCGCGCGTATCCACGCATCTGGCCAAATTGAAGGAGGCCGAACTGGTACGCGATCGTCGTGCCGGCGTCTCCGCCTATTACCGTGCCAACAACGAGGGTGACGAGCATCAACACGTACTGATCCGCTCACTACGCGAAAGCATCGACGACGCCCTACTGCGCGAAGACGCCGCACGCCTGCCCGGCGTACTGGCAAACCGCGCCCGCGAGGAAGGCTGGGCCGACACCGTGGCCGGCGACATGGAGCGCCACTACTCGCCCGGCCGTACCTGGGAAACGCTAGCGCGCTCGCTGCTGCAGTTGCTGGAAACCGGCGACGTGCTGGATATTGCCTCCGGCGATGGCATCACCGCTGAACTACTCGCACCTCATGCACGTTCGATCGTCTGTGTGGACTCCAGCGATCGCGTGGTCGACGCCGCCGCGCAACGCCTGAAATCCTTCACCAACGTTGAAGTACTGCAAGGCGACATGCACGCACTGGATCTCGGCAAGCGCCGTTTCGATCTGGTGCTGATGCTGCATGCGCTCACTTATGCCGAGCAACCCGCACGCGCCGTCGCCGAAGCCGCTCGCCTGCTTCGCAGCGGCGGCCGCCTGCTCGCCGTCACCTTGGGCAAGCACGACCACCGCGCTGTGGTGGAGCCATTCGATCACCGCAACCTCGGCTTCTCACGCGATGAACTCCACGGCTTTGCGCTGTCGGCAGGGCTGGATGTCCTGAGTTGCGCGCGCCTGAGCCGCGAGCGCAAAGCACCGCACTTCGAAGTCATGAGTCTGTTGGCACGAAAGAAATAAGGACAACGGCATGAGCACACTTCCCTGGATTCATCCCGAACGCGTCGCGCTGCTTGAAGCGGCGCTCGCAAAGCGCATCCTGATCATCGACGGCGGCATGGGCACCATGCTGCAAGGTCACGAGCTGGACGAAAGCAGCTTCCGTGGCGAGCGCTTCGTGCACGGCCATGATGGCGAGCACGCGCATCACGGCCATACCCATGACCATCCGGGCGGCTGCGATCTGAAAGGCAACAACGACCTGCTGACGCTGACCAAGCCCGACATCATCCGCGGCGTACATGAAGCCTATCTGGCAGCCGGCGCAGACCTGGTCGAAACCAATACCTTCAACTCCACCCGCATCAGTCAGGCCGACTACAAGCTCGAACATCTCGCCTACGAATTGAACCGCGATGGCGCAAAGCTCGCTCGTGCTGCCTGCGACAAATTCACCGCGCAGACGCCAGACAAGCCACGCTTCGTGATCGGCGTACTCGGACCGACAAGCCGTACCGCTTCGCTATCGCCGGATGTGAACGACCCCGGCTTTCGCAACGTCACATTCGAAGAACTCGCCACCAATTACACCGAAGCCACCAACGGGCTGATCGACGGCGGCGCTGACGTCATCATGGTCGAGACGATCTTCGACACCTTGAACGCCAAAGCCGCGCTGTTCGCATTGAGCGAGTTGTTCCACCAGAAAGGTGCACGCATGCCGGTGATGATCTCCGGCACCATCACCGATCGCTCAGGCCGCACGCTCTCCGGCCAAACCGCCGAAGCGTTCTATTACTCCATGCGCCATGCGCGTCCGCTGTCGATCGGCTTCAACTGCGCACTCGGCGCAGCCGACCTGCGTCCGCACGTGCAGACCCTCGCCGACCTCGCCGAAAGCTATGTCAGTACGCATCCCAATGCGGGCCTGCCCAACGCATTCGGCGAATACGACGAGACCCCCGAACAGATGGCCAGCGTGATCGGCAGCTTCGCCCGCGATGGCCTGCTCAACCTGGTCGGCGGCTGTTGCGGTACCACCCCAGCCCACATCAAGGCGATTGCCGAAGCGGTACGCAATTACGCGCCGCGCCAGTTGCCCAACGAGAACATTAAAGCCGCATGAGCACCCAGGTTTCTCGCCACACCCGCCTTTCCGGTCTCGAACCACTGGTCATTACGCCCGACTTGCTCTTTATCAACGTCGGCGAGCGCACTAATGTCACCGGCTCGGCGCAATTCAAAAAACTCATCAAAGAAGAGCGCTACGACGAAGCCGTAGAAGTCGCACGTCAGCAGGTTGCCAATGGCGCGCAGATCATCGACGTCAACATGGACGAGGGTCTGATCGACTCGGAGGCGGCGATGACCCGCTACCTCAACCTGATCGCCGCCGAGCCTGATATCGCGCGCGTGCCGGTGATGGTCGACTCATCCAAGTGGACCGTGATCGAAGCCGGCCTGCGTTGTCTGCAAGGCAAAGGCATCGTCAACTCCATCTCCATGAAGGAAGGCGAAGCCGCGTTCCTCGAGCACGCACGCAAGGTGCAGCAATACGGTGCCGCCGCCGTCGTGATGGCATTCGACGAACAAGGTCAGGCCGACACCTGCGCGCGCAAGGTAGAAATCTGTTCACGCGCGTACGAGTTGCTTACGCGCGAGCTGGACTTCCTGCCCGAAGACATCATCTTCGACCCAAACATCTTCGCCATCGCCACCGGCATCGAGGAACACAACAACTACGCCGTGGACTTCATCGAAGCCACTCGCGAGTTGAAGAGGCGCTTCCCCGACTGCCACATCTCCGGCGGCGTCTCCAACGTATCGTTCTCGTTCCGCGGCAACGACACCGTGCGCGAGGCGATCCACTCGGTATTCCTGTACCACGCGATCAAAGCCGGCATGGACATGGGCATCGTCAACGCCGGTGCGCTGGCGATCTACGACGACGTGCCTGATGTATTACGTGAACGCGTCGAGGATGTTGTCCTCAATCGCCGCGAAGATGCCACCGAGCGCCTGCTGGAAATCGCCGACAACTACCGCAAGAAGAAAGGCGAAGTCGTCGTCGAAACGCTCGCCTGGCGCGAGAAAGGTGTGCGCGAACGGCTCAGCCACGCGCTCGTACATGGCATCGACCAATACGTGGTCGAAGACACCGAAGAAGCACGCCAGCTTTCAACGCGCCCGCTCGATGTCATCGAAGGGCCACTGATGGACGGCATGAACGTGGTCGGCGATCTATTCGGCGCCGGCAAGATGTTCCTGCCGCAAGTAGTGAAATCCGCCCGCGTGATGAAAAAAGCGGTGGCCTACCTGCTGCCCTACATCGAAGAAGAAAAACTGCGTACCGGCGATGTCGGCAAGAACAACGGCACCATCGTCATGGCCACGGTCAAAGGCGACGTGCACGACATCGGCAAGAACATCGTTGGCGTGGTGCTTCGCTGTAACAACTTCGAGGTGATCGACCTCGGCGTGATGGTACCGACGCAAAAAATCCTGGACACCGCACGCGAGCACAACGCCGACATCATCGGCCTATCCGGCCTGATCACACCCTCGCTGGAAGAAATGAGCCAGGTCGCGCGCGAAATGCAGCGGCAGAACTTCCAGATTCCATTGCTGATCGGCGGCGCCACCACCTCGCGTGCGCACACCGCGCTGAAGATCGAGCCGCATTACAAATCACCTACCGTATGGGTGAAAGACGCCTCACGCGCGGTCGGCGTGGCGCAGTCGCTGGTCAGCAAAGACCTGGTCGACGCGTTCATGGCCAAGGTGCGCGCCGACTACGCCGACGTGCGCGAACGCCACCGCAACCGCGGTCCCGGCAAGCATCTCGTATCGCTGGAAAAAGCGCGTGCGCAGGCTTGGAGCTGCGACTGGGCCAGCTACGACCCACCAGCGCCGCATACGCCTGGCATCACCGTATTTGATGATTACGACCTTACCGAACTGCGCACCTACATCGACTGGACGCCGTTCTTCCAGGCATGGGAACTGGCCGGCCACTATCCGGCGATTCTTACCGACGAGATTGTCGGCACTCAGGCCAGCGAGCTGTTCCAAGACGCACAGAACATGCTCGACACGCTGATCGCCGAGAAGTGGCTCACTGCACGCGCGGTGATCGGCTTCTGGCCCGCGCAGCGCGTCGGCGACGACGTCGAAGTGCAAGCCGGCGAAAACGACGAAACCACCCGGCTGTGCTTCCTTCGCCAGCAAGTCGAAAAGCCAACCGACCGCCCCGACTTCTGCCTCGCCGATTTCATCGCGCCCCGAAGCTCGGGTAAGGCCGACTGGATCGGCGGCTTTGCCGTCACCGCCGGTATCGGTATCGAGCCGCATATCGCCCGCTTTGAGGCCACGCATGACGACTACTCATCGATCCTGCTCAAGGCCCTCGCCGATCGCCTCGCCGAAGCGTTCGCCGAGCGCATGCACGAGCGCGTACGCCGCGAATTCTGGGGTAATCAGCCCGATGAGCAGCTCGACAACGAATCGCTGATCACCGAAAAATACAAGGGTATCCGCCCCGCTCCAGGCTACCCCGCCTGCCCCGATCACACCGAGAAAACCACCCTGTTCCGCCTGCTCGATGCCACCCACAACACCAGTATCGAACTCACCGAAGGCTTCGCCATGTACCCCACGGCGGCCGTCTCCGGCTGGTACTTCTCGCACCCGGACAGCCAATACTTCGTCGTCGGCCGCCTCACCCGCGAACAGGTCGAAGACTACGCCAAGCGCAAAGGCTGGACCCGCGAAGAAGCCGAACGCTGGCTAGCCCCCAACCTCGACTACGACCCCGACTGAGTTCGGCCCTCATCGCGCCGTCATTCCTGCGCGGGCAGGAATCCAGTGGCCTCATGGCCCGGTTGTCGCGTGGTCAGATGCAGGCCTACTTGCGACAGATTTCCTG
>JBARCX010000354.1:0-12333 GCA_049794535.1 Rhodanobacter sp.
GCACTCGGCACTGGGGCATTGACCGTTGGCGGTGCCACTACGCTGGATGCGAATGCAGCCGTCAGCGTTGCCAATAACATCACACTCGCTGGTGGCGCGGGACTGAATGTACTCGGCTCCAATGCGATGACGCTCGGCGGTGTCATCTCCGGCACGGGCGATCTCACCAAGAGCGGCGCAGCAACACTGACCTTGACCGGCGCCAACACGTTTACCGGCGGCACCAGTATCACCGCCGGTACGTTGGCGATTGGTGCAGGCGGCAGCTTGTCCGCATCTGGTGCAGTGATGCTCAGTGGAGCGGGCGCGTTCGATATTTCCGCGGGTGGCAATCAGGCCATCGGCTCGCTGGCCGGTACGACTGGCAGCGTCAATCTCGGCGGCAACACGCTGACCTTGGGCGGTGTTGGCAATACCAGCTTCGGCGGCGCGATCAGCGGCAGCGGCGGATTAGTGAAAATCGGTAGCGGCGTGCAGACATTGAGCGGCGCCAATACATTCGGCGGCGGCGTTGCGTTGAATGCAGGCGGCCTGGTACTCGGCAGCAATACGGCACTCGGTACCGGCACATTGAATGTCGGTGGCGCAGTCTCACTGGATGCAGGCGGAGTTGTTACGGCAGCCAATAACGTGAATCTTGGTGCAGGCGGTTCGCTCGATGTGCTGGGCGGCAATGCACTGACACTCGGCGGAGCGATATCCGGTAGTGGCAGTCTCAGCAAGGATGGCAATGCCACGCTGACTTTAACCGGTGCGAATACTTTCACTGGAGGCACCACCATCAACACCGGCACGCTGGCGATCGGTGCCGGCGGCAGTCTCGCGGCGACAGGTGCGGTGACGCTGGCCAGCGCGGGCACGCTGGATATTTCCGCAGCAAGCGGCAACCAGACCATCGGTGCACTCGCGGGTGCTGGCGGCAGTATCAGCCTGGGTTCGAATTCACTCGGTTTCGGCGACGCCAGCAATCAGAGCTTCAGCGGCGTGATCAGCGGTGCCGGTAGTGTGATCAAGAACGGTACCGGCGTGCAGACACTGACGGGAGCCAGCACATTCACCGGCGGCACCACGATTGATGCAGGCGGACTGGTACTCGGTAATAACAATGCGTTGGGTACGGGCGCATTGACGGTAGGCGCTAGTGCCTCGCTGGATGCGAGCGGAGCGTTGAACCTATCCAACAATGTAAATCTTGGCGCAGGTGCCAATCTCACCCTGCCCGGCGCGGGTGGCGCCGTCACGCTCGGCGGCACTGTCGCCGGTGCAGGCGGCCTGATCAAGGACGGCACATCGGCCCTGGCATTGAATGGTGCCAATACCTTCAGCGGCGGCGTTACCGTCAACGGCGGCAGCCTGCAGTTAGGCAATAGCAATGCACTGGGTAGCGGCGCGCTCACCGTAAATGGTTCGACTTCGCTGGATGCCAGCGGCGGCCCAATCAGCCTATCCAATAGCATCACGTTGAATACGGGCACCAGCCTGACACTGCCCGGCACCGGTAGCGCGATGAATCTGGGTGGCACGATTTCCGGCAGCGGCAGCTTGATCACCAGTGGCTCATCGCCACTCACATTGAGCGGTGCCAATACGTTCACCGGTGGCGTTACCGCGAATGGCGGCAGCCTGCTGCTCGGCAACAACAGCGCGCTCGGTACCGGCGCACTCACCGTCTCCGCAGCGACAACCTTGGGTGCCACTGCAAGCGCTGTTACGCCGGTCAGTGTGGCGAACAATGTCACATTGAATGCCGCACTGACCGATGTCGGCAGTGAAGCACTGAGCTTGAACGGTCAACTTTCCGGTAGTGGCAGTTTGGTGAAGAGCGGCTCCGCCGCGTTGACGTTGAACGGTGCAAATAGCTACACCGGTGGCACGACGGTGAGTGGCGGTAGCGTGATTCTGGGTAATAACAACGCGCTTGGTACGGGCACCGTGTCGGTCAACGGCGCCGCGTTGCAAGCGGATGCGGCAGTATCGATCAGCAACAGTGTCAATGTCGGCACGAATGGCCTTACCGTGCAGGGAGCACAGAGCCTGACGCTTAACGGCAGTGTTGCTGGCAGCGGCTCACTGAGTAAGGAAGGCAGCGGCACACTGACCTTGGGCGGCTCGCTCGCTAGTTTCAGCGGCGGTCTCGCAGTCAATGGCGGCGTATTGAACGCCACCTCACCCTATAGTGGAGGCGTCGCCGTCGGCGCGGGCGCTACCGCCAATCTCAATGGCGCGGGTAGTGCTGCAACCGTGAATGGGCCGATCGCCGGCACGCTCAATGTAAGCGGCGGCAGCAGCGTGAATGTCGCCTACGGCAACCTGGCTGGCATCACCGGTATCGTCAACGGATTAGGCACCAGTACCACACTCAACATCACCGGAAGCGGCGCAGCTACGTTGCCGGGTGCATCCATCACCAACATATCTAATCTCAACACAGGTAGCGGTACGTTGAGTATCGCTAGTGGCACCACCGCCAGCTTTGCCGGTGGTACCAACGTGAGCGGCAACCTGGTAGTGAACGGAAGCCTCGGTGGATCCACCACCGTCGCCAGTGGTGGCGCACTCATCGGCAGTGGCACTCTTTCTGGTCCAGTGACCGTGAGTGGCACGGTGGCACCCAGCGGCGTCAATGGTGCGAGTGGGCCAGCGGCCGGCACCGGCACGCCAGGCTCGACACTCAACGTTGGCGGGCTTACCAACACCGCAGGCTCCACAACGCAGATTCGCAGCAACGGCGGTGGCGTCAACGACAGCATCCAGGTCAACGGTGCGGCGTCGCTGGGTGGCCAACTGGTTGCCCTGCCCTCCGCCGGGTCGTATGGCATCAGCACGACTTACACCATCATCAATGCGAGCGGTGGCGTCACAGGCAACTACGCCGGCGTGACACAGACGGTGTTGCCGTTCCTCAGCCCGAGCGTGACTGTTCAGGGCGACACCGTGCTGTTGACGCTGACGCAAGCGGGCTCGCCTGGCGGCGGTAACGCAACGCCGTTCAATCAATTCCCCGGCCTCAACAATAATCAGCTCAGCATGGCTACGGCGTTGCAAACCATCGCAACCGACTCCAACCGTCTGCCCACCTTGCTTGGCGATGCGCGCGGTCTTACTGCAGGCCAAGTGATTCGCTCGTTCGACAGCCTCACCGGCGAGACTTATGCGTCTGCTACGCAGAGTGAACTGCAAGGTCAGGGGCAATACCTGGATACCGTGCTTTACCGGTTGAACCTGGCGCGCGATACCGGTGAACAGGGAACGGCCGCCTGGGCCGAACCCTATCTCCTTGGTACCAGCTTCGACGGCACCAATAACGTTGCTGCGACCGACTACCGCATCCATGGTTTGATCGTTGGCGCGGACACCTCCGTAACATCCGACTTGCGCGTGGGCGCACACGCCAGCTTTGCCAGCTCGGATACCACGGTCGATGCGCGCAACGATCGCATAGACGTCAATGAGTACGCGGTTGGCTTGCAAGCGCTGTATTTCAACCAGCAGCAATGGTGGGTGGAAGGCGTGGCGTCTTATGGTTGGCAGAATGCCAACAGCAACCGCCAGATAGAAGTCGGCTCACTATTCCAGCCGCAGGCAACCGCTCGCTACGACGGCAAGGCAGCCAATGCCGCACTGGAAGGTGGTTACCGTTTCCAATTCGATCAATGGCATCTGGAACCGTTCGTAGGCGCTTACTACACGCGTGTGAAATACGATGCCTTCACCGAGCAGAATGCGGGCGATGCCGATCTCAATGTAGGCCGTAGCAGCGCGCACAGCATGCAATATGGCGTGGGTGCGCGATTAATCGGCGACTTCGCCAAGAACATCAATGGCGCACAGATACACCCGATCTTGCTGGTGCGTTATCTACGCGACACCGACAACCGGGCACCGACGATAACCAACGATTTCGCTGGCGCCTCCGACGTAGGTTTCCAAGTGGGCGGCATCCAGCCCACACGTAACCAATGGCAGGCGGGGTTAGGCTTCAGTGTCGACTTCACGCCGCAGGCCAGTACCTATGTGTATTACAACGCCAACATTGCCAACCACACCACGAGCAATGCGCTGAATATCGGGTTCCGCTGGAGCTTTGGCAAACCCGCTGCGGCGATATCCTTCGCACCTCATCGGCAGTCGTTACCGGAAAGCAATGCCGTAGCGATCGTCCCCGTTGGCGCTTCGATCGTGCAATCACATCATGAGACCGCAGTAGCAGCCCTCCCTGCGACTGTGGATAGCGGCGCATTGATCGCAGCCACGGCGATCTCGCCTGGTGACGTAATCATTGCGCAGTCCAAACCCGCTATTCCTGAAACAGCCGCAGCACGCCCCGCTGCGGCGCCTTTTGGCATGTGCAAGAAACACGCTGCAACGTATTCCGTGGCCAAAGCGACACACTACAAACATCATGTAGTGCACGCGCTTACGACAACCTATGTTGCCAGCAATGCCCAACCCATCCGACACAGGACACACCCTATGTTCGCTAAAGGTAAGGTTCCGCAAAGCCCATCGTGCAACGGCTGATCTGCCTGCGCGAACGGACCCAATCGCTCATCGACGCGTCACATATGACACGGCGATGAGCGGCGGATGAGTGATGCTTTGATCAGAAGATCAGGACGTGGATTTCCGTGTAGAGAAATCACGCGTGCGGAATCAGGTCATGCCAGAACAAGCAATGGCTAGGCCCGAGACCACACCCAGCGATGGGTCACCCTCCACCAAAGCAATATCAGGGAAGCATGCGCGCACACGGGCTTGCAGATGTGGCGAGCGGGAGCTACCGCCCGTCAGAAAGACGCTGGCCGGCGCATCGGGAATGTCCTCACGTGCCTGCTCCAGGAGCCGTTGCAGCCGCTGAAGCAAATCGTCAGCCGCAAGCAGGAAGTCGTCCTGCTCCACACTCACGGCAAGATCGTTTTCAATGAAGTCGATGGACGCTTCACTGCGCGCGGTAGCCCCGAGTTCGATCTTGATGCGCTCGGCGAGCCGATTCAGACGGGTGGTAGCCCCGAGCTGCTGCAACGCGCGCAAGCGTGAGCCGAACGGTTCTTCGACCAGGCGATAGTTTTGCTTACGGAACTCACGCTGCTTGGACAGAATCTGCACGCTGGCCGCTTCGACGAAATGATGCACCGGCACCTTCGAAACGTCCTTACCGAAATGCGGCATAAAGCTGTGCAGGCTGATGCCCACGTCAAGATCCGTACCGCCTTTGGGCAAACCCCAGCAGCGATGGATCACTGGCGCATGACCGCCACCAAGTTCAGCGTAAGCGACATCGGTGGTACCACCACCAATGTCGACGATCAGCGCGTGTTGCCGCTCGTCCAGACTCAAGTGATAGTGCATGGCCGCAGCGGTGGGCTCTTCAAGGAATGACACCTCGTCGAAGCCAGCAATGCCCGCCGCTTCACGCAGCAACTCCAATGCTTGGTCACCACCTGAAGGGCCCATCGAACTGCGAAATTCCACAGGACGCCCGATCACTGCACCACGTACCGCGACACCAAGCTGGCGTGTCGCAGTTAGACGGATATGTTCGAGGATATGTGCGGCGATGCTGACGATGATCCGTCGCACCGGCGCGTCGAGCCGATAGCCGAGCATCGACTTCGGTGATTCGATCAAATGGCCGGTGCCTTCTTCCAGGTAGGCCTCTACTGCCTCCTCACCAAATAACGCATGCTGGAAACTGGAGATCGATTCCGAAGCGGCGCGGGTCTGCTCTTCCATCCATTGTCGGCGCACCACGCGGATGGCATCACGATGGCGCTGGGCTTCGGTACCCTGTGACGGCTGTCCTCGTGCACTACGCATGATGGCGTCCACCTGTGCAGCCAAGGCGGGCGTCAGGACGAAATCATCCACGTTCGGCACCACTTCGGGGAAAAACACCGCCGTGCGGAACTGATGGGCATCCCCAAAGCGGATCAAGTTCAACTGGCCATCGACAACCGCACCTGCGGCGGAATAGCTGGTCCCGAAGTCGATTCCAATATGCATGAGTGCCACCAAAGCCCGATGTGATAAACGCAACTGAGCATTATGACACTAGCTGGCAAGCGAGACAGCATGAGTTGGCTGGTGATGGCGCTGGTGCGATTACGCTCAACCGCTAAGGTGCCGATAAGCGTGTAACGACATGCTGGAGCACCACCACTGCGATGACGATCATGCTACGACCCCGACATCACGTTTTGTTTGCCTCACTCACCCTGGCCTTCGCTGCTTTATGTCAAACAGCTGGCGCAGACTCAGCCCCCACCCAAGCCCGGGTGATCTCGCATTTGGCGCTGGGCGGGACTGGCCACTGGGATTATCTGAACTTTGATGCGCAGCGGCGGCATCTGTTCGTCAGCCGTGGCGATCGCGTGTTGGTGATTGACGTGGATCAAAACAAGCAGGTCGCCACGATTCCCGGCACCAACGGCGTGCACGGCATTGCCATTGCGCAAGACCTGCACCGCGGCTTCACCAGCAACGGAAAGAGCGCGTCAGTGACGGTATTTGACCTGGATACGCTCAAGACCATCGCCACCATCCAGGGCACGGGCACTAACCCCGACTCCATTCTCTACGACGATGCTTCGCACCACGTACTGACCTTTAATGGCAAGAGCGGCAACGCCAGCGTGATCGATCCGGCCAAGGGTGCGGTGATCGCAACCATCGCCCTGCCCGGCAAGCCCGAGTTCTCAGCGACGGACAACGCCGGGCATGTGTACGTGAATATCGAGGATAAGTCTGAGCTGGCCGAAATCGATTCGGCCAGCAACAAGGTGACGCATGTGTGGCCACTGGCACCGTGCGAATCGCCCAGCGGCTTGGCCATCGACGCAGCTCACCATCGCCTGTTCTCGGTCTGCGACAACAACAAGATGGCCGTGCTCGATGCTACTAACGGTCACCTGGTCGCGACATTGCCCATCGGTGATGGCCCGGACGCCGTGGTATTCGATGCTGCCGCAGCTACGGCCTACAGCTCCAATGGCGAAAGCGGAACGATCACCGCTGTGCACGAAATCGACCCGGACCATTTTGCGGTCAGCGCGACCATCACCACGCAACCCAGTGCACGCACGCTGGCGCTGGATCCGCAGAAACACCGGCTGTATCTGTCTGCCGCGCAGTTGGGCAAAGACAAGCAGCCTAATGGCCATCCGTCCATCGTGCCGGATAGCTTTACGATCCTGACTGTTGGGCAGTGACTTACGCGGCGGCAGCCGAGTTGATCGAGTGATCGTCCGTGCTCGACGTCGATCCAGGTGCGGGTGGAATAACCACCCGCACACGCAAGCCGCGACCGAGTGGCGAATCAAGTAACTCAATCGATGCATGATGCAATTCGGCCGCTCGCTGCACGATCGAAAGGCCCAGGCCGTAACCATCGCCCCGACTGCTTACCTCGCGGTGGAAACGAGCGAACACGCTCTTACGGCGCTCCTCAGGGATACCCGGGCCGTCATCGATAACATCGATAACGGTTCCGTGCGCATCCTGCGTCAACGACAGCTGAACCTGGCCTCCGCCGGGCACATGGTGCAAGGCGTTTTCAATGAGATTACGCAGCAGTGCCGCTAATGCGGCCTCGTACCCAGCCACGACGACCGGGCGCCCGTCATGGATGAAACCCAGCTCTACATTGCTGTCAGCCATCAGCGGCGTGAGTTCGTCGAAAACATCCATCGCCACGGCCGCGAGATCTACCGGTACGCGCTGACCCGAGGCCGCCCCGGATTCAAGGCGTGCCAACGCCAATAGCTGCTGAATGCGCCGGGCCAGCCCGACCAAGCCATTCTGCGCACTGACCAGAGCGGCAGCGGCGTCGGCTGGCAGGTTGGCCTGCATCGCACCCTCCAGATGGATCATGGTGGATGCCAACGGGGTACGTAACTCGTGCGCAACGTCTGCACTGAAGCGGCGCTCGCGCTCGAGTGCATCCTCAAGGCGTTCGAGCTGACCGTTGAGTGCACCGAGCACGGGTTGAAGCTCCTGTGGTGCGGCCTCCAACACAATCGGTTTGCGACTACCGGGAGCACGCGTGGCCAACTCCCGAGTCAGGCGCTCCAGCGGGCGCAAACCGCGTCGTACCGCCCAGCCAACCAAGACAGCGAGGATCGGCAGGCCAAGCAATAACGGCAGCCCGTTGTCCAGCCACATCGCATGGGTAATATCACGCCGGCTGTCATGCCGCTCTCCGACGCGGATCAGCGCACCACCGGTGCCATCGATCATGGTGAATACGCGCCAGCCGTAACCACCGTATTCCAAATCCTGAAAACCCGGTTTGAGCTTGTTCGGCAATGGCAATTGCGCAAGATTCGACGTCATCAAACGCATGTGTCGTGTGCTGTCGAAGACCTGGAAGCCCACCTCGGATTCATAGGTGCGATTAGGCGCCCCATGCATCTCGGCTTTTGTCGGTACGACCAAGGTGTCGACCATCGATCCGCGCAGTGATTCGATACCGGCGTGTTGGATCAATACATCGAGCGTATGCGCTGACTGCGCCAAGCGACCGTCCAGCAACTCATCCACTTCGGTCAGGGTGCGCTGGAAGCTATACATGCCAAGCGGCAAGAGCACAGCGAGCAACACGGCGAGAATGATCCAGCGCAGCCTATCGCGCAGGCTCGGCGCCCTCATTTTGGCTCCCGTGGAACCATGTAGCCGACACCACGTACGGTACGAATCGCATCGAAACTCAGCTTGCGGCGCAAACCATGGATCTGCACTTCCAATGCGCTGCTGCCGACGGTGTTATCCAAACCGTATAGCGAGTTCTCCAGACTCTCACGGCGCACGATGCGACCAGCCCGCTCCATCAGTATCTGCAGCAGCGAAAATTCACGCCGCGTCAGTTCGATGGTCTTGCCTCGAAACTCCACTTCGGATGTACCGATATCCAGGCTCAGTGCACCCACCTCGATGCGGTTGGCCGCAAGCCCCTGTGCACGCCGCGTCAATGAACGGATGCGTGCGGTTAATTCATCCAGGTGAAATGGCTTGACCAAATAATCATCCGCGCCGGCATCTAGCCCTTTCACGCGTGCTTCCAGCGCATCACGTGCCGTCATCACGATCACGGGCGTACTTACGTGCGAACGCCGGGCCTCGGCCAGCACATCAAGGCCGTCTTTGCCAGGCAGACCAAGATCAAGCAATACCAGATCGGCGGTTTCGTCGCGCAACGCAATAAGTGCCTCGCTACCGTTACGCAGCCAGGTCACCGCATAACTCAGGCGCATGAGCGCTTGCTGGATAGCCGCCCCCAACTGCGGATCGTCCTCCACCAGAATGATATGCACAGCCAACTCCTCGTTCCACGCGATACCACACGCCAACGGCACATGGCCAAACATACCCATTGTGCGCAATCAAGCTTAGATTGAACTTAAAAGCCCTATGCGCGATCTCATCTCAGGGTAATGGCTAGTGATGACAGATGCACAAAAACGGCACAGCAAACTCCTGACTCACCAGCCATCCGTGAGTAGAAGGAATAGCACCAGGACGACGGAATAGGCATTGCCTGAAGCCCCCTACACTGATAGTCACCGTCCATTAGCACTGCTGGATGAGCGCTAACCGACAATATCAAGGCGGGATATTTCACGCATCGAATACCACACATCGAATGCAACCTGGGGAAACCCATAGCGACTCCATTCGCCTGATTGACCACCGCCCCCACTGTCATTCCTGCATAGGTAATCATGTACCCATTGCCCGATATCCGTCGGTAATAACGCGACTGGCATTTGAGGTCACCAACGATCAAAGCTTCAAGCGAAGCTACTAAAGTGAACTTAATTCACAATTCGTAACAGCGACATATCCGTATGGAAGTGTTAGGCTATATATACATGGACTAATATTCCATAACCGTACACCTCCAACAAAGACGAGAATCAATCATGGCCGTTAATCTTGAAACCCTCTCTCCGAAAGAACTTCAGGCGCTGATTTCAAATGCCGAATCGCAGATGAAGGCAGCCCACGCAAACCTGATTCAGGGCGTGCGGACTAAGATTGAATCGCTGCTCCACAACAATAGCCTGACGCTCGCCGACGTGTTTCCGACCCGTGGCGGCAAAGCTGGCAAGGCTGGCAAGGGCGGCAAGAAATCCGTTGTTGCACCGAAGTACCAGAATCCGTCGGACCCGGCACAGACCTGGTCGGGCCGTGGCAAGCGTCCGCTCTGGTTTGTTGCCGCGCTCAAGAAGCGTGGCGTTTCCGCCGATGATCTGCTGATTGCTGGCGCGACCAAGGCTGCAACTCCGGCCAAGGCTGCCAAAGCTCCGCGCAAAGTAGCCGCCAAGCGTGGCCGTAAGCCGGGTCGCAAGCCTGCCGCCAAGAAGGCTGCGAAGGCTTAATTCGACCTAAGCTGCCAGGCTTCAAGTCCACTGAAACCCCGCCGGAGAAATCCAGCGGGGTTTCTTTTTATGAGCGGTATTTTCCTTAGCGTCGGCGAAGCTTTTGCTCGGCCAAGCTTACTTTTGATTAACCTGACCCACGTTGCCGGGCTGGCCGAATTTCGATGTCAGCCAATCAAAAAGAGTCGCTTGCCACAGGCTTGGGGCACCGATCTGGCAGTGCTCACTACCTCCCGATGCACGGTCAAAAACGGTAGTGGTTACGCTTCGCGCACGCGTCAAACTTTTCTGAAATTCGCCCACCTGTGCCAGCGGAACAAAATGATCGTCGGCACCCGCCAAGATCAGAACATCTGCCGTAATGCGAGATGCCACTGGTGCAAGCGTGTAGGCCTTGAAGGTATCGAGCACCGCGAAAGGGTTGCTTACGCCAAATACCCACATGCCATTTTCCTGAGCCCAGGTTGCTCCTGGATTGGAGCCCAACCCAGCCAGAAAATTCAGCACACCGTAATAACCATGGTGCCTTAGCCAGAATACAAAGGGTGGAACGTTGCGCGAAGCGATAGCTCCGCCGTCGAAAAACACGTCATAGGCAACCACACCGCTGATACGTGAATCGAAGGCCGCCGCGCGAGGGGCAAGATAGCCACCCATACTTTCTCCAATCAGCACGATCTTGTTCGGGCTGGCATGGGTCGATAAAAAGGTATCCAGCACCGCGCCATTAGGCTTCTCCCATTCGGGCGTAAAGGTGAGTCCTTGTTCGCGCAGCACCGAACCCTGCCCTGGCCCCTCATAGGTCAGAACCGAATAACCGTGCCGATAGGCCGCTGCGATGAGGGTGAAATAATTCTCTTCCATCGTGCTGTCATAGCCGCCCACCATCATCAATAAAGGTCGCTTATCCGCCCCCTCTGGCCCCGGGTAGTAGATAGCATTGAGGTGATATTTACCGTAGGGCACACGAATGCGTTCGTACTTAATCCCCAATATGTCGATGCCTGAATAAAAGCTATCGATGTTCTTTTTCCAAACAACCAAACGTTTGGTATTTTGTGGTGCAAGGAAAAATTCCGCGGATCGGTAATAATTATGCGCCCGTAGTAATGCCTCTCCTTTAGCGATGGGATCAGCGGTGCGATTAGCCAATGCTGCAACACGATCCCCCGTCGCATTCCATGCGTCATACCAACCTTGTGCATCCCCGGATTTAAGGCCAGCAATTGTCTGTGATACCTCACCCGTATCGCCACCGACTACCGAGGTATCGTTCAATACACGAATAGCCTCAAAGTTATATGTCTGATCTGCAAAGAAACGTGGATTTCCCAGATCAGGCCGATTCGCCCAAAAATGCCAAGTCACTGCAGCGACCAGTAATGCCCCGCCGATAAAAAGCCAACGCCGCATGGTTGCACCTGATTTGTCTGTTTCGCATAGGGGATCTCTAAATTAAGGGCGACATGCCGATGCTTAGAGAGGTTGAGGCGCACTTTGATGGAGGCCCATGCGGCGATTGTGAGGCTTGGTTAAAAGGTAGCCAGTGACAGGTGTCAATGGGTTTGTGTGTGGTTGGCGTACTGTGGCACCAAGGCCTCTTTGGTACCAATAGCGAAAACGCCCGCGGCTTCGATGCCGGCAGCGCTGATTATGTAGGGTGGGATTGTTCGGTCCATCCATGGACCGAACCCCTTCGCGCTTTGCGCTACGGGGCCAGCCTTCGGCTGTCCCGATTCGCTCCAGGCGAATCGGTCGAACCCGGGTGGGTTCTTACCCAGTCGTTTCCATCAGAAAAACAAAACGCCCTCGGCTTCGATGACGGTTGCGCTGATTATGTAGGGTGAGATTGTTCGGTCCATCCATGGACCGAACCCCTTCGCGCTTTGCGCTACGGGGCCAGCCTTCGGCTGTCCCGATTCGCTCCAGGCGAATCGGTCGAACCCGGGTGGGTTCT
>JBARCX010000355.1:0-7002 GCA_049794535.1 Rhodanobacter sp.
GCCTAACATCGACCTGAGGATGGCTTCGAAGCCGTCACGCCCTATCTGGAAGACGTCTACTTCGGCCGCCTGCGCGCGCAGGCCACCGCGAAAGCCGCCTAACGCCCCGCCGCCCTTAAGGACGAACGATGTTCCTAGAAATCCTTCGCTTCGAATGGCGCCAGCAGATTCGCGCGCCATTGTTCTGGATTATTGCGTTGGTGTTTGGCGCACTCGCTTTTACGGTCGCCACCAGCGACGCCATCATCATGGGCGGTGCCAGCGGCAACGTACTGCGCAATGCGCCGATGGTCATCGCCAGAATCATGACCTCGTTCTGTGTGCTGAGCATGTTCCTGATCACGGCGTTCATTGCGGGCGCCGCACTACGCGATTTCGATCAAGGCACGTCCGAATTGATGTTCACCACGCCAGTCAGTCGCCCCGCCTACCTCGGCGGCCGCTTTGCCGCAGGCTATCTGGCGTCGCTGATCATCATGCTGGTATGCGCGCTGGCCCTGGCGATCGGTGGCTTTATGCCATGGATCGATGCCGCTCGGCTTGGCCCAGCGGAGTGGCACGGCTACGCCTGGGCATTCGGCGTGATCGTGATACCTGATCTCCTGTTCATCGCCGCGTTGTTGTTCCTGCTCGCCACGGTCACGCGTTCACTGCTGACGACCTATATCGGCGTGATCGCATTCATTGTGCTGCTTTCGATCACCAGGTTGCTGACTGGGGACATCAACAACCATGCGCTCGCCGCGATCATTGATCCGTTCGGCAGCCGCACGCTACAGATCATCACCCGCTATTGGTCAGAGGACGAACTCAACCATCGGCTGCCGTCGCTGGATGGTTTATTGCTATTCAACCGTGCGCTATGGGCAGGGATCAGCCTGGCATTGTTAGGCGCATCGTTCGCGCTGTTCCGTACCAATCGCGAAGGCTTACGCCTGACACGAGGCAAACAACGCGCAGAACCACCGAGGCTGCGTCCACAGGGTACGGCGACCACACTGGATTTGCCAAAGATTCAACTATCCAGCGATCTACGCGCGCAACTGACGCAACTACGACATCAGTTCGCGTTCGATACGCTGAGTGTGCTGCGTGGCGTGCCCTTCCTGATCATGCTGCTATTCGGCCTGGTCAACCTCGTCTTCAGTCTGGCGCTATCCGGGCAGATCTACGGCACGGCCACCTATCCCGTGACGCACGAAGTGCTGGAAATGATCCGCGGCAGCTTCCAATGGCTGCTGTATATCATCGTCATGTTCTATGCCGGCGAACTGGTATGGCGTGAGCGAAGCATGCACACCGCGGAGGTCAGCGATGCCTTCCCGCTGCCTAACTGGATACCACTGACCGCCAAGCTATGTAGCTTGGTCGCAGTCATTGCCGTGTTCATGGCCGTTGGTATGGCTTTTGGTATCGGCTGGCAGCTGAGCCACGGATATACGCATATCGAGCTGGGTTTGTATGTGGCCTCGTTGGCGCTTGATGCGATCCCGCTCGTATTGCTGGCCGTACTGGCACTGTTCCTGCAGGTCATCTCCAACAACAAGTTCCTTGGCTACCTGCTAACCATCGTGTGGTTCGTGAGCCAGATCGGCCTGGCCCTGCTGCACTGGGATCACAACCTCTACAACTATGCCGGTGCGCCCGACGCACCCTATTCGGACATGAATGGCTTCGGCCATTTCCTGAAAGGCACGCTATGGTTTGATTTCTACTGGGCCTGCTGCGCAACGGTACTTTTGGTACTGACTACCTTGTTCTGGGTACGCGGTACCGATCAGGTGTGGAAGGATCGCGTACGCACCGCCGGTCAGCGACTGCGCCGACCGGCTCGCATCGTGCTGGCTGTTTCGCTGCTCGCCTTTATCGGTAGCGGCGCATGGATCTTCTACAACACCAACGTGCTCAACCATTATCAGAACAGCGCAGCGGCCAACCGCCAGGCCGCCGAATACGAGAAGAAGTACGCCAAGTACAAAGATCTACCGCAGCCACGCATCACGGCAGTGCAAGCGGACGTGGATATCTATCCGTACCAGCGCCGACTTGAGATCCGTGGCCATTACACGCTGGTCAACAAACACGACACACCGATCAGCGAGCTGCAGGTGAACTACACCCGAGGCTTCACGCTGACATCGCTCACGTTCGCACCGCATGACACAGTCAGCGACGACAAGACACTCGGCTACGTCATCTACAAACTGAAAACGCCAATGGCACCTGGCGCGTCGATGTCATTCGACTTCAACTTGGAGTATGCCCCGCAGGGCTTTACCAACCAGCCAAGCGGTAAGTTCCTTGTGTACAACGGCACGTTCTTCAATAACGAGGTGATGCCGCAATTCGGCTACCAAACCGCGCAACAAATCACTGATCGCAATGACCGGCGTAAATACGGCTTGAGTGCTGAGGTGCCACGCATGCCCAAGCTCGGCGACGAGAAGGCTCGCGCGAATACGTATCTCAGCAACGATGCGGACTGGATCAGCTTCGACACCACGGTATCCACCTCAGAGGATCAGATCGCGCTAGCTCCCGGCTACTTACAGAAGGAGTGGGTTGCGAATGGGCGGCGTTATTTCCATTACACAATGGATCAGCCCATGTTGCCGTTCTTCTCGTACCTTTCAGCGCGTTACGCGGTGAAGAAGGACGTCTCGCAGGGCGTGAGCATCGAGGTGTATTACAACCCGGCGCATGCGTGGAACGTGGACCGAATGATCGAAGGCGCAAAGGACGCGTTGACCTACTACAACGCCAACTACACGCCGTACCAGTTCCATCAGCTGCGCATCCTGGAGTTTCCGAACTACGCCTCGTTCGCGCAGTCGTTTGCCAACACCATCCCCTTCTCCGAATCGATCGGCTTCATCGCTGACCTACGTGATCCGTCGAAGATCGACTACCCCTACTACGTGACCGCGCATGAAGTCGCGCATCAGTGGTGGGCGCACCGGGTGATCGGCGCGAATATGCAGGGCTCGACCATGCTCAGCGAATCACTGGCGCAATACTCCGCATTGATGGTGATGAAACAGAAGTATGGCGCCGGTCAGATGCGCAAATTCCTGAAATACGAACTGGATGGTTATCTTGCCGGCCGTGCCACCGAGACGGTGACCGAAGAGCCCTTGGCGAAAGTCGAGAACCAGCAGTACATCCACTACAAGAAAGGCTCGCTAGTGTTTTACTCGCTACAGGATTACATCGGCGAAAACACGCTGAATGCAGTGCTCAAGCAATTCCTCATCGACAAGGGATTCCAGCAACCGCCCTACACCACGTCGCAGGAGTTCATGGGCTATCTCTCGCGGGGTACCGATCCGAAGTGGAAAACCTTGCTGGATGATCTGTTCTGGAAGATCACCCTGTTCGATAACCGCATCACCGAAGCCACGGCGAAAAAGCTGCCGAATGGCAAGTACGAAGTGACCATGAAG
This sequence comes from Rhodanobacter sp., assembly GCA_049794535.1. GTDB lineage: Bacteria > Pseudomonadota > Gammaproteobacteria > Xanthomonadales > Rhodanobacteraceae > JBARCX01. The sequence continues at coordinate 3,444 of JBARCX010000355.1, forward strand.
CTGCATGCCGGCAAGGTTTATGTGGACGGCGCCGGCAAAGAAACAGCAGCCACGCCGGACATTCCGATTGAAATCGGTGTCTTCGCGGCATCACCCGGCAAAGGCAAGGATGGCAAGCCGCTTTACTTGCAAAAACGCACGCTGCCAAACGGCGACAGTACGATCACTGTGGTGGTCGACGACAAACCGGCCGAGGCGGGTATCGATCCGTACAACGAGCTGATCGATCGGGTGTCTGGCGACAATCGGATGGCGGTGACGCTGCAGTAAAAGGGGTGCCCTTTCCGCCATGCCCGCCTCGACGGGCATGGCGGCTCTGTATCACCCGCGCGTGAATTGAGCTGCTGTCGCCGGCATGCTCACTACGTTGATATCCCGCTGCGGGAACGGGAAGCTCAAGCCTTCCGCCATGAAGCGCTCCTTCACGGCGCGCAGAAAATCGGTCTGCGTCGCCCAGATATCACTACTGTTGGTATAAGCGCGCAGCACCAAGTTCACCGAGCTGTCACCCAGGCTTTCGGTCCACACGCCTGGGCTTGGTTGCTTGAGTATGCGGGGGTCTGCGTCGAACAGTTCCTGGGTCAAGGCCATTGCCTTGCCGATATCATCGTTATAGCCGATGCCAATCTTCAGCTCGAAACGCCGCGTGCCCCGTCGATTGAAATTGATAATGGCATCCGAGCCAATCTTCGCATTCGGTACCACGGCCTCGCGGTTATCAGGCATCACCAGCAGTGTGTGCATCAAATTGATGCCCTCCACCGTGCCGTCAATGCCTCCCGCGTGGATGAAATCGCCTACGCGGAACGGTCGAAACAGAATCAGCAGCACGCCCCATGCAAGATTGCTCAACGACCCTTGCAACGCTAATCCGATCGCCAGGCCACCTGCGCCGAGTGCGGCGAGTAGCGGCGCATCCGGTACACCGGCGATCTGTAGTGCTGTCACGATCAGCACGGCAATCAAGGCACCATAGATCAAGTTGCGCAAGAAGCCGATCGAAGTGACATCGATCGCCGCTCGCTGCAACGCATGTTGTGCCATGTTGGCTACCCATGCAGCTAACCTGATACCAATCAGCAGCACCACCAAGGCTGCGAGCAGATGTAGCCCAAATTGTGCGAGTGGGCTTGAAAAACTAGGTATGGAAAAGCCGGCAATATCGTGGGGCATGGTCATAACTCCTGTAGAAACCATGCTTAGCCTAACAGCGACTAACCCTCACCCGCTCGCCACAAAAAAACCGCGCCCGGCATACGCACGGACGCGGTGACTGCACGTGCGGGGGAGCGCACGGGCCCTCTGGGGATCAGCGTTCGGCGACTTGCCCGGCCTGATTCTGACTTTCCTTGTTTCGTGTGATCAATTGCAGCGAGGTGCCATCGGCAAGACGGAACTGGAATTGCTGCTGCAACTGCTCGAGTTCGGTGAGTTGAGGGCAGATGGCTTTGGCGCGCACTTCCAGCTTGTCTGCGCGCGCCTTCATCTGTTTATCCAGCGACTGATCGAGCGAATCAGCGCGTGCTTGCAACTTGTCCTCATCGCCGGTGAACAGCGACCAAAGCACGCTGCGAGTCAATGAGCTGGCCAGCTCCGTCGAGGCTTCTGTGACAGGCCGTTCGATGGCCTTCTCGAAATCTTTTTCACTCCAATGGTCGGCATTGATACCGGCATCCAGCTGGCGCAATGCATTTTCCCGTGTCTGGTTAAGATGCTGGACGACCGCATCGCGATGATCAGCGCTGCCACCTAAGGTAGCCGCCACGGTCGCCAGCGAATCAAAAGCGATGCCTATGGCGTCCTGGGCAATACCCGCCATCTCAGGCAGCAGTTTGCGCATGTCGCCTTCATAGGTGCGCAGACGTGTCGCATCATCCATGGATACCGACACAACTTGTCCATCTACACGCAGCGTACCGTCATGCATGAAGACTTGGGATGGTTGTGCGCCCTCACGCGTAAAGCCGATGCCGTAGGGCGTCACTTGCACGTCATAGTTGCTGTTGAAACCACAATGCCCGCCATCGACATGTATTTCGCCAGCTTGCGCTTGCAAGCCAAACGCCAAGCCAAGCGCCAATACAAGTACGGTAATGCGGCTGCGACTATGCATGTAAACCTCCCCATAAGTGCGAACCAGCCGATGAATGACGGCTTTGATGCGCTACCACATGCATAGGTTTAAACAGATATCGCAGCGCGGCATGGGCCATGTGTCATACCCTGCCATCGGTCATGCATCGCCATTCGAAGCCGACGCGCGTACGCACGACACTCCTCAGTGATGTCCAGCCTCAGCCAATGCCTGTCGCACCGAACGCAATGACAGGCTTTCCCACATTGCCACCATAACCAGAACGATCGTTGTGGCTATGCCTAGTTCCACAATGGAGAATTGCCTCGCCATTGCCGCGAGTACGATTAAGAGTGCCAAACCAACTAGGTGCGAGAGAGGGAAGTTCGTGTTGTTTACGGACTGCTTGAATAATGCGTTTCCCAGCAAATACAACGCCGGACCACCAAGCAATACAGCAGCATTGGCCAAGGTTATCGGTGCATGCGGATGACTTAATGTCAGCTCATCGGCCACGGCACTCACGATGATCCCAGCCACAATCAGCAGGTGCAGATAGGTATAGGCGATACGTGCGTAACGGCCGGGATCCTGCGACTGTCGAATCGACCGGCTGCCACGTTCGGCAGCAAGATCAAAATAGATCCACCACATTGCCACGCTGCCGATAAACGCACTGACAAAAACCAGTACCGACGTACCATTCCAGGCGACATCGGCAAAGCTGGAACCGGTAACCAGCACCGACTCACCCAGCGCGATAATCACAAACAAGCTGCAACGCTCTGCCAGGTGCCCACCCTCCACATCCCAATCGGTGGTTCTTGAGCGCCCCATGCCCGGCACATGAAACGCCATCGCAGGCCCGGCGTATTCCAGCGCCAGCGCGACGATCCACAGCACCGCACGTGATGCCCCATTGAGCGAACCGCCAAGCAGCCACAGCGCACCGGAGATCAGTAGCCAAACGATAATGCGTTGAAAGTTGCGTAGGTTCGCTGGCGCACCGCTTCGTAACGCCCACAGCATGAACAACGTGCGCCCTACCTGCATGAATACGTAGACACCGGCAAACAGCAAACCGCGTTGACCGAATGCATCGGGCACCGCGATGGATAGCAGCAGGCCTGCCAATGACAGTACTAGCAATAGCAATCTCACGGCGGGTCGCTCGGGATCGAGCCAGTTGGTCACCCAACTGGTGAACACCCATACCCACCACACGGCGAGAAACAACAATAAGGTTTGCGCCGCGCCGATCACATCCAGATGGTGCAACAACGTGTCGGAAAGCTGGGTCACTGCATAGACGAACACCAGGTCGAAGAACAACTCGATATTGGTGACCTTGCCGTGCCCTCCAGGTGGCCGAGCACGCAGCAAACCTGGACGGGTATGGTGGACAGCAGGCGTGGTGGCGGTCATCGGCAGGGCCTCGCGGAAGTCGCGCCATTTATCGCACGACAGGCCTACGGTGACGAGGGA
>JBARCX010000356.1:0-9938 GCA_049794535.1 Rhodanobacter sp.
GCTCGTATTAGTTGTTGTCTGCAATGTCTTTACCTGGGCGGCATTAAACGAAGCACTCTTAAGAAGCAACGCTAGACATGGATGCAGTGATGAATGCTCTTGAGCTAAAAGGATCAGTTCTTTCAAGGCCTTGGCACTGAGCAAGGTGACTGAGGAAACACGGCCACCTTGCTCGTCATCCCTGCGTAGGCAGGGATCCAGTGGCGTTGTCATCCGGTTGTCGCGTTATGGCGACCTTTTTCACCTGCTTCAGGCGGCAACGCGACAATCAAACAATGACGCCACTGGACCCCTGCCTGCGCAGGGGTGACGAGCATGGAAAGACCTTGAGTCTTTGACTGCAACGTCCATACATTCATCCACAGATGATTGCAGCCAATTGTGCATACGGATTTTCGTATGAGTGGCTCATTCATCGAAACTTTTGATGCAAGTATGTGATCAAAGTGATTGTTCGCGACGATGTCGAAAAATTAGCGGGACAACTCCATACATGAAATAATGTATGTAAATCGTTAAAATAAGGCATAAAATAATTTCGTAGCGCCAATATTGAGATCAAATTATCATTATATTTTTATGTTAAAAATATGACTGCTAATATTATTTTATTGAGTAAATTTTATTGTAATTGATATGGCACAATCAAGGACATCGTTGCTTAACTGATCCGTCATTGCACTGGCGTACAAAGGATGAGCCTCCAATCCCGGAGGTTAATGCGCATTGGGGATACACCATGAATCACGGATTCAACAAGGTTGGTATTCGCACCAAGCTGGTGATGAGCGTACTTGCGTTGGCGATGGGCACCGCCTCGCATGCTGCTACGCAAGTGGTAGGTGGCGCGACACTGCCGGCGATCGGTTATGTCGGCACAGGCGCCGAGACGAACACCCAAGTCATTTCTCCGGCCTCCAACTCCATGTTTGGTTTGTGGAAGAGCCTGGTATCGAGCACCACGGCAGCGTACTGCCAGACCGGCAGCGGCGCCGGCAAGAACGTTCTTGCCGGGGTAGCCAACTACAATGTGCAGAATCCTTGCCCGACGAGTGTCTCGGGTGGGGTTACCCTCACTGGCTTCGGCGCTAACGCCACTGGCGTAGGCCGTCCGGACCTGACCTGGCCGAACGTTGTTGGCGCGGATTCGCCGTTGAGCGCGACTGACCTCAGCAATTACAGCTCGGATCATTCATCGAGCTATCTGCCGGTGCAGTTCCCGGCGGTGGCTGGCGCAATCTCGATCGCCATGAACGAGACCACGGCTCTCGGTGTGAAGTTGGGCGTTACCAACACCAATTTCTCCGATCTGCAGGTTTGCCAAATCTTCTCCGGTCAGGTGACCAACTGGAACGACCCCGCGCTGGCATCGGCGTTTACACTGGGCGCAGGCGACAGCATCCCCTCCGGCGCGATCAATGTGCAGTACCGTTCTGATGGCAGCGGCACCTCTTTCGCCTTCAGTAACCATCTTGCCAATGCAGGGCAATCGTCGGCAGCGAAAGAATGCAGCAGCATCACATCCGCGGCCACGCACTTCGTGACCAATCAGGCTTTCGCCAGCGCTGTGGCGCTGTATCTGCCTACGTTGCCTACCAACTGGACCGGTTCCAGCGGTAACCCTGCCGTTGCCACAGCTGTTGCTGCTACCTCCGGCAGCATCGGTTATGTGGAAACCGCCAACTCGCAAGCGGCTGGCATCAACTTCGCCCAGATCAATGGTGTGAGCCCGGCCGCCTTCGGTGCGCCGGTCGCCATCAGCAGCAGCAGCATCGTCACCAATGAGTACATCAACGGTGCCGATGCGACCACTGGTCTTCCGGTACTTACTGCCATTTCACCCGCGCCAAGCACCCAGTGCATCATGCTGGTCGCGCCGAGTTCCTATGGCCTTCCGGCTAGCGGCTATCCGATCATGGCCGTTTCCTACCTGCTGGGTAGCTCGCAGGGTAATGGCACTGGCGACCTGGCCAACGTCCAGAGCCTGCTGTATGCACCGTACAACCCCTCGATCACGGGCAGCAGGTCATTGACCACGTTCGGCGTCGGCAAGGGTTTGGCCACGCTGACCGGTACCGGCATCACCAGCACCACGATCAACAACTGCGTGATCAACTAAGTTACACGTTTCATCTGCAGGAAGCAGAAGAGGAGGGAGCAAAGGCTCCCTCCTTTTTTATTGGTTATTAGCCAACGCGCTTGATCGCCACATGGGCGCTATGGCGCCGGCGATAGCTGTCATGGAACCGACATGGTTATGGATATCTGCGCTTCATGGATGCGTCACGGCAAGGGCTTAAACAGATAAAGCCTTCATTCCAAGGCGTGCAATGAGGATGCATCATGAATCATGGAATTAACAAAATTGGCGTTCGCACCAAGCTGGTGATAAGTACTCTGTTATTGGCCGTAGCTGCTGTAGCGAATGCTGGCACGCAGGTGGCAGGCGGTTCGACGCTGATGGCCATCGGTTATGTGGGCACAGGTGCTCAAACGAGTTTCCAAGTTTATCCCGCTGCCACGAACTCGTTGTTTGGTGTTTGGACGAGAACAGTGTCGAGCACCTCCATGTCTTATTGCCAGACCGATGACGGTCCCGGCAAGAACATTCTTGCTGGCGTATCCAACTATTTATCCGACTACAACGTGCAGAATTTCTGCCCGACTAGTATCTCGGGCCCGACGAGTACAGTTACGCTCACTGGCTTCGGTGCCAATGCCACCGGCGTAGGCCGCCCAGACCTGACGTGGCCCAATATCGTCGCAGCGGATTCACCGTTGAACGCGATAGATCTCAGCAATTACAGCACGTATCATTCGCCGAGCTATCTGCCGGTGCAGTTCCCGGCCGTAGCAGGTGCGATTGCGATCGCGCTGAACGAGAGAACAGCTCTCGGCGTGCAGTTAGGCGTTACCAACACCAACTTCAGCGATCTGCAGATTTGCGAAATCTTCTCCGGCATAGTGGTCAATTGGAACGACCCCAAGCTGGCATCAGCGTTTACGCTGGGCGCGGGCGATAGCATCCAGTCCGCTCCGATCAATGTTCAGTATGACCCGCTAGGTAGTGGCACCACGTTCGCGTTTAGCAACCATCTTGCAAATGCCGGGCAGGCGGCAGTATCGGGCGGGGGCGTGCTTGAATGCGGCAGCATCACATCATCGTCCATACACTTCGTGACCAATCAGGCTTTCGCGAGCGCCGTGGCGCTCTATCTGCCCACTCTGCCCAGCAACTGGAAGCCTACCTCATGGGGCGATCCAGCAGTGGCCGCTGCGATTGCAGCCACGACGGGTTCCATCGGCTACGTCGGATATGCCAATGCAATGGCGGCTGGCATCAACTTCACCGAAGTGAATGGCGTGAGCCCGGCCAGCTTCGGCGCGCGGGTCGCCATTAGCCCCAGCATTATCGTCACCAATGAGTACATCAACGGTGCCGATCCAGTCACCGGCCTTCCGGTGCTTACCGCCATTTCGCCCGCACCAAGCACCGAGTGCATCATGCTGGTCACGCCGAGTTCCTACGGTCTTCCGACCAGCGGCTATCCGATCATGGCCGTTTCCTACCTGCTGGGCAGCTCGCAGGGCAATGGTACGGATCTGTCCAACGTTCAGAGCCTGCTGTTTGCACCGTACAACTCCATGGTCACTCAGAGCCGCAACTTGACCACATTCGGCATCGGCAAGGGGGCGGCATTGCTGACCGGCACCGGCATCACCAACACCACGATCAACAACTGCGTGATCAACTAAGTCGCACGTTTCATCTGCAGGAAGCAGAAGAGGAGGGAGCAATGGCTTCCTCCTTTTTTATTGGCTTTTAGTTGACCAACACACGTGAGCGCCACAACCTCGCGTTCAATCGCATAATCGAGCCAATCGAAGTCGCGTCGCCATCCGTTCGATCGCAACGGCCTTGCTGATGGGGCCGGTAGTGTGCAGGAGAGCCAACTTATATAGCGTCCTGCTATCTTGGTACACATCTAACGAGATAGTAGGGGCGCTACAGCACGTGCGAGATTTCACTGCATCGGCACCCCGTAGATGTCGCCATGCCTTCCGTAAAACCCACCAAAACCGACTTATTTGCGCTTACGATTCGCACAAATCCATCTCAACGCACGTGTTACGACCATACATCCTATGACCTTAGTGGCTGGCCACACCGATAGACGCTCGACGATTCAACGCTGGCACATCCTAAGTCTTCTGTTTTTAAGCTACGTCATCTGCTTCATCGATCGCGTGCTGGTGAGTGTCGCGGGCGCACCGATCAAACATGATCTTGGCCTTAGCGACAGTCAGTTTGGGCTGCTGCATGGCATGGCCTTTGTCGTGCTCTATTGCCTGTGCGGTATTCCGTTGGGCTGGCTTGCAGATCGCACGAATCGCCGCGCGATGATCGCGATGGGCTTGCTGTTCTGGAGTGTCATGACGGCCATCTGCGGATTGGCCGGCTCCTTTGCCATGTTTTTCATCGCGCGCATTGGCGTCGGGCTTGGTGAGGCTTGCCTCCTGCCGGCTGGCATATCGTTACTGGCAAGTGTCACGCCGAAAGAGAAGATGGCGAAGGCGGTGGCTATTTTCTTGATGGGGGCAGCGACGGGTAACGCAATTGCGTTATTGGCCGGTGGCTATCTCCTTGAGCAGCTTAGCCATTCCGGCCCGATCAGCTTGCCGGGCATCAGCGGCATTGCGCCGTGGCAGGCACTCTTTCTACTCGCCAGCATGCCGGGCGTAGTGATCGCCGGTTTAGTCATGACCATTCGTGAGCCTGCTCGCAACGCGAGCGCGGCCGCTCCGTGGCGAGCCATCAAGGAAACCGTGGGGCATTTGCAAACGCACCAGCGCGCCTATGTGCTGCTGACGGCGGCTACGGCATGCACCATTATCCTGGCTCAGGTGCAAACCGCATGGATGCCGCTTTATTACGTGCGGCATTTTGGATTGTCACCCGGTCACAGCGCCATGACGATTGGCGTCATGTTCCTGATGTCTGCCCCTACTGGCCAATGGGCCGGTGGCGTTCTCATCGATTATTTGCAGGCACGCGGTGTTGCGGCACCACCCAACGTGGTTCAGGCGCTTTGCTCGGCGCTATGCATACCTGCTGCGGTCGTTTTATGCACGGCGAAGCATATCGAGGCATCGGCGGCTGGCTATCTTCTCTTCAATTTTCTGGTGCACGCGGCAACACCGGCGGGGCTCACGGGCTGGCAATTACTGACGCCAGAAAAATATCGCGGCGTGGTCACCGCTTTGCTTGTATCCATTGTGACGCTGATCGGTGTTGGCGTGGGGCCCGTCGTTGTCGGCGTGCTTTCCGATCATTGGTTTCATGACGAACAGGCTTTAGGGGCATCCATGCTGCTGGTGATTCTGCTAGCCGCCGTCTTCGGTTGTGGCCTCGCCTTGGCCGGGCGGTGGCCTTTTGTGAAATCGGTGGCGTTGGTTCCATCCGAAGCACTCGCGGAATAGGGCGCCTTGTAGCAGTCCTTGAACAGGCATTCATGCCTACTGATTAGTGTTGAATTTCAGTGTGGCACCTTCTCCCCGCGGCAGAGGGCGCCGGTCCCACGGAACTACCTTCGGGTCGCAGCAGGTAAGGGTGCGGCCAGAGCGAAATGTTGACGCTTCGTCGTACCCTCATCCGCCTGCCGGCACCTTCTCCCGGAGGGAGAAGAAGCTTATTGAAGCTCGACATCAATAAGGTTACGCCTTAGTCGTTGACGCATCCCATGTGCAGGACCAAGATGCTCCATCGGTAGCAGGGGTACCATCGGTATGGCTGTGGAATAGCGGCAGGATGGGGTGCAGGCATGTCCTGATGCCATGTCCTGATGGGATCGGCTTTTTCTAAGCGAGATAACGATGAGGATTCAGCGTGGCTATGGCGATGCTGTCGCACACAGTCTTGGCCTGGATGATGTTCCCACGCTCAAGACGAGTTCACTGCGGCGATCCCAGATAGGCATCAGCAGGCTTTCCATCGGTACCGGGCAGCTGGGCATGACGCCTCAGATCCCGCCCGAAGACACGTTCATTGTCGCGATGTACCTGACTGAAGTGCCACACCACGAGTTGTGGAGCCGTGGGCGTCCGGTGATCTCGCAAGGCTACGCGCCAAACGCGATGCGGATCGTCAATCTTGTCGAGGAGTACTCGGCGCATATCACTTGCCCGCATGAAACGCTGGTTTTCTATGTGCCTCGCGTTGTTCTCAACGAGTTTTCGGATGAGGCGGGCGGTGGGCGCATAGCGCAACTTACCTGCCCGCCGGGAACCATCGACCCCGTGATGGTGCACCTGGCATCAGCGCTACTTCCTGCGCTGCAGCGACCGAGCGAGGCGAGTGCGCTTTTTATTGATCACGTGACGCTGGCCATGTTCACCCATGTGTCCAGCCACTATGGTCGAAGCCGGCTGAGTACGCCGTATGTCAAAGGTGGCATGACGCGGTTGCAGGCAGAACGCGCCAAAGAGTTCCTCGCAAGCCACTGTGCCGACGATATCTCCTTGATCGATGCGGCCAGGGCATGTGGTTTATCGCGAGGCCACTTCATCAAGGCATTTCGGGTGTCGATGGGGCTCACGCCGCACCAGTGGTTGCAGCGTTATCGCGTGGATAAAGCCAAGAGCATGCTGGTGGATGCCAAGTTGCCGATTGCTGAGATAGCGGTGGCTTGTGGGTTTGCGGACCAAAGCCATATGACCCGGGTGTTTGCTCGCTTGGTTGGGGATAGCCCGGCAGCGTGGCGGCGTCGGGCTTAGGGCTTGGGGCTTGTTGCGCTAGGTCAGGCACTTGATGGAACGGGGCTATCTTGCTCGTCATTGACCAGCTTCGCTGTTGTAAAGCTCCTCAGCGAAGGCTGGAATCCAGTGGCGATATCGCTTGAGCAAGCGATATCGCTGGAAGCCAACTATTACACGAGTACATTCTTCGGCTGCACTTGAACCCGCACATGCTTCGCGACAATCAGGCTATGACGCCACTGGATTCCAGCCTACGCTGGAATGACGAAATTGAGGCCTTGAGGGACATGGCTCTTAGTCGCAATTCGTTGCGACCACGCCGTACCAGCACCGTCACTTTCGACAAATCAGCAGTCCTATCTTCAAGACGATGGGTGTGGATCGTTCCTACTCTTCACCGGCACGGTAGTTATCGCGCAAATAGTCGAGAGTCTTCCGACCCCTGCAAGCCCACGCTTCAGCTCACACCAGCGAGAGGAACCAGGTCATGGCAAAGATAGTGACGAAGGACGGTACGGAGATTTATTACAAGGACTGGGGGCAGGGGCAACCGATTGTGTTTTCGCATGGCTGGCCACTCAGCGCAGACGCCTGGGACAGCCAAATGGTTTTCCTCGCTGATCATGGCTATCGCGTGATTGCGCATGATCGGCGCGGGCATGGCCGATCGAGCCAGCCGTGGACCGGTAATGATTACGACACCTGGTCGGATGACTTGGCGGCCTTGGTCGAAAAGCTCGACCTGAAAGAGGCTGTCCATGTGGGCCACTCCATGGGCGGTGGCGAGGTGGCGCGCTACATCGGCCGCCATGGCACCAAGCGTGTGGCCAAGACCGCATTGATCGCTGCAGTACCGCCGCTGATGTTGAAAACCGCAGCGAATCCCGATGGGTTGCCGATCGACGTCTTTAATGGCATCCGCAATGGCCTGATCACTGATCGCGCACAGTTCTTCAAGGATGTCGCGATACCGTTTTTCGGTTCCAACCGACCCGATGCGAAAGTCTCGCAAGGAACGCACGACTGGTTCTGGTCGATGGGCATGCAAGGATCGATCAAGAGCCAGTTCGATTGCGTCCGGCAGTTCTCCGAGACCGACTTCAGTGACGATCTGAAGAAGTTCGATGTGCCAACGCTGATCCTGCATGGCGATGATGATCAGATCGTGCCGTACAAGGATGCCGCCGTGCTTTCGGCAAAGCTGGTCAAGAACTCGACGCTCAAGATTATTCCGGGCGCTTCGCATGGCCTCTGCACGACGCTGGCTAACCTGATCAACAAGGAGCTGCTGGACTTCATCAAGTCCTGATCACGTTGCGTCCCCGTCGGTTTGCGCGCTCTGCCAAATACACAATCACCTTGTCACTCCACTTGAGCAAGGAACATCGTCATGCCCCTTACTGCTACACCAACCCCTGGTTCCGGTCTGCTGACACCGAAGGATCATGCCCTGATCCTGATCGACTTCCAGTCGCAGATGTCGTTTGCCACGCATTCGATCGACGCGATTACGCTACGCAACAATGCCGGCCTGATCGCACGCGCGGCAGCCAGCTTCAAGGTGCCGACCATACTCACTACCGTTGCTGAGAAAAGCTTCTCTGGACCGATGTTCGCCGAGGTCACGGATCCTTTTCCCGGGCAGGAGTTGCTCGACCGTACATCCATGAACGCATGGGAAGATGCTGCGGTTATCAAACAGGTTAACGCGATCGGCAAGCGTCGCCTGGTACTCGCTGGACTCTGGACGTCTGTCTGCATTGTTGGGCCGACCTTGTCCGCTATCGAGCAAGGCTTTGAGGTTTACGTGATTGCCGATGCCTGCGGTGATGTTTCCGCCGAGGCGCACAACCGTGCCATGGATCGCATGGTGCAAGCCGGTGCGCGGCCCATGACATCGCTGCAGTATCTGTTGGAACTACAGCGCGACTGGGCACGTAGCGATACTTACGAGAGCACCACAAGCATCGCCAGGGTTTACGGCGGTGCGTATGGCCTTGGCCTGATCTACGCCAAAACCATGTTCCACGCGCAGGGTGGTTGATTTACGTTTGCGACACATAGGGGGTGCACATGAAATCGTATCTGTTGTCGCTTATTGCCGGCCTGCTGGTGGGCGTGGTCTACGCCCTCATCCGTGTCCGTTCGCCGGCACCGCCGGTTATCGCCCTGGTCGGATTGCTCGGCATTCTTATTGGTGAGCAGATACCGCCGCTGGTCAAGCAAGTGCTGGGGCGACAGACAACGGCGACGGTATGGATGGGACAGCAGGTAAAGCCGCATGTCTTCGGTGAGCTACCTTGCGGGAAGCTGCCCACTGGTGCGATCACAGACAACACATCCCCAAACAACATGCCTTCAAACAACATGCCTTCAAACAGCAGGCCTCCAGCTAGCACTTCCTCGGACAACACTCCATCTGACAAGCGGGAACAGTCATGAGCCAACCCGAACTGATCTTGCATAACGGACGCTTCACCACGCTCGATCCGGCCAACCCCAAGGCCAGCGCAGTGGCGATCTCCGCCGGAAAATTTACCGCCGTCGGTCACGACGAAGATGTCTTGGCGCTAAAGGGCGCCGGGACGCGCGTGGTCGATCTCGGTGGTCGTTGCGTACTTCCTGGTTTGATCGATAACCATCTGCACATTATTCGCGGTGGTTTGAACTTCAATATGGAGCTGCGCTGGGATGGTGTGCGCTCGCTGTCCGATGCGATGGACATGTTGCGTCGGCAGGTGCTGATCACACCGCCGCCGCAGTGGGTGCGCATTGTCGGTGGATTCACCGAGCATCAATTCGCCGAGAAACGTTTGCCGACGATTGCCGAGCTCAATGCGGTAGCGCCGGACACACCGGTGTTCTTGTTGCATCTCTATGATCGCGCCTTGTTGAATGCCGCGGCCTTGCGCGCTGTCGGCTACACCAGGGACACCCCGGAGCCGCCGGGTGGAACGATCGAGCGCGACAAAGCAGGCAACCCTACCGGCTTGCTGCTGGCCAAGCCCAATGCCGCCATTTTGTACGCGACTTTGGCGAAAGGGCCCAAGCTTCCCTTCGAGTACCAGCTCAATTCCACGCGCCATTTCATGCGCGAGCTCAACCGACTCGGCATGACCGGTGCGATCGATGCCGGCGGCGGGTTCCAGAATTACCCGGAAGACTACGAAGTGATCCAGAAG
>JBARCX010000357.1:0-10216 GCA_049794535.1 Rhodanobacter sp.
CGCACGGATCTGTTCGACCATCGCTGCGCTCATGCGGCCGGCAACGTCTTGCGGAACGGCCGGATCGTTACTTCACGGTAGACGTTGGCCGCTACGTAGGGGTCGGCTTTCGCCCAGATCTCGGCGTCAGCCTGGGAGGGAAACTCGGCAACGATCATGCTGCCAGTGAACCCCGCCGACCCGGGATTTTCAGACTCGATGGCCGGAAATGGGCCAGCCAGCAGCATGCGCCCCTCGTCCTGCAACTGATTCAGGCGCTCCAGATGCGCGGCGCGAGCCGCCAGGCGGCGCTCCAGCGAATCGGGATGATCCAGGGCGATGATGGCGTACCACATGCGAAGACTCCGGCTTGGGCAATCCGTGATCTTAACCGACGGTGCCGTTGCGAGCGACGCAAAACCCGTGTTTTTGCGGTATCGCAAGACCGGTATCGCAAGACATGCCCCAGCGCGTGACTGATAAATGTCACCCGCGATACCTGACGTCAGCCCCTGCCTGCCGCGCGCCGATCAGCGAAGTATGCGCATCGGGCACTGAGCACTCCCCCGCCTCCGCTATGCGGGGCCCCCCATGGCCTTTAACCCGCCACTCAACGGCTACAGGCGGCCCATATAGGCCATCAGTCATGTTGCATACAGGGCATTCGCTTGTTGACAGCTCAAAAGTCAGTGCTATAGTTCACTACAACACCGGTCCACGAGATCACTAAGGGAGAAGACCATGAAAGCGCAACTCTCAAACATCACGACTTACACCCCCGTCCTGCATAACGACGTTCACACCTCGGCCTACGTGCCTGCACAAAAAGTGGTGTCGTTCATCGCAGCCATCCTGTTCACCTCGGTCAGCCTGATCGCCCTGTCCTCCGGCGCGCATCGGACAACGCCAGTCACCGAGATCAACGGCACCAAGGTGATCAATCTGGCTCCGGTCCAAGTACGCCCTAGCGCGATGGAATTGCGCGCCGCCGAGTTGCTCACCGATGCTGACATCCCTGCTGCTATCTCATGGGCATCGCACGGGGCGGAAATCGATGCAAGCTTGCTCGGGGCGCAGCTGGCCATGCCCTACTATTCGTTCGGCAATAAGTTCGGCCGAATCAGCAGCAAGGAATAACGTATGACCATTACCTGGAACGACAGCGTCCCGATCTACCGCCAACTGCGCGAACGCGTTGTGGCGATGATCCTGGACGGCGCCTTGAACGAGGGCGACCCGCTGCCGTCAGTACGCCAGGTGGCCGCGGATTTCCAAATCAATCCGCTGACCGTATCGAAGGCGTATCAGGAACTGGTCGACGATCAACTGGTGGAAAAACGGAGGGGGCTGGGCATGTTCGTCAACGATGGAGCCCGCGAGGCGCTGCTCAAATCCGAGCGCGAGCGCTTTCTGCGAGAAGAGTGGCCGGTACTGTTCGCCCGGCTGCAACGCCTCGGACTGGATCTGAAAACGCTACTGCGTGAAGCGCAGACAGACACAGATACGGAGAAAAAATCATGACTGCGGTGATCACAGCCAGCGGCTTAAGCAAGCGCTACAAGGCCACCGCCGCACTGGACGACGTGAGCTTCCGGATCGAATCCGGGCGCATCGTCGGCCTGATCGGCCCCAACGGTGCCGGCAAAACCACCGCGCTGAAAGCCATTCTCGGGCTGACCGATTTCCAGGGCGACCTCAACGTACTTGGTTTCGACCCGCGCAAGCAGCGCGACAAGCTGATGGAACAGGTCTGCTTCATCGCCGACGTGGCGGTGCTACCGCGCTGGATTCGGGTACGCGAAGCCGTCGACTTCGTTGCCAACGTGCACCCACGTTTCAATCGCCAGAAATGCGAAGCCTTTCTGGCACGCACCAAGCTCACCCCCGATCAACGCGTACGGCAGATGTCCAAGGGCATGATCGTGCAGTTACACCTGGCCCTGGTGATGGCGATCGACGCCCGCCTGCTGGTACTGGACGAACCGACGCTGGGCCTGGACATCCTCTATCGCAAGCAGTTCTACCAGAGTCTGTTGGAGGACTATTTCGACGAGAACAAGACGATCATCGTCACCACCCACCAGGTTGAGGAAGTCGAACACATCCTCACTGACCTGATGTTTATCCGCGATGGAAAAATCGTCCTCGACTCGGATATGGATGCTGTCGGTGAGCGTTTCGCCGAAGTGATGGTGAATCCCGACCATGTTGCCGCCGCCCGCCAGCTCAAGCCGTTGGACGAGCGCCAAGTGTTCGGCAAGAGCATTTTTCTGTTCGACGGTGCGGACCGCACCACGCTGGAGGCGCTCGGCGAAATCCGCCGCCCCTCCGTCAGCGATCTGTTCGTCGCCACCATGAAGGGAACCTACGCATGAAAACCTTCTATTGGCTCGTGAAGCGCGAGTTATGGGAACACCGTGGCGGCTTTTTCTGGGCGCCTGTGATTACCAGCTGCGTATTCCTGCTGTTGAACCTGATGGGCATCGTTGCCGGTGAAGTATGGGGCGGGCAGCACGGCTTCTGCATGGGTCTGTGCAGCGATGGAAACAGCATGCACATGCTGGTCAACGAACTGAACCAGCAATCCATGGATAAAGTGGGCGCGGGGCTGGACCTGGTGATGTACTCCACCACGGCGATCGTCGGCATGGTGCTGGGCTTCGTGGTGTTCTTTTACTGCTTAGGCGCGCTTTATGACGACCGTCGTGACCGCAGCTTGCTGTTCTGGAAATCTCTGCCGATATCCGACTCCGCCACGGTGTTGTCCAAAGTGGTGGCCGCGACGATCGTCGCTCCGTTCATCGCAGTGATCTGCGGCATACTCGCCGGCATCACGATGCTGCTGATGTTTGCCATCACGCTGTCTTTCCATGGTGCCGGCGTATGGCATCTGCTAACCCTGGCGCACCCCGTGCAAGTCATCGTCAACATGGTGGGCTCGATCCCGCTGTACCTGTTGTGGGCACTGCCGAGCGTAGGCTGGCTGATGCTTTGCTCCGCCTGGGCACGTAGCAAACCGTTCCTG
This sequence comes from Rhodanobacter sp., assembly GCA_049794535.1. Taxonomy (GTDB): domain Bacteria; phylum Pseudomonadota; class Gammaproteobacteria; order Xanthomonadales; family Rhodanobacteraceae; genus JBARCX01. The sequence continues at coordinate 3,005 of JBARCX010000357.1, forward strand.
TGGGCCTTGGTACTGCCTGTAGGCACCGGCATCGTGATCGGCTGGTTCAACCTGCTGGGCACCATGGATGTTCCAAACACATGGTACTGGCGCGATGTGTTTGCCCGCATCCTACTCAGCGTGTTCCCGGGTGGGTGGATGGCCGAAGGCATGCGCATGCATCACTTTGACCTGAACTCGGAACATGCGATGGACGTCTTGAGCGTAGGCCACGCCTACACCGTACTGGCCTCGCCCAATATCTGGATCGGTGTCATAGCGGGTGCTGCCATGCTCGCCGGTGCCATCTGGTTCCGCCGCTGGCGCGATGACAGCTGAGCAGTAACAACGGTATGGGTCTACTAGCAACATCGACCCATACCTATTTCATCTCCCCCATTCCATCTCGCCAAACCTTGTCTAGGACATGACATGAAAGCCCATCACCTTGCCTGCTTGCTCCTGCTGCCAGCGATGTTGATCGGTTGCGACGGGCACTCCGACCACAACCTCGGGACAAGAGACTCCATCGACCTCGATGACGGCGTGGCGGTGATACGTGTATCGGGCCAGCCCAACGCACAAATCACCGCCAGCGGTGATCTCAGCATTGATGACAAGCCCGTCACGCTCACGTCGGCCCAGCAGGATTTGTTCAAGCAGTACTACGCTGGAACATCCAAGTTGCACGATGCAGGTATCGCTACCGGTAAAGCCGGTGCCGGCATAGCCGCTCATGCGCTCGGCAGCGTGGTCTCCGGCTTGGCACACGGCACGCCAGACAACATCGGCCCTGAGATCCAGGCGCGTGCGAAGGCAATCACGGATCAGGTGGTATTGATCTGCGATGACCTCGACCAGATACGTTCCACCCAAGATGCCATTGCCGGACAACTCGCCGTCTTCCGCCCATATGCCACGCTCACCGTCGACAAGATAGCCAAGTGTCGCGAGGGTGCAAAAGAAGCGAGTCAGTCCATGGCTGGCGCCCATCAGTAGCCCATCCATCGTTTGAGTCAGCTATCACTACGCTGCCATCAGATGCCTGGTCGCTATGGCGTCAAACCTAGTAAGAACCCGTTCGCTGATAAGCGTCTGCTCAAGTCATCACTCATTGGATACGCTCCCATGCGCAGAAACTTTCTCCAGTCTCTATTCATCGCACTGCTACTTCCACTTGCTTTAGGGGTTGCTGCAAAGGACTCCACTGGAATGGAAAGCTATGTGGGAACCTGGCAACTGGCTAATGTCCCCGGTTCGACCGATCTGACCGTGACTACCAGTTCCGTATCACCTCAGCTCAAGCTAGCGCTACCTGAAAACATGACGCTTCTCAGCGGGCAAACGGTCTTGTTGGATCGCGTTGACACTGCCACGTTCCGCGCCACAGACAAGTCGGGTGTGGTCGTTCAGTTCAGCCTTAAATCGTCGGGGCATGCCGAATTGACCATGAAAAGTAGCAAGCCAGGCGTATGGCAATATTTCGATACGGATCTCACACGCCTGTAAGAATCCACGAAACGCCAGGTAATCAAAACAATGAAGGGGCGCCTCAGCACCCCTTCATTGTTTCCATCCGTTACGAGTCAATTACTCGCCGTGAATGCCACCCTTGGTCAGCGCCATCGGATCGAGCAGCTTCTTCAGTTCCACTTTCGAAAGCCCTGTGGTTTCGAGTGCAACATCCATGATCGGACGCTTCTCTTTGTAGGCTTTCTTGGCGGTAGCCGCGCCCTTCTCATAACCAATGACCGGGTTGAGCGCGGTCACCAGGATCGGATTCATCGCCAACGCTTCGTTGACACGCGTCGTGTTGACCTTGAATCCAGCGATGGCCTTGTCGGCCAGCAGAACACTTACGTTGGCGAGGATGTCGATCGATTGCAGCAGGTTGTAGGCAATCATCGGCAGCATCACGTTGAGCTGGAAGTTGCCGGACTGGCCACCGATGGTGATCGCCGCATCGTTGCCGATCACCTGCGCGGCGACCATCGCCGTCGCCTCGGGAATCACCGGATTCACCTTGCCCGGCATGATCGACGAACCCGGCTGCAGCGCCGGCAATTCGATTTCACCCAAACCCGCCAAGGGGCCTGAGTTCATCCAGCGTAGATCGTTGGCGATCTTCATCAACGCCACGGCCAACGTCTTGAGCGCACCTGATAGTTCCACCGCGGCATCCTGCGATGCCATACCTTCAAAATAGTTGGCCGCCGACTCGAAGCGCACACCGGTGAGCTTTTTCAGCTCCTTCGCTACCGCCGGGCCGAACCTTGGATCGGCATTGATGCCGGTACCGACGGCGGTGCCGCCCTGTGGCAGCCGACGCATGCGCTTCAAGGCATCTTCGATGCGCTCGATCGCCGAGCCGATCTGCGCAGCCCAACCGGACAGTTCTTGTCCGAACGTCACCGGCATGGCATCCATCAGATGCGTGCGGCCGGTCTTGGGCGTGTTCTTCAATTCGCGGGCACGCTGATCAATGGTCTTTTTCAGATGCTTAAGCGCGGGCAGCAGTTGCTCGTGTGTGGTCAACGTGGCACTGACATGAATCGTCGTGGGGATCACGTCGTTCGAGCTCTGCCCGTAATTGACGTGATCGTTCGGATGCACCTTGGTACCAGCCTTCGCCGCAAGGTGAGCGATCACCTCGTTCGCATTCATATTGGTGCTGGTGCCCGAGCCTGTTTGAAACACATCAATCGGGAACTGGTTGTCGACGGCGCCATCGGCTACCTGTTGTGCCGCCTTGCGAATGGCCAGGGCCTGGCCTTTCTTGAGATAGCCCAACGCAAAGTTGGCCTCCGCAGCGGCGATCTTGATCAGCCCTAATGCACGGATGAAAGCGCGCGGTAAATGCAGGCCGGAGATCGGGAAGTTATCAATCGCACGCTGGGTCTGTGCGCCATACAGAGCATCGGCAGGTACCTTCAGTTCACCCATGCTGTCGTGCTCAATGCGGAACTTGCTCATGGATCACATCCTGTTGCGGGTCGTCATCGCAAGACTATAGAACTGTCCGTGTAAGCATCGCGACAAGCTCGTCGCGTCGGCATGCATCCTTCAGCATGTAAAATGGAGCCCTTTCCCGATTCCGGAAGCTCCCCGATGTCCACCCACGCCCTCACCGCCCTGTCGCCGCTGGACGGCCGTTACGCCAGCAAAGCCGAGGCGTTGCGCCCGATCTTCAGCGAATTCGGCTTGATGCATCGCCGCGTGCACGTGGAGATCGAGTGGCTGTTGGCGCTGGCCGCCGACAAGGGCATCGTCGAGCTGCCGGCTTTCGCCGCCGCGCAGATCGAACAGTTGAAGGCCATCGCCGCACAGTTCAGTGTGGAAGATGGCGGCCGCATCAAGGCGATCGAAGCGACCACCAACCATGACGTCAAGGCGGTGGAGTACTTCATCAAAGAGCGCATCGGCAATGACGCCGCGCTGGCCCAGGCCAAGGAATTCGTGCACTTCGCCTGCACCAGCGAGGACATCAACAACCTGTCTTATGCGCTGATGCTGCGCGATGCACGCGAACAGGTATTGCTGCCGGCCTTCGATCGAATCATCGCCAAGCTGCGCGAGCTTGCTCACACCAACGCGAACCTGCCGATGCTCTCGCGCACGCATGGTCAGACCGCCTCGCCCAGCACCTTGGGTAAGGAACTGGCGAACGTGGTGGCGCGCCTGGAGCGCCAACGTACGCAGCTGGCCGCGCTGGAAGTCCCCGGCAAGATCAACGGCGCGGTAGGTAACTACAACGCGCATGCGATCACCTACCCGGAGCTGGATTGGCGCGCGTTCTCGCAGCGCTTCGTTGAGAGCTTGGGCCTCGACTACAACGCCTACACCACGCAGATCGAGCCGCACGATGGCGTCGCCGAATACTGCGATGCGGTGCGCCGCGCCAATATCATCCTGATCGACCTGGCTCGCGATATCTGGGGTTATGTCTCGCTGGGTTACTTCAAGCAGGCACTGAAGGCCGGCGAAGTCGGCTCCTCGACCATGCCGCACAAGGTCAACCCGATCGACTTTGAAAATGCCGAGGGCAATTTCGGTCTCGCCAATGCGTTGCTCGGCCACTTTGCCGAGAAGCTGCCGATCAGCCGCTGGCAGCGCGATCTCACCGACTCCACCGTGTTGCGCGCGCTGGGTACCGCGTTCGGCCACACGCTGGTGGCACTCGAGTCGCTGCAAAAGGGCCTGGGCAAACTCACCATCAACGCTGACCGTCTTGCCGCCGATCTGGATGCCAGCTGGGAAGTGCTTGCCGAAGCCGTGCAAACCGTGATGCGCCGCTACGGCCTGCCCGAGCCGTATGAGCAGTTGAAGGCGCTGACTCGCGGTCAGGGCATTACCAAGGAGTCGATGCGTACCTTCATCACCGGTCTGGATCTGCCCGCTGATGCGAAGCAACGTCTGCTCGACCTGACGCCCGGTGGCTATATCGGCCTGGCGACCGAACTGGCTCGCACGGTTTGATGCCACGCACCGTCCCGGGTATCGGCATGCCGCTACCCGCGGGCGAGCCGGGTGGTGCGGCATGATGCACCTTACGGAGTTTTTCACGTATGCCGCTGTCGGCGCGTTGGCCCAATTGGTCGATGGCGCACTCGGCATGGCCTACGGCGTGACCTCGGCCGGCATGTTGCTCAGCCTGGGCATGCCTCCAGCGCTGGCCAGCGCCAGCGTGCACTACGCCGAAACCTTCACCAGCGGTGCGTCGGGCCTAAGCCACCTGTGGGCTGGCAACGTGCGCCGGCGCTTGTTCATGGCACTCGTGGTGACGGGCGTGATCGGCGCGTTGATAGGCGCAAATCTATTAGTCCACCTACCTGGTCGGTGGATCCACATCCTGCTGACACCCTACTTATTGTTGATCGGGCTATTCCTGCTGTTCCGTACGACACGCCGTACCGAACATCGCCAGGATGTACCGCGTGGAACCAAGTCGCTGGGTTTCATTGCCGGCTTGCTCGATGCAATGGGAGGTGGCGGCTGGAGTGCACTCACCGTCACCACATTGGTAGCCCGTGGGATGGAACCGCGTAGCGTGATTGGCAGCGTGCATTTGGCCAAATGTCTGGTGAGCACGGTGGCTAGCATCAGCTTTTTACTCACCCTCGGCGCCGGCAAACTCAGCGTCGTCGCTGGATTGATTGCCGGTGGCGTTATCGCCGCCCCGTTTGGCGCTTTGCTGGTGCGCCGGATTCCGGCGCGAATCACCACGTTGCTGGCTGGGCTTACTGTATTGGCATTGGGCGTGTACAACGCCATCTCTCTGTTGCGCTGAGTGACACGGCTGGGCACGCGGCTACAATGCCGCGCATGGCCATTGCACCCTCTTCCCGTAAAACCCTCCTTCCCCTCGAAATCCGCGGCTCCGTAAAGCATCCGCTGGGCATGCCTGCGGCGCAATTCCTGCGCGACTACTGGCAGAAACATCCGTTGCTGATCCGCAACGCGTTTCCCGATTTCGAGCCACCGATCGAACCGAATGACCTCGCCGGCCTAGCCTGCGAAGAATCCGCGCTATCGCGGCTGATCACGCACGACGCTCAACGCGACCGCTGGCACGTGAAGACGGGGCCGCTGAGCGAAGATGACTTCGCCAAGACCCCGCCGGCCAATTGGACCTTATTGGTACAGGACGTGGACAAGTGGGATGTGGACGTAGCCGCACTGCTCGATCACTTCCGTTTCCTGCCCAGCTGGCGTGTGGACGACATCATGATTTCGTACGCCGAGCCGGGCGGCGGTGTCGGTGCACATGTGGACCAATACGATGTATTCCTGCTGCAGGGCCTGGGCCAGCGGCATTGGGCGATCAGCACCGATCCGGATGCGCCGAAAGATTTCCGTCTCGACGTGGAGCTGAAGCAGCTCAGCGCGTTCGAGCCAACCCATGAATGGCTGCTCGAACCGGGCGACATGCTGTACATACCACCTGGTGTGCCGCATGACGGCGTTGCGTTCGGAGGTCCATGTATGACGTTCTCCATCGGCATGCGCGCACCATCGCAAGCCGAATTGACCGGCGACCTGGCGGACTACCTTGCCGAACACCTTTCGGAAGAACAGCGCTACACCGATGCCGACCTGGCTCCGGTCAAGGCCGTGGGTGAAATCGACAAAGCCGCACTCGCACGACTGAAAACCACGTTGCCGTTCGCTGCCGCACTGGACGACGACACGCTGCGCGACTGGTTTGGCCGCTTCATCACTCGCTACCGCAACGCGCAGACACCCGCTCCGGCAGAAAAGCCGATGGCCGAGGCCGCTTTGATCAAGCAACTCGATGCTGGCGCGCAATTGCTGCGTCACCCGTGGTCACGCTTAGCGTGGAGCCGTGGCAAGCGTGGCGGCGTGCTGTTTGCCAATGGTCACGCCTGGCCAGCCACGCCGGCGCTTGCCCAGCAGCTATGCGAACACCGCGAACTCAGCTTTTCAGATACGCCAGCGCCAGCTGATGTCGTTCTGTTGCTGGCGCTGGTCAACGAGGGTCACCTCATCGTGCGTAAATCGCGTCGGCGATGACCCCTCCACCCGCCGCCAATGAACCGATGACGCTGCCGTTCGACGGTCGCAGCGATCTCGCGACCATCCGCCTGCAATTGCTGGCGGAGGCACGATATCGGCTGGCTATTCATCTGCCGGTGCTTCCCGGCGACAGCTACGCCAGCGAGGACGAACTGACCGAGTTACGTCGCATCGCGACGTCGGGGCGTCATGCCGAGATCCGCATCCTGCTGCATGAACCTGCGGCGGCCTTACGTAGCAGCCATCGGCTGGTTGCGCTGGCCCAGCGGTTGCCCAGCACGGTGCTCATCCGCAAGCCGCTGGAAGAACAGGATCTTGCCTGCACTTCAGCCTGGCTACTTACCGACGCGGGTGGTTACCTGCTGCTGCCCGATGCACATCGGCCACAAGGTCGCGCAGCCTATTGCGATCGGGCGGCACAGGCACCACTACAACAGCAGTTTGATGACATATGGGAGCGCTCCGTGCGCGCCAGCGAGCTACAGCCGCTGGATTTGTAGCCCCGAGCTGAACGCGGATCGACCCGTGACTGGAGTCTCTCCCATTGACTCATATCTACCGTAAAGCTCGTCAAATCAGCACCCACGACCAAAGTCGATGCTGATATGTCCTGAATTTCATTGCAAAGGCCACATTCTTCCTCAGATTTGGGTTGCCGCGGCGCAGCAGCCCAAGGCTATAATTAACGGGATTTTTCGC
>JBARCX010000358.1:0-14088 GCA_049794535.1 Rhodanobacter sp.
TGCCACCACTTGGCTGCTGGTCAGTGCCGACAGGCAGACCCCGATGGCCAGGAATGCACCGGCCATCAACCAGCTACCAAGGTAGCCGGCCACAATGATGCCGTTGTCCGGCGACCCCAGATAATTCACGGTGATCCAGATTGGAAAGGTCAGTACCAATGCCAGCCCGATGAACAGCCATGCAGCCAGGAACTTGCCCAGCATGGCCTGAGTAAGGCTTACCGGCAGCGTGAGCAGCAGTTCTTGCGTGCCACCTTTGGTTTCCTCAGCCCACACCCGCATCGATATCGCCGGCACCAGGATCAGATAAAGCCATGGATGCATCACAAAGAACGGCTGCAGATCGGCCTGTCCACGCTCATAGAAATCACCTGCATAGAACGTGAGAATGCCGGCGAGCACCAGGAAGATCACCAGGAACACGTACGCCACCGGCGTTACGAAGTAGCTGCGCAATTCGCGACGCATCACAGCCGCCAACGGACTCATGCCCTGCCCTCCGCGCCCAGCGTGATCTGACGAAACACCTCATCCAGTCGCCCGCGCTCAAGCTGAATCTCCGACACCTCCAAGCCTTGCTCGCGCAACAGGTTTTCCACCGGCTCGAGAATGCGCTCGCCCTGCTTTGGAAACACGGTGATACGTCCGTCCAGCGGATCCACCTCGATACCCGCTACCTGAGGCAAGCGTCCGAGCATTTCCTGCGACACGCCGCTACCGGCTGCGCTGAAGGAAACCGCACCGTGATAGCGCGAACGTGCCTCCAGTTCTGCCGGCGTCGCATCCGCCAACAAGCGACCACGGGCAATGATCACAACGCGATTGCATAGCGCATGTACTTCTTCAAGCAGATGGGTAGAAATCAGGATCGTGCGCTCACGCGCCATGGCATCGATCAACTGACGCACGGTGTGCTTTTGATTCGGATCGAGACCATCGGTGGGCTCGTCCAGCATCAACACCGGCGGATCATGCAGGATCGCCTGAGCCAACCCCACACGCCGACGCAAACCTTTGGACAAGGTCTCAATGCACTGCTCCAGCACATCTTCCAGTTGCAGCCGCCCCACCACCTCATCAAAGCGACGCCGACCTGCGTCCGCCTTCAAGCCACGCATGCGGCCGATAAAAATCAGGAACTCGCGTACCGTCATCTCACCATAACTGGGCGCACCTTCCGGCAGATACCCCAGTGCACGTCGAGCAGCGAGCGGCTCTTTGCGCACGTCATGACCACACACTTTCGCCGTGCCCGAGGTGGGCGCGAGAAAGCCGGCAATCATGCGCATAGCCGTGGATTTGCCGGCACCGTTGGGACCTAGCATGCCCAACACCTGTCCAGGTTCGGCGCGGATGCTCAGGGTGTCCACCGCGGTCAGGTGGCCGTAGCGTCGGGTGAGCTGGTCGGTTTCGATCATGTCCGGTCGTGAGGTGACGTGGCGCCCGCACGGCGGTCGCGGAGCGCGTTCAATGTACCGCAATGGATATGGAAAGTTCGCCGGCTTTGCACAAAACAGTCGCGCAAAACAAAAGGCCCTTCCCGTATGGGAAGGGCCTTCGTAGGTATGGCTACAGCAACGCTTACTTCGCGGTGCTAGCTGCTGCCGGTGCTGCTACCGTCGACGAGCTGGCAGGTGCTGCACTCGAGCTGGCCGAAGCCGGAGCGGAGGTACCTGAAACCACGTTACCGTTGGCGTCGAGGGTTGGCTGCTTGATGCCAGCTTCCTGTTCCGGGGTCTGCTGCGGCAGCGTTGCGCCATCAGCACCATCGGTGATCGGCAGGTAGACGTCGAAGCGAGCGTAGGTGGTGATGTTGCCACCCGCGTCCTTCACTTCCGGCTGCGCAAGGATGTCGTACAGGCGACCCACCACTTCGTCGAACTTGTAACCATGCGTCGACGCATAGGCCTTCAGCATGTCTCGGGTCTGCGGCACGCCAGCAGCAGTACCACTCCACGGAGCCATCAGAGCCGGACCACCGAATGCAAGCGTGGCGCGCACATTGCCATCGACGATCAGGCGACCGAAGCGGTCATGACCACCCGGTGTGCTGGTGTCCTCAGCGCTAGCCGGCGCAGCGGCCGTGCTGCTTGTGGCTGGCGCAGTGCCAGCCAACGGCGGCTGTGTGGGCGCCGTCAGCGTCACGCTCTGACCACCCACCGTCAGGCTGGTAGCGTCGATCGGCATGGCCACATCGAAGGTGTAATTCTGGTCACCGTAGTTGGTGGTGAACAGGATGCGCGGGCCGTTCACGTTCACACCAAGCTTCTTGGCGGCTGCCTGGATCTCTTGCTCGGCAGCAGCGGTGACTTCGTCCAGGCCGGCCAGACCATCTTTACGCGGGCTGGAGGTGGACACCAGCAACACTGGCGTCGGCTTGGTCTGCTCGATGTACGGAGTCAGGCCGCTGTAGTCGACGTTCGGCACGCTAGCCAGCACGTTCTGCAGGCTGTTCAGGCTGTACTGAACAAAGGAGTCCGGGTCGCCATGGATGTACATGTTGGAATAACGGTTGATCAGGTTCCAACCGTAAGCCACGTCGTACGACCAGGTGATCTTGGTCAGCTTGCCGCTGCGGCCCTGACGCTCCAGATCAAGCGTGAAATGCTTGTCCTGACCGCGCCAGTCGTTGTCCACATTCCAGACGATCTCGGCATCTTTGGTGTTCGAGTCGATCTTGAAGGAATCCGGCTGCGCCGTCGCGATGGTCAGCTTGCCGCTGCCCACCTTGGCGTTCTCGCTAGCCCAGCTGAGCTCAGCACCCGGGCCATAGGCCTTGCCCGAGAACGTGTATTGAATTTTCGGATCATAAGAACGCAGCACCCCGTAATCGGGGAAGCGGCGGAAATTGTCTAGCACGTCATAAACCTGACGGATGTCCTTGCCAACTACCAGCGACCTCTCCACATGACCACTGCCGGGCATGGCCACGCCCACCACGACGCCAACAAGGGCGACAATGATCAAGGCAACAATTAATTCCAGAACACGCGTCATTCCAGGGCTCTCCGAACGTCTTCGTCTGCGGCATAGAGCGTGGCGGCAACCACACGCCATGAGGGGGCAGTCCTGCTGGATTGCGTCATGACGGGGGGTCGGCCAACGCCGAAGCCACCGATGTTACTTGCTCGCGCGCAGGAACGCTACGGGCCCCAACGCGGGGCCGGTTGGACGTCTAGATCTGTAACATCCGCTTGCGCCGAACCTAGACGATGCCTAGCTCCAGCGCCTTCAGCACCGCACGGGTACGGTCACGCACGCCGAGCTTGGAGAGAATGTTCGAGACATGGTTTTTTACCGTGCCCTCAGCCACTTTCAGAGAGTTAGCGATCTCCTTATTGCTGTAGCCACCGGAAAGCAGCCGCAGAATCTCGGTCTCGCGCTCGGTCAAGGGATCGGGCTGCTCCAGGCTGGTGAACTGGTTCTGCATGCGCCCCACCCCAGCCAGCAAGCGCTGGGTGACCATCGGCGCAACCAGAGAGCCGCCTGAAGCTACCGTACGAACCGCCTCGACCAGTTGCTCCAGCGAGACATCCTTGAGCAGATAGCCACGCGCACCGGCCTTGAGGCCCTGCAGCACCAACTGGTCATCGTCGAATGTGGTGAGAATGATTGTCGGCGGCAATTCGTTGCGCGCCGACAAGGCCTGCAGCACTTCCAGACCACTCATGTTGGGCATGCGTAGATCCAGCAGTACCACGTCGGGTTTCACCCGTGGAATATCTTGCACAGCCTGTGCACCGTCGGCGCATTCAGCCACCACGCGGATGTCTTCAGCTAGGTCGAGCAGCGAACGAACCCCCTGGCGCACCAGGTTCTGGTCGTCGACGAGACAAACGGAAATCATCGCGAATCCTCGCAGCGAAAATGGCGCATAACGCCCCACGGACAGACAACGGGAAACCTCAATAACACATTCTTGCAGGTCGTTAGAGCCTGCTTATGCTCTCCCTGCAGCCTGCGCCGGGGTCGGCTTGTGCGCAGGCCAAGGAAGAACCATGAAGTGTACGTCGGCACACAACCGGGTGATGACAAAGACACATACGCAAGCGGCAGGGAGATCATCAACACGCTCTCAATGCAGGCTCAGCGCAGGAGGTTCAAGCCGTGACGGCGCATGTGCCAGCGCCACACCCTGGCCCAGCGGCAACCGTACAGTAAGTGCAAACCCCTGGCCGACCCCACTCTCTACGGTCAAGCTGCCACCGTAAGTGGCCAAGCGTTCGCGCATGCCGGCTAGGCCATTACCTGGCGACACATCCGCCACGCCACGGCCATCATCACGCGCATGCAAGCCCAGCAAGCTTTCATCGGCATAAGCAAAGTGCAGCCACAGGTTACGCGCACCGGCATGCCGCGCAGCATTTGTGATGATTTCCTGCGCGCAACGCAACAGTACCTGTGCTCGACGTGGATCTTCGACACTGAAGCGCGGCGGCATCACCACATGCACCTGTAATCCAGGCACACCCTCGATCAGGCTATGCAACGCCTGGGTAAGGTCGATCGCATCATCCTGCCGCAGCTCGCTCACCGCCTCACGCACGTCAGCCAGCAAATGCTTGGCCGTGGCCTGCGCCTTGCGCACATGCTCGCCTGCGGCCTCGTTCGTGAGATGACTGGCCACTTCCAAGTTCAGACTCAGCGCCGTCAGATGGTGTCCGATCAGATCGTGTAGCTCTCGTGCGATACGCATCCGCTCCGCAATGCGCGTGGATTCGGCCAGCAAGGCGCGGGTGGCACGCAGTTCGGAGTTAAGGCGCCGCTGCGCTTCACGCTCTTCGGCTTGCTGGCTGGCGACCAGCGAGGCGACGAAACCCATCGCAGCGAAACCCATATAGATGCTGGCCTGCATCAGGGCCAGCGTGATGTTGTATTCCGGAAAAGTCGCGAATAGCGCCGCCAGCGCCAGGTTCCAAATGACGAGCCAGGCCACGCTGAGCCAGAACGGCACCAGCCAAGGCAGCACCACCGACGACACCACCATCAAAATCGCCGAGAGGCCACTGTGGCTATACCAGCCAACCGCCAGCGAGCAGGTGGTCATTAGCGCCAGGCCGATCAAACGGGTACCGAGGTAACGTCTGGAGCCCAGGTTGCTGGTCAGCAACAGATACAACACGCCAAACAGCAAATAGGACAAGGTCCACAGCAGTAGCGCGAAGTTCGTCCGATGCAACAGATCCAGGCGCTCCACCGCCCAAGTGGTGATCAGCGGAGTCCCCGAACACAGATAGGCGAAGAAACCTGTCAGGCGCAGCAGTCGAATATGATTGAAGTTGGCCCAGGGCATACCGTGCATGATAGGCGCACACCGCAGCTGCGCAATGCGCGAGAAGTCACCCATGCCGAAAGCCACACACAGCCGCCATGCATGTCCGTTTTACAAAGCTTTTACATGGCGCAGCGCGGGATGTACGCCCACCGGTCACATGCCATAATGACGACATGCGGGGCCGTCAGTCGGTCTTATCTTCGAATCACACACTGCGGAGCAACGAATGGCCCTTGCCATCCGCGACGTGCGCGAGCACGACCTGGATGCCGTACTGGCGCTCAATAATGCCGCCGGCCGCACCATCCTCGCCCTGGACAATGCGCAACTGCGCTACTTTTTCGAGCATGCCGATTACTTCCGCGTGGCAGAAATCGACGGCCACATCGCAGGATTCCTGATCGCCCTGCGCGACGGTAGCGATTACGGCAGCTCGAACTACCGCTGGTTCAGCGAACACTATCCATCCTTCGTCTACATCGATCGCATCGTGATCGCCAACGCCTACCGCCGTCATGGCCTGGGTCGCATCTTCTATTGCGATGTGACCAGCTATGCGGAGGTGCGCGTGCCCTTGCTCACCTGCGAAGTGTTCCTGGAGCCTCGCGACGACGTGGTCGTGCTGTTCCATGGCACCTACGGCTTCCAGGAAGTCGGGCAGCAACGCATGCAGACAGACGGCCCACAAGTCAGCCTGCTGGCCAAAGACCTGCCCAGCTACGCCTACGTGCGCGATACCTATCTAGAGCACGACGGCCTACCTGACCTGCCCTGGCTGGCCGAACGCCTGCCCAACACCAACGACCCATCACCATCACGCCGCCTCGCCGGGGACCGCCACCCATGAATGCACGAGTGGATACCTCCGACACCTGCGATCTGCGCTTTGGTCAGGTGGGCATTGCCTGTGTGCGCGTGCGCCGCGTTGATGCGGCAGCACTATGCGATGAGCTGGAGCGTCGTGTGCGCAGCGCACCGCAACTGTTCTCGCGCGCCGCCGTCGTGCTGGATCTGAGTCACTTGCTCGACCTGCCTGACGACGGCACGGTCGACGCACTGCTTGAAGCTGTGCGCAGTGCCGGCATGCTGCCCGTCGGCCTGGCCTATGGCACGAACGAGACCGAGGCGCTGGCGAAGCGCATGGGCCTTCCGCTCATTGCCAAGTTTCGCGCGGCCTACGAGCCGGCAAATGGTGCCAGCGTCACAGCAACTGCCGAGCCTGCATCACGCCCAGAACCAGCACCAGCGGTGCGTGAGCCGATTCTTTCCGAACCCTCCGCCGATCAAGCCCATGGCGCCATGCATCACGATGGCAATGTGCGCTCGGGTCAGCAGGTCTATGCGCGCGATCGCGACATTGTCGTCACCGGTGCTGTCGCTAACGGCGCCGAAGTCATCGCCGATGGTGACATCCACATTTACGGTGGCCTGCGCGGCCGCGCCATGGCCGGTGCGCAAGGCGAGACGACCGCACGCATCTTCGTCTCCGACTTCCGCGCCGAGCTGGTGGCTATCGCCGGTCACTACCGCGTGTTCGAACAGATTCCAAACGACCTCGAAGGCCAATCCGTGCGATGCTGGCTGGAAGGGGAAAAGCTGCTGATTGCCCGTCTGTGACGGACCCTCTATTTACAATCCATATGTACAAGAACATGTATAAGAACATGATTCTGGAGATGAGCCCTTGACTGCTGAGATCATTGTTGTCACCTCCGGCAAAGGCGGCGTCGGCAAAACCACCACCAGCGCCTCGCTTGCCACCGGCCTGGCGATCGCCGGCAAAAAAGTCGCCGTCATCGATTTCGACGTCGGCCTGCGCAACCTCGACCTGATCATGGGCTGCGAGCGGCGCGTGGTGTACGACTTCGTCAATGTCGTACACGGCGAAGCCACGCTGAAGCAGGCCCTGATCAAAGACAAGCGCCACGATAATCTCTACGTGCTGGCCGCCAGCCAGACCCGTGACAAGGATGCGTTGACCCAGGAAGGGGTGGAGAAAGTACTCGACGGCCTGTCTGAGGAGGGTTTCGACTACGTTGTGTGTGATTCGCCCGCCGGTATCGAGAAAGGCGCGCACCTGGCCATGTACTTCGCTGACCACGCTGTCGTAGTGGTTAACCCCGAAGTATCCTCGGTGCGTGACTCGGATCGCATCCTCGGCCTGCTTGCCAGTAAGACCCGTCGCGCCGAGCGTGGCAACGGCCCGATCACCCAGCACCTGCTGCTGACCCGCTACAACCCAACACGCGTCGAAGCCGGCGAGATGCTCAGCGTGAAAGACGTCGAGGACATTCTCGGCATCAGCGTGGTCGGCGTTATTCCGGAGTCGGAAAACGTATTGGCCGCATCGAATGCCGGCGTGCCGGTGATCCTCGACGCCAACTCGCTCGCCGGTCAGGCTTATAGCGACACCGTGGCCCGCGTGCTTGGCGAAGAGCGCCCGCTGCGTTTCATCGACGTACCCAAGAAGGGCTTTTTCCAGCGCGTGTTCGGAGGTTGATCACGATGGGCATTCTTGATTTCCTGAAACGCAAGCCGGAACCCACCGCCGGCGTGGCGAAAGAACGCCTGCGCATCATCGTGGCGCAGGAACGCTCCACCCGTGGTGCGCCGGATTACCTGCCGCTGCTGCGCAACGAGTTGCTCGAAGTCATCAAGAAATACGTCCACGTTGATCTCGAAGCCATCAGCATTAACCTCGAGCGCGACAGTGGACACGAAGTACTAGAACTGTCGGTTGCACTGCCCGACGGCAAACCCGCCGTTTCGAACGCAACGACCTGACGACAGAACCGTCATTCCGGTACCTGCCGGGATGACGGATAATCGCTATGCAAAACCAGAATATCGAAGCCGATGTGTTGCGCCTGGCCGACATCGGACACGACGCCCCCACTGCCCTACTCGCACGTTATGGCCTGTCACTAGAGCGTGTAGCTGACGGTGAACCGATCCCGGGCAGCTTCTGGGGCGACGAAGAGGCCGGCATCATCGGCAATACCGTGCATGCTCGCAACGACACTCCGGTGCATTCCTTGTTGCACGAGGCAGGCCACTTGATCGTCCTGCCCATGGACAGGCGTTTGGCCGTCCATACCGATGCCACCGACTCGATCGAAGAAGAAGACGCCGTCTGCTATCTGCAGATCGTACTGGCCGATGAGCTTCCCAACGTGGGCCGCACACGCCTGATGACCGATATGGACACCTGGGGCTATTCCTTCCGCCTTGGCTCCACCCGTGCCTGGTTCGAACAGGATGCGGAAAATGCCCGTACCTGGCTGCACGACCACAGCCTGATTGACGAGGCAGGCAGACCGATCCTCAGCCGAGATGAATCACGACTGGGCCCACCACTGCCCTGCTAACATGCCGCCTTTCTGGTGGTAAGCGGGCAACGTCGATCGGCCATGCCCCGCCCCATCCACCTCCTCTGCATATAAGGCTGACCGTGGCGCGCGCTCCAAAATCCTCTAATGGTATCGACGACCTGCGCCGCCGCGTGGCGCGCCGGTTAATGCGCTTCATGTTCGGTCACCACGCAACAGCCGGCGGTGAGGCGCTACCGGCGCAAGGTGTCTATCGCATCCTGGTTTGCCATGTCAGTCATAGCCTCGGCAATACGCTGCTGCTGACGCCACTGTTGGCGGAGCTGGAAAGGGTCTATCCGGCCGCCGAAATCGACATCCTTACCCGTAGCCCGATCGCCACTGACGTCTACGGCCACTTCTTCAGCGTCAATCGCATCTTCAAGCTGCCCGCGCACGGTGTTGGGCACCCTCTCCAGTTCTTCGGCACGTTACGGCACATGCGCAGTACGCAATACGACCTGGCCATCGACGCCGATCCGCTCTCACAGACCGGTCGCATGTTGATGCTGCTGTCGAATGCCACCTGGACGCTCGGCTTCAGCAGCCCGAAGAAGCACGGTGAAATCACCCATCCAGTACCGCTGCCGACTGAGCTGGAAAGCAAAGGGCGCCGCCCGGTCTACCTGCTGCGCCACGCGATGGGCCGCAAGACCGATGCTGCTGCGTACCCAGTACCTGACATCCGCCTGAGCAAGACGGATCGCGAACACGGTCGTGAGTTACTCACCCGTTCGCTGTTGGCACACGGCATCGATAACCCGGGCCACGGCATCATCGGTATCTTTGCCAATGCGACCGGCGACAAATTGCTCGGCGACGATTGGTGGACACGTTTTCTGCAGACCCTGCAGACACAGCACCCGAACCATCGCATTGTCGAGATCTTGCCGGCATTCGGTCGCTCCATGCTCGGTTCGCGCTATCCAGCGTATTACTCCAGCGATCTGCGCAAGCTTGCCAGCGTGCTGTCCGGCCTGGACGTTTACATCAGTGCCGACTGCGGCATCATGCATTTGGCCTGCACATCAGACGTGCCCACATTAGGCATCTTTACGGTGACCAATGCCGCCGAATGGGGCCCCTATGGGCCAGGCAACCACGTGATTCCCGCGCAAGGTATCGCGCCGGAAGAAGTGGCGCGCACGATTGCAGCTATGCCTGAGCTGGCTGGTAAGACGTCAACAACAAGCGGAGCCTAATGCGGCTCGACAATATCGGCCTGCAGCTCCGCTTCGGCATCGGGCTGCACGCATTGGTGATCCATCCGGTGCTTTGTCAGCGCGCCGTACCAATGCCACGACAGCCAGCCGATAGACGTCATCGCCGTCGCGCACAGCGCCAAGTAAAACATGTTGGTGGACAGCCATGGCGATAGCACGCCAGCGACCAACGCACTAAACAGCAGGCTCACAAACGCCTGTGCCGACGAAACGCCACCGCGCTGGTGTGGAAAGCGATCGAGCAGCAGCAAAGTGAGCGTCGGAAAAGCCAACTGCACACCGATGCCCTGCAAGATCAACGGCAGCATCGACCACGGCAATCTCGGCTGCGGCCATAGCAATGCAGCGAGCAAATGCAACGCGCAAGCCATCAACATAATGGCGTAGCCCAGGCCAACCGTAAGTGCCACACCATGTCGGCCAGCCAGCCGACCCGACAGCCAGGCGCCACTGACCATACCGATCACTACCGGCACGAACAGCCACGGAAACCCCTGCGCAGACAGATGCAGTAACTCGCGCACAATGCGCGGTGCAGAGGCGATGTATAGAAACAACCCGGCGAAGTTCACCAAGCTGGAAATCAACAACGGCCAAAATGCACGATCACGGCCAAAGCCTATATAACTCGCAAGCAACGTGCGTGGTGCGAATGAAATCCGATGCGACACGGGGTGGCTTTCCTCCAGCCAGCAGGACACCGCCACGGCCAGCAACACCGTGAACACCGTCAACACCCAGAACATGCCGTGCCATCCACCCACGCCCAGCAGTTGACCACCCACCATCGGCGCGATGGCCGGTGCGATACCGAAGATCATCATCACCCGCGACATGAGCTTCTGCGCGGCAGGACCTTCCAGGGTGTCGCGCACCACGGCTCGCCCCACCACGATGCCGGTACCAGCACTGAGCCCCTGCACGCCCCGGCATACCAGCAGCATGGTGAATGACGTGGACAGCGCCCCGAACGCCGAAGCCAGTGCATATACCAGCATGCCGACGATGATCACCGGTCGACGCCCGATCGCATCGGAGATCGCGCCGTGGAACAGACACATCACCGCATAGGCCAGCAGATACACGCTGATCAACTGCTGCAGCGCCACGTCGTCCACGCCGAAGTGCCGGCCAATCAATGGAAAGGACGGAAAGATCGCGTCGATCGAAAATGGACCGATCATCGACAAGGCCGCCAACAGCCATGGCAGGCTGCGCCGCGTGGAGCGAATATCGAGGGTCATGACAAACCACGTTGGCCGGGCGGCCGAAGGATAAGCGAGTGTATCGTCGAACCTCAGAACCGATTCACGGTTTCGACACGCCATCTGATTGACCAGCCCCCCATCGCATCGGCTAGCATGCCTATCATGAGGGAGATGGCATGCCTCCCGTTCCGTTGCGGAACGAACCACCCCGTATGGGTTGATACAGGGGTTGATGATGCCTGCACCACCGGTTTCCGGCGGCGCAGGCGTGCCTGTTGCCGTGGATGTATGCATTCGCAAACAGGAGATTCATCAACGTGAGCATCAGCGGTTTCATTGCCGTCGGCTTGGGCGGCGCTATCGGTTGCTGGATACGCTGGATACTCGGCATCCTGCTTAACCCGATCTTCCCCACACTCCCCTTAGGTACGCTCGCAGCCAACTTGCTGGGCGGCCTGATCATGGGTTGCATGATGGGTATCTTCGAGCACTTCCAGACGCTTCCTCCGGAACTTCGGCTGTTCGCGCTTACCGGCTTCCTCGGCGGACTCACTACCTTTTCCACCTTCTCGGCCGAAGCCGACACACTGCTGCTGCGTCACCAATACCTGTGGTTCGGCGGTCATGTGGCGATGCACCTGATTGGGTCGCTCAGCATGACCATCCTCGGTATCTTTCTTACGCGCGGCCTACTGCGCCATTGATTGGAGCCTGACATGACCAAGGAAACCCTGATCGATGGAGTGCACCTGCGCTTCTTCACTCATGTCCACGCAAGGCACGATGGCCTGCTGATCTCAGAGTGGATCCTGGAGCTGGCCAAGCGGCACAAGCTGGGCGGCGGCTCAGTGTTTCGTGCCATCGCCGGCTTCGGGCGGCACGGTGTGCTACACCATGAGGAGTTCTTCGAACTCGCTGACGATCTGCCAGTGAAGGTCGAATTCCTGTTGCGCGAGAGTGAAGCCGAGACATTGCTACAGCTTGTGCGCGATGCAGGCGTGGAACTGGTCTATGCACGCGCACCTACCCGCTTCGGTGTTATCAGCAAGGAGTGATTCGATGAGCCAGGACTCCCTGAAGCAGCGTGCTGCCGACTTGCTGGAACAGGTCGGCGTGCACCTCGACGGAAGCGCCCCCACTGACATTCACGTACACGACGATCGCCTCTACTCGCGCGTATTTGCGCATGGCTCGCTAGGACTTGGCGAAGCCTATATGGATGGATGGTGGGATGCAGACGACCTGCCCGGCTTCTTCACTCATGTGCTGTCCTCGCACCTGGACGAGCACTTGAAGACGTTGGATACCTTGATCGCACATCTCAAGGCACGCTTCATCAACCTGCAGCGCGGTGAGCATGCGTTCGAGATCGGCAAGGCGCATTACGACCTCGGCAATGACCTGTTCCAGGCGATGCTCGGCAAGCGCCTGGTTTATTCCTGTGGCTACTGGGCCGAAGCCACCAACCTCGACGACGCACAAGCCGCCAAGCTCGACCTGATCTGTCGCAAGTTGCAACTCAAGCCCGGCCAGCGCGTACTCGATATCGGCTGTGGCTGGGGTGAGGCATTGAAGTATGCCGCCGAGCACTACGGCGTCAGCGGTGTAGGCGTCACCGTATCGCAGGAGCAAGCCGAGTTCGCGCGTGAGCTGTGCCACGGGCTCCCCATCGAAATTCGCCTGCAGGACTATCACGAACTCGACGAACGCTTCGACGCCATCATGTCGATTGGCATGTTCGAACACGTCGGCGGCAAGAACTACCGTAGCTATTTCGAAGTAGCGCGTCGCTGCCTACCCGACGACGGCCTGTTCCTTTTGCATGCCATCGGCAGCAACGGCGCACCCGCTCGCCCCGATCCATGGATAGAGAAATATATATTTCCGAACTCAGTGATCCCTGCAGCAAGCCAGGTCGCAGCTGCACTGGAAGGCTTGTTCGTGATCGAGGACTGGCACAACTTCGGCACCGACTACGACCGCACACTGACCGCATGGCGCGCCAACTTCGATGCTGCCTGGGCGGTGTTGTCGCAGAGCTATGACGAGCGCTTCCGTCGCATGTGGCACTACTACCTGGCCGTATCTGCCGCGGTATTCCGCAGCCGTCGCGACCAACTATGGCAACTCACACTGAGTCCGCGCGGTGTACCGGGTGGCTATCGCGTGCCGCGCTAAGAACTGCTCTCGATCTCGGTTACGCTCCGAGTCTTCGCTCATATCGTTCAGGACATTCCATGCGCCTGCTTCGCCGCTGCCTGATTGCCCTGCTGTTGCTGTCTGTACCGGTTCTTACGCTGGCCCATCCCGCATTGTGGGCAGCAAAGAACGGCCAAGCCACGGTGTATCTATTCGGTACTGTGCATCTGCTACCACAGGATGCTAACTGGTCCACGCCGCAGATCGACACCGCCTTGCAGCAAAGCAGTCGCCTCAGTATCGAATTAATCGACGACGACGCGACGACGATGCAAGCGCTCGTATTGAAGTACGGCATCGACCTCGATCACCCGCTTTCCAGCCTGTTGGATGCGAGCGATCAGACGAAGCTGCAGCAAGCCGCAGAGGCTGCCAAGCTCCCTGGTGGCGCGGCCATGCTCCAACCCATGCGCCCCTGGCTCGCCGGACTGACGCTGACCATTGCTCCGTTAATGCAGGCCGGACTTGATCCCAAGCTGGGTGTCGACAAGATACTCAAAGCCCGCATGCTGGCTGCCGGCAAACCCGTCGATGGGCTGGAAACCTCCGAACAACAAATCCGCATGCTCGCCGATATGCCTGTCGCGATGCAGCTCGATTTTCTGCGCCAGGCGCTGACCGATGTCGCCAGTGGTCCCGCCAAGATCCGTGAGTTGATCGATGCCTGGAAAAACGGCGACGTCGATACCATCGCCAGCATCGAAAACACCGATCTGCGCCAACAAAGTCCAGCGCTGTATCAACAATTGATCGTCCAGCGTAATCAGGCCTGGGCAAAGACCATCGCTGCACGCATGCAGCAGCCCGGCGTGAGC
>JBARCX010000359.1:0-1762 GCA_049794535.1 Rhodanobacter sp.
CCCTGCGGGCCTGTCGTCCGAACCTCACCGCCGCACAGGGGGCCCCAACAGCAGCGCGCGTCCTGCGCGCACTTCTCGAAGAGCAAAACCAAAAAGAAAAAGCAAAAATACGCGTTGCCGATTTAGCGCGGGTACTTCGCCATGATGTCATGCACCGAGCGGGTTAGCGCGACGGCCTGATCGAACGGGCGTAGCCACATGTTGCGGCCGAACATCACGCCGTTGGCGCCGGACTGCATGTAGAACTCGACCTTGCGCAGTACGGCGGCATCGTCGTCGTTCTTTTCGCCACCGGAGAACAGCACCATGGTGCGGCCAGCCGAGCGAACGACACGTGCGCAGCGCGCGCCGGCGTCTTCACGCAGCTGATCGTACGGTGCCGGTACGTTGGCGACGCTGTCGTTGGGTTCGTGCAGCTTCACGATGTCGGCGCCGAGCTCCAGTGCCACGCGTGCCGCGTAATCCTGTGCATAGAGCGTGTTGGTGCCGCCCTTGGCGTTTACCGCGCTGCCGCGTGGGTACGACCAGAGCACCAGCGGCATGCCATAGCGCTCGCAATCGCGGCGCACCTGTTCGAACTGGCGGAATTCGTCATGCTGGCGCGGAGAACCGACATACATGGTGTAACCCACGGCGTCGGCGCCGAGGCGCACGGCATCTTCAACCGAGGCGAACAGCGGCGAGGTGGCTTCGGCATCGCTGGGGATGTTGGTTTTGCCGTTGAGCTTGAGGATCAGCGGCACGCGGCCGCAGTACTCCGTCATGTACTTTTCGGCCAGGCCGATGCCTAGCGCGATCGCAGAAAAGCCACCGGCCTCGGCGAGTTCGAACTGATAGCTCGGATCGACGGCCGGTGGATGGGGAAAGAAGTCGGTGGGACCATGCTCCAACCCCTGGTCCAGCGGCAGCACAAGCAGGCTGCCATTGCGCGGGCCGGAGCCGTACAGCAGGCGCCACAGGCGTGTGCGCTTGCCGTGTGAGAGCGAGAGTTGCGAAAACTTTTCGGAAGCTTTCGAAGGGGCTTGTAAGCTTTGTTTCATTTCGAATACCCTGGGATCCGTAATCGGATGGTTTCACATTCGGGTGAATTGAGATAAATGTCAATACTTGATAAGCAAACGAAAGATTTCGTAACGCTATCGGAGCTGCAATCGAAAGCAGTCGCTGAGCAACAGAAAGCCGGCTACGCCGATACCGTGCGCGAGATCCTGCAACAGCCGTCCACGTGGCGCGATACCGCCGGGTTGCTGCGCACGCCCTCCATTCTGCAGCGGCTCACTCAGGCTTTGACCCCATCGCCGAGCCATGTGGTGCTCACCGGCTCCGGCAGCTCGATGTATATCGGCGAATGCCTGGCACCCAATCTGCAATTGGGCCTCGGCATACCGGTGCAGGCGATTGCCGCAGGTACCTTGCTCACCCATTGGCGCAGCGTACTGCCGCCGGGGCCGGGTCTGCTGATTTCATTGGCGCGTTCGGGTGACAGCCCGGAGAGCTGCGGCGTGGTCAGCCGGTTGCTGGTCGATGCGCCGGCTTATCGCCACTTGGTGATTACCTGTAACGCCAATGGCAAGCTCGCCACGCTCTATAACGATGATCCGCGCGTAACGGTGCTGGTGCTCGATGAGCGCACCAACGATCGCAGCCTGGTGATGACCAGCAGCTTCACTAACCTGCTGTTGGCAGGTACCGGTTTGCTGCAGGGCAAGGACAGCGAACTGTCTGCGGTAGCGGTCGAGCGTGCGGCGTCCAGTACGCAATA
>JBARCX010000360.1:0-2193 GCA_049794535.1 Rhodanobacter sp.
AGGAAGGCGAGGGCGGCGGCGGGGGCGGCGACGCTCCAGGGTGAGAGGGTGATGCCCTGGAGGTTTTCGTTGACCATCGTGGCCCAGTTGGCGGTGTCGGGACCGAACCCCAAGAAGGCGGCGGTGGCGATGATCTCGATGGAGGTGACCAGGCGCATCCCGGCGTCGGCGAGGAGTGGTCCGGCCACGTTAGGAGCGATCTCGCGTACCAGGATAGACGTGGTGGACTCCCCGAGACCGGCGGCCTGTTCGACGTAGCCGCTGCGGGCAGAGCGAAACGTCGTGGCTCGGGCCAGGCGGGTGACGAAGGGGGTGCCGGTGACGACCACGGCGGCGATCAGGGTGAGGTCGCTGTAGCCCCAGCCGTCGAGGATGACTAGGAGAACGAGGACCGAGGGGATGACGAGCATCAGGCCGGTGAGGACGGTGACGCCACGGTCGAAGCGCCCGGCGAGGTATCCGCTGGTGATCCCGATGGCGGCGCCGAGCCCGCAGGTGATGCCGGTCGCGATCAGGGGGAGCACGATGAGCGACCGGCCGCCGGCGAGCACTCGTGACCAGATGTCGCGGCCGAGGTCGTCGGTGCCGAGGAGATGCCCGCCGCCGGGCGGGGTGTAGGACCGGCCGACGAGATGGGCGGGGTTGTCGGGAGCAAACAGGGGCCCCAGGACCGCGAATGCCAGGGCGGCGAGGGCGGCGGCATAGATCACCCAAGAAACAAGCGACGTCCGCCGTGGTCTGCGGCGTGGTCGGAAGGGTCCGCCGGCCGGCGGTGCGTTCCGCGACGACTCGCTCGAGAGGAGGACGGTCACCGTTCCTCCCGCAGTTTGGGGTTGGTGAGGACCGTTACCGCGTCGGCCAGGACGAAGGCGACGGTGACCACGGCGACGATGAGCAGCCCGACCGCCTCCACGACCGGGGTGTCGTGGTCGCGTACCGCGGTGACGAGGACCTGGCCGAGACCGGGGTAGCTGTAGATCTGTTCGACCACTACGGTCCCGCCGACGAGGAGGGTGGTGAGCCAGGCGAACGCCTGGGCGCAGGGGCCAACCGTTTCGGGGAGCAGGTGGCGGACCAGGACCCGCGACAGTGGGAGTCCCGCCAGGCGAGCGGCTTCGACATGGGGCAGGACCGTGGCGTCGGCCACGGCGGCCCGCACGAGCCGGCTGGCCCATGCGGTGCCGAAGATGACCAGGCTCAGGGCAGGCAGGACGAGGATGTCAGGCTGGGTGAGCGGGGTGCCGCCGAAGGGCAGGAGCGACGCGGCGGGCAGGAGGTGGAGCACCCCGGCGAAAACGATGGCGAGCACGCTGGCGAACACGAAGGCCGGGACCGAGACCACCAGCAGCGTCCCGGTGGACAGTCCGGTGTCGGTCCGGCTTCCGGGGCGGACGCCGGCCACGATGCCGATGGCGAGCGAGCACACGACGATGAGCGCGCCTGCGATCCCGGCCAGGATGAGCGTGTCGAGGAGCGGTTGGGCGATGACCGAGGTCACCGACTGGCCCGACTGGGTGCTGGTGCCGAGGTTCCCGGTCAACGCGTGGCCGATCCATTCTCCGTAGCGGACGGCGAGGTTGTGGTCGAGCCCGAGGCGGCGGCGGAAGGCGGCCATGCTGGCCGGCGTGGCGTTGGTGCCCAGTACCGTGCTGGCGGCGTCGCCGGGCATGAGCTGGAGCGCCCCGAAGAGCAGCATCGACTCGGCGGCCAGGGTGGCGACGAGCAGACCGAGGCGAGCCGCCAGCGTGGCCGGCCACCGGGGACGGGTAGTGCTCACGACATGGTGACTCGATGGAACAGCGGCGTGGACTGGCTCCAGGTGACCCCACTGACCCCGGGGCGCGAGGCGTCGAGCTGCTCGGCGAAGCCCCACACGATGTCGCCGCCGTTGTCGTAGAAGTCGTGCTCGATCTCGAGGAACCGGTTGGCTCGGGTCTTGTCGTCGACGGTGGCCATCGCCGCGGCGAGGGCCTGGTAGTAGGAGGCGCCCTCGCCGGTGAAGTTGAACGGGGCGCCTTTGCCGTCTATCAGCGCCAGGTGGACTGCCGCGGGCCGGTTGACGTCGTAGAACGCCTGGAACGGGGTGGTCTCGAGGTTCCGGACGTTGGTGAGGGTGAGGTAGGTGTCGGGTGACTCGGTGGTGAGGTTGACCGTCACCCCGGCCGCGGTGGCTTGCTGGGTGAAGGCTTGGGC
>JBARCX010000361.1:0-2641 GCA_049794535.1 Rhodanobacter sp.
TCTGGCAAACCTTTCCGCACCGCAGCCAACGTTTCCAGCAGAAACCGACTGCGATTCTCCAAACTGCCGCCGTACTGATCGTCACGCTGATTGGAATGCACTGAGAAGAAACTCTGCGCGAGATAGCCATGTGCAAAGTGCAATTCCAGCCACTGGAAACCAGCATCGCGAGCACGCTTGGCCGCCGCCACGAAATCGTCGCGCACGCGCGCAATGTCCTCGAGCGTCATCGCCGTCGGCACCTTGGGCAAGCCACCGCCAAACGGAATGGCTGAGGGCGCGATGGTCTGCCAACCGCTCGGATCGCCCTCGGCGATATGGTCGTCACCTTCCCAGGGCCGATTGGCGCTGGCCTTGCGACCTGCATGCCCGATCTGGATACCCGGAACCGCGCCAGCCGCCTTGATCGCGTTGACCACCGGCACGAAAGCCTGCGCCTGCTCGTCGTTCCAAAGGCCGGTGCAACCAGGGGTGATACGCCCCTCCGGGGCTACGGCCGTCGCCTCGACGATGACCAGACCCGCACCACCACGAGCCAATCCCGAGAGGTGCACCCGGTGCCAGTCGTTGATCACACCATCGACTGCCGAGTACTGACACATGGGCGGTATGGCAATGCGATTACGCAGGGAAACATCTTTAAGTTTGAAGGGTTCGAATAAGGCAGACATAGGGGTTCCGTAGGAGATGAGTCGATTCGCTTATTCGATAATAATCGAACTATCGAGTAATAAGCAAAAACCCGTACAATGGGCACCATGCGTCCCTACAAGCACCCTCCCACCGAAGAACTCAGCCTGGAGCGGATTTTCCACGCCCTGAGCGACCCGGTTCGCCTGGAAATCGTCAGGCATCTGTCCCAGGTCGAAGAAGCCAGTTGCGGAGAACTCGATGGCGGCCGCCCCAAGTCCAGCGTGTCCCATCATTTCCGCATCCTGCGCGAGGCAGGACTCGTCACCACACGCGCTGCCGGCACCATGCACCAGAACATGCTGCGCCGGACCGAACTGGACGCGCGGTTTCCAGGCTTGATGGATGCGGTGCTGAAACAAAAGGACTGAGGAATGCTCCTTGCTCACCTGCCCCGCTCCTAGCATCTTCTAGACGCTACTGTCCCCGATCGCCGCCAGCAACCGCGTATTCAATGCACGCTGCTGCAATTGCCACGCATCCAGCTCGCTTTGCGGAATCGGCGTTTGGCCGTCCATACCACTGAGCATGCGCTTCCACCAGGTGGTGTAGGTATAAGCAGACACCTCACCATTGATGTCGCTGGCGACGATCTGTCCGCGCAACGCCTCGATGATCGCCATCGCGTGGTGCTCTTCGACCCGCCCCTGATCCCAGTTGGTACGCGCGGTATCGACGCTGAAGGCATCCTTGTCTATCGACAGATAGGTAGGCTGCGGCGCACGGCGTAGCTGCTTCACGAATGCACAAGTCAGCGCATCGGGATCATCAAAGCGATGAAACGCATCGGCTATGCCGAGTCGGTTTGCCCAACCCACATCGACGTCCATGCACCAGTAGCTCAGTTTGCCGGCACGTAGTGGGCGCAGGTAATTCTCCCACGCGTGCTTGGCGCCGATATCGCCGGATGTGATGCCCACCACGTGCACATGGCTCACGTACGGCAGCATGGCTACCTTGCGCACCCATGAGCCACAGTGGATGCCCCACGGAAAACGCATGTTGTCCGGATGGTTATCGAACACCACCAACTGGAACGGCCCACGTGAACGCTGCCGCTCGACCAGTGGCCAGGTGAGGTGATGGTAATCACCGGAGCCCATCAGCACGGTGCCGTAGTTAGCCGGCAGCAGCGCATTGAGGTGTTGGCGCAGACGATTGAAGGTACGCAGTGTGCAACCGAAGCGGATCGCCTCCTGCCAGCCGGTAAGCGGAATCGTGGTGGCGCCAGGGATGATCCCGATCGAGCTATCGAAATCTAGAATCAGCGGCTCACGCTTGCTCATCGAGGTACCTGCTTTTCGAAGTGTTACTCATGGCGCCTGCTGATCCGCTTTATCCTCGCGTCCTGGCACCCATTGGCTGTCGCTTTCAAAGAACTTGCCCAACCGTCGCGCCAACGCGCGCAGCAGCGGATTGCGCAAATAAATCGCGTGGCGGGTCAAGGTGAATTGTGCGCCCAGAGAGGCCTTGACCTGCGGATCGGTCCAACCGGCCACGTAATGCGTAAGACCCTGCTCGCGGGCAAACGCCAGGTTTTGGAACCAGCTAGTGAAGTAGAGATTCTGCTCGCGCGCCTGCGGGTAGGCAAAGCCCACGTACTTGTCGATCAACTTGCCATCGATGACGAAGCACAGGTTCCAGCCAATCATCACATCCTGATGGCGATAGACGAATACCACGCCGCCATTGGAAGCGTCGCGCAATATGGCTGCAAAAAATGCGCGACTCAGTTTGTCGAAATGGATCTCGCTTTGTGCGTAAACGTTTTCGAATAACGCATAGAACGCATCGATCGTAGCTTCCTCGGCAAAGCGTGCATCGCCGCATGGCACGGCTTCTATCGTTACCTCGTCACGCTTACGCAATTTGCGGCGGATGTCCTTGCGTCGACCGGATGACAATCGAGCAAGATAAGCATCCTCATCAGAAAAATCGATCCGTACATAGG
>JBARCX010000362.1:0-27699 GCA_049794535.1 Rhodanobacter sp.
AAGTGGATGCACATCACGAGGAAGGTGCACGCCCCTCCTCGTTGATCCCGGTACACAAACTAGCTACGCCCGATCGGCTGTATGACCTGCAACTGCTGCGGGACCTGGCGATCGTCAACGAACGCACGGCGCGCGAACTGGGGCCGATGCCGCCCGGTGGGTTGCCGGTGATCCCCAAGCGCAAGCCCAAATCATGGCGGCACGATGTGCTGCCAGTGTCCGCGAATCAAAAGAGCAAGGAGGATGAAGTGATGAAACTGACCAAGTTGGCTGCTGTGGCAGCTTTGGCGGCAGGGACGATGGCGTGTAACCCGGTAGCGTCGACGTCCGGAACAACTGCTATGACCGAACCGGTCGATCAGGGAAAAACAACGCACTTGATTGAGCATATTCCGGTGGAAACGACCAAGCCGAAACTCGGGCCTGACTACAAGAAAATAGGAACTTTTGTTGAATTCAGAAAGAAACTTATTGCTGATGGATGGGTGCCAATGACTAATCCGCATTGCCATGATGCCGTGAAAGGCAATGCTTACGATGAGGTCTGCAAAAAAGACCCGGGTGACATAAGTTGCAGGGTTTGCGACGTGGTTCCGGAGATATTCCGTTCGACGTCGGATGGGTACAACGTCATGCATTACACCAAGAACGGTACGCCGCTTAGTGTAACGGTTTACGGTGACATGAGAGATCTGGATGAGCCAGGCAGGTATGCGGCTGGATTCGTTGTATCTGGGTGGGAGTACACCACAAGCCTCAACGTTATCCCGATGGAATATTTAAGTGAATAAGGATAAGGCCATGATAAATCCATTAATGGAGCTTATTAGTAGTGGCGAGGGCGACTATAACTCCTACAATCGCGGAACCATAAAAGACAATGGAGGCAGATACAAAGTCATCCCTTCCAATCAAGTAATTGACTTTTCGCAAATGACACTTGCAGAGATTCAGCGGAGGCAGGGGCTTCAAAAAAGTGATCCAGATGTTGTATTTGCCGTCGGTAAATATCAGTTTATTCCTGGAACACTGAAAGGCAGCAGACCATGCAACACGTGCAGCACTACGACCAGCAACAAGTACAGATGATGAGCGAGATTCGGGCGCATAGCGCGCAGATCAATGCGCAGGCGCAACAAGGGCCGATGTTCGGTGGGCGGTAAAGCCAATCACGGCATGTAGATCGTGTTCGCGCCGCGTGAGCAGGGCAACACCGACGCATACAACAACGTCTACAGCGACATGCTCGGTTACAAAGGCCATTCGCAAATCGCATCGCAGCGACGGCCGGTTACGCCATGCCATCGTCAGCGCTAGCCACTACTTCCCAGTGACCCGAAGGAACGAGGATATTTCCGTTGTTTCACGCGAAAAGGCCAGCACCTGATCAGCGCGGAAGCATCACTCGATTCATATTCGCGTCGCGCTAAATCATTCCAGCTAACTTTCAGCGCTGGTGCGCCCGTTCCTCGGCCCGCTTTCTATTCTGTGCCATCAGCAATTGCTGCCTGTGGGTCAGAGGTTGCGGCGTTGGCGGCGACTCGATGATTCCCATGTGTCTGGCAACTCCTGCAACGCGATCCAGCCACACATGGATAAGTGAGGGTGAACGAGATGATGGAGAAGTGTGAGCAAGCATGGTCATAACCTCGACCGCGTTCCGCGGCTCAACAGTGGGCTAACGGCGTGTTACCTCCGTAGCCACTGTGCACTGTGGAACATTAGCTTGTTGTAATGCCGATGGCAGCAGATCGTTCAAACGCGGGGCGATCAGCGCAACCAGGATGCGCGTGCGCCCGCCCCGCCGGCCTACAGATAGAGCGGGCGCAACTGGGGCGGGCCTTCGTCACCGTAATGGACAACGATGTCTTCCAGTGCCAGCCGCGCTGTGGCGGCACGCCGCGCACCGATGCGGTCTGCAAGGTCACTCTCGAACTTCGCATGGAAACGCCGTGCCGCCGCCATGGCTTTCAACGCGCGTGGTGTTAACGCCAGTTGCTTCACGCGTCCATCGGTCAAATCATCCCGTCGCTCGACATAACCCTTGGCCACCATGTCGTTGATCAGCTTCAACGCCCCTTGTGGAGTGATCTCAAGGAGGCTGGCCACAGCCTGCAAATTGAGCGACTCAGGCTCGAGCAAGCGGAATACATAGCCAAAGGATCGCCCCACATCCTCGAAGCCCGCCTCCGCCAAGTACTCATGCAACCCGGTCTTGAACACCCCAAACGAGGTGTTGAGCAGGATGCCGAAATCCACGGGCGCCTTCGTTGACATTAGTTCACCAAGGTTTATATTCTTTAGTGAATCATATCAAAGACAAGACGAGACAGGGAATCAACATGCCATTCGTTGCGACGACCGATGCCCCTACCTTCAGCCTGCATGGCGCGACCTTTACCGGGTTGACCTCACCCAACCGCGGAGCGACCGAAAACGCCGTATGGATCGTGACCCTGCCCGCCGGCATACCCGCCGTGCCACATCAACTCACGCGCGAAGAAACCTTCGTCGGGCTGGAAGGACGCGCATTGGCGCGCGTCGGCGATAAAACTTATGAGGTGACCGCAGGCAGCGCGCTGGTCGTGCCTGCTCATACCGACTTCGAGATCAGCAATCCCGATGCCGCACCGTTTCGTGCCGTGGCGATTCTGCCCGTCGGCGGGCAAGCGATGATCGCTGGCGGTGCTCCATTTACACCGCCCTGGGCCGCGTAAACAGTGCTACTTCCGATGGACGTTTGTCTGATCAAAGTCAAAGCCGGAACACGTTATTCGCAGATACAAAACAAAGCGCCCTGCCTAACGCGGGGCGTTTTGATTTCCAGTGGCTCACGTGTAGTCGTTCGTAGTAGCAACGCTGCTTGACTCATCTATTCCTGAGCCTTAGCGTTTGAGGGTCGCCGCGAATTCGGCGACCGGGTATGAGACCCCGATAACCAGAGCGCATGAGGCGCCAAGCCTTATGTGTCCCACGTTCGCCTTATGGCGGACGTGTCGGGCAGGCTTAGGCCTGACCGAGCTCTCTGTCTCGGGTTCTCATCTCGGCACGTCCGCCGCCCAGCCTTGCGCTCGGGCGGCGGCTTCCGAACCAAGGAACGGAGCCTCCGATGACAACGCGATCCCACGACCTGCTGATCTCGATCAACGCCCAATACAACATCGCCCCCGCCGCCACACCACAAGATCTCATCGACGACGCATCCGTCTGGCTTGACTACGCCCACGGCATCGTCCACACCCTCGCCGAAGCCATCGGCTACGCCGACGAAATAAGCACCACCCACCTCTCCAGCGCCCTCTTCGGCGCCGCCGCCCTCATCCAAATGGGCCGAAGCTGCAACTCGCATGCGTACGAACGCATGTTGGATGAGAGGTAGATAGGCAGGTATGGAGGCTCGTAGTGGCCTGTACGGCGTCTTGTCTTTGTGTGTGAGGCTCAGGAGAGCCTTACACACAACTACGCAGCAGCACGATGATTAATCTCTTCGATGATGGCCATAATGACGCCCGCATCCGCATCCGGAAATGCACCATCCAAGCCCTCATGGTGCAATCCAGTGAACGGCGGCTCATAAAGCAGGCCCGGGTCCATAACCCCTCTCTGAGTCAGCCTGTCGATGACCATGTCAACAAAACGAATCTGCTGACTGGAATAACGGCTTTCATCGAGAAACTGGCCAAAGGCTTCCTTGGCAGCATTGCGGTCCAAACCCACCAGCGAGCGAATGAACACCGACAGAGGCTTATCTGCGCCGTAGCACTGCTCAAAACGCGTCCGACTCTCCACCGGCTCAGACTCGTAAACGAAGCGCTCCAACTCACGCAAGTCTGTCGGCGTTAGCGGCTTGTTATGCTTGAGCTTGGCGATAGCGATGTGGTTTTCGTTGGCGCGGATATAAGCCTCGACCTTCTTCTTGTACTGGGCAAGGTTGATACCCGTGCTGAAGTCCTTGAGATCAATCAAGGTGGCCTCACTAATCTCGTCGGTCAACACGCTGTAGACAGGCTTGATTGAACGAC
Source organism: Rhodanobacter sp. (assembly GCA_049794535.1). Taxonomy (GTDB): domain Bacteria; phylum Pseudomonadota; class Gammaproteobacteria; order Xanthomonadales; family Rhodanobacteraceae; genus JBARCX01. The sequence goes on from JBARCX010000362.1 coordinate 4,023, forward strand.
GCTCGATGAACTGGATTAGTCCACGTAATTTACGTCGTGCGGACTCGATCATGGGCACGGTGATGCCTTTCCAATACTCCTCAGCCTGCATTTCCTGGATCAAAGCCAGCTCAGCACGTACTGCAGGAATAGCGTCCATGGTTTCCAGCTCGCTGGCCAGGTCGATGATCTTGTCGCGATACGCGACAAAGTCAGAAGTCGATCGGATAAGTGCAAGTTGGAGGTTGAGACAGATCAGATCGAAAAGCTTGGCGGTAATGTGCTCGGCCTGGCGTTCGCTTGGCAGGCCCGCAACATAGGCACGCAGATCGCCAAGTGCGCTGTCATCTAATGCATTCCACGTCTCACGTCCCGCGAACCGACTCACATGTTCGCGTTCTGCTCGAACGATGAAATTGTCCAGATTCATCGCAGCGACTTCGCCATGCAGTTCATCGGTGAGCTCACCGCGCAGCGAGACAAACGCATCGTAACTGCCAGCCTCATCCGCAACCCCACCAGTACCGAGCGCCTTGCCCGGTGACAGCAACGCGAGCAAATCAAGTCGTGCCTTGAACAAGCGCTTGCCTAGCGGCTCCGCCGCCCCACCCAATGCGCCGCGTGGGTTCTCGTTGAAGTATTCGAAATTGGCGCAGAAGTCGAAGATGTAGAACTCTTCCTTGTCCACGCCTGGCGCAAACAGATCCGGGCTCAGTCGCGTGCCGCGCCCGATCATTTGCAGGAACTTCACTTTCGAGCGTACCGCTTTGAAGAACACCAAGTTCAGCACCTGCGGCACGTCGATGCCGGTATCCAACATGTCCACCGAGATGGCGATCTGTGGCAGCTTGTTGAGCTTGCTGCTGAAGTCATCGATCAGGCTCTGCGCATAGTTCACCGCATGGGTGATCACGCGGGCGAACTCACCGTTGTGATGCGGATAGTGATGGTTGAAGCGCTTGGCAATGAACTCAGCGTGCTTCTGATTGACGGCGAAAATGATGGTCTTGCCCAGCTTGTCACCGCCATCCACTTTGATGCCATTTTGCATCAGATGCTTGAGCATCAGGTCGACAGTGCTTTCGTTGAACAGCTGTTTGTTGACCTCCGAGGCATGCACTTCAGTAGGAACGATGGATTCCTCACCTTCACCAGCTCGATCACCCCAGTCCAGCGACTCCCAATGCTCCTTCTCATCATCGGGCAGTTCATCGTAACGAATGCCTTCGCGTACAAACTTGAGCGGTACCGAATGTGATTTGGGTGGCACCAAGTAGCCGTCGGCCACCGCCTCGTCCAGGCCATAAGCGTCGGTGGGCACACCGGTTTCCAGACCGAACAAATGATATGTATCGCGATCTACTTCATCACGCGGCGTCGCCGTCAAGCCCACAAGGTAGCTGTCGAAATACCTGAAGATTGCGCCGTACTTTTGATACACGCTGCGATGCGCTTCGTCGATCACGATAAGGTCGAAGTGACCAACACCGTATTTACGACGGTCGCCCTCCATCTCATCGATCAAGCCCATCATCGTTGGGTAGGTGGAGAGGCACACACGCCCCTTCCCGTTCTTCTCAGTCACCAGGTTCACTGGGCTGGAATCCGGCAAATGCTCCTTGAACGCATTGGCTGCCTGCTTCACAAGCGCAACACGATCAGCCAGAAACAATACGCGCTTGACCCAATTGGCACGCATTAGCAATTCCACCAGTGCGATGGACATGCGCGTTTTGCCGGTACCGGTGGCCATGGTCAGCAAACCCGCGCGACGACCTTCAGCCAACGCCTCAGCCATAGAGCGAATAGCTCGATGCTGATAGCTACGCTCAACGATGATGTTATTGATCGGCAGCGTACGTGGATCAGTCTGCAGCTCGCGCCGCTGGATCGACAGCTCCAGCTCTTCACGGGTGTAGAAACCCTGCACCTCACGCGGCGGGGCGCGACGGTCGTCCCATAGCCAGGTGTAATTGCCGTTGGTGTAGAAGATCAGTGGCCGTCGACCTTTCTCCGCCTCCAAACAGTCGGCATACAACTTCGCCTGCTGTTGACCCACATCCGGGTCTTTCAGGCTGCGCTTGGCTTCCACCACAGCCAGCGGCAGGCCGTCCTTGCCCCATAGCACGTAGTCGACAAAGCCCTCGCCCTTTTCGTTGGGCATGCCGGTAACCGGCACTTCGACGGAAGCGTTCTTGCCCAGCTCCCAACCTGCTTCGCGTAACAGCACATCGATAAAGAAACGACGCGTATCCGCCTCGTCGTAATCGTGTGTATCCGGCACGGCGATGTTGGCGAATTTGGCAACCGCCAGTGTGGCGCGCTTGGCCGCGAGCTCCACGTCGATACGTGCAATCAGTGCCTCTCGCTCAGCCAGCGTCGCAGCCTGCTCAGCGATAGCCGCCTCACGTGCTTCAAGCTGGCCCTTCAATTCATCGATTTGCTGCTGGAACTTGGCTTCCTGTTTCTTCAACTCACCGCGAGTTAGTGCGATAGCTTCATCAGCACGCACCAGTTTTGGCACACGCTTGTCGTCGAAGCTGGCTTCAATGGATTTCGGGTCGCTTGCACGGGTGTAGGTGCGCGCTAGCCAAAACAGCACATGAAACAGTTCACGCACCAGCCGCAACGCATCCAGCGAACCGATCGGTTGATTGGCATGCACCGCCTGGTTGCCGAAACGCTGGATCAAGCGCATCTTCTGCAACACCGGCGGCGGTGGCAGGCGCTCGAAGTCGCGATCTGTCAACAACGCGTTGAGGTTGCGGTCGTATGGCATCCGCAAATCGCGATCGTGTTCGTACAGCCAATGCACCGCCTGTTCCAGCGCGTGCCGCGTTCGCATACAGCAGGCCCGTGGATCGGAATAGACCAGTTGCTCCGCGCCCTTAGCCGGCTCGAAGAGCGGTTTGAATTCGGGGTGGAGGAACTGGAAGTTGGTCATTGGTTAGAGCGTCCCTGCAAATGCGTGTTGTTGCAGTGAATGAAATAAAGAATCCATTCTCGATAATTGCTGGTCCAGTGCCTTCTTCTTGCGCCTAATGGTCAAGGTACACAGCTGAAACTGATATTGAAGTTGACTGGGAGGAATCGGTATCGATATTTCCTGAAATTCTTGGGCATTAATGTTCGCCATGCCTACGATGCTCTTGCACATGGCCCGTAATATTGCCTTGCCGCTGGAGGAATTAAGAAAGGAGGCGATGTATTCCGGCACATGTTCCTTCAAAGTTCTAGCCCTGACTAAATAACCGGCATAGGCCATCGGAGTGGGACCGTCGTATACCGCAGTCTTCCCCACCAACTCTTTGCTGTTGGTTCGGTTAAACAAGATATCACCCGGACGGACCGTATATTTCTCCATAGATCCGTCAGTGCTAATGTATTTGAGATTGGTCAAGTCCATCTCTCCCCCGTATGTGAGATTATTCATGCGAAGAATAGGAACATCACCTTGAAGGGCAGCCTTCTCCGATGAACCATACTTTGCCGACTCGAGAAGATCACGTATCCGCCCCATTGGCCAGCCCTTCGGATTCGTCACTGGATCACCGAACATCTCTAGGAACACAGACTGCAACAGCTGATCGAGTTTGACGATGGCTTCGCGGCGCTTGGCACGCAGTGCATCAGCCTTGTCCAAAATCGCCGCGATGCGACGTTGCTCTGGGAGTGGCGGGAGTGGGATCTTGATTTTGGCTACTTGAGCTGGTCGTGCCCGCAGTAACGAGCCGCCGACCCCCGAGACAGTTGCCATAAATTCGGCATTGAACTGATCTGAAACCAAGACCTGTCGGAGGTAGTTCGGAAACACGCGGCAGCTACGGAAGACGATCCATTCACCAGAAGCAATCTGCCGGATACCAGACGAAGAACCCACTACAGAAGATCGCCTGATATGAGGCACGATCTTAGAAATCATCACATCGTTCGGCTGTACGATTTGTTTCGTCGAGCCAATTTCGTTACCACATAGGACAGCCGGACGGCCCGCGTCAAATGCAGGAATGCTGTGAAGCTCAAACTTTTCATCCGGGAATTTGGCCGGATCCAACGATCCGTTACGTCCAGCCATCAGCTCGCCGGCTTCAACCAATGGGTACATCACTTCAGCATCCCCTCCAGCTCGTTCATTCCCCGTATGATCTCCGCCTCCAGTACTTTCAGATCCGCCAGAATCTTCTGCGGCAACTCATGCTGCACTTCTTCGTGTACCACCTGCTTATAACGATTGATTGACAGGTCATAGTCATTGCCGACGATCTCCGCTTTAGGCACCAGAAAGCTTTGATCGGTACGCATGCGCTTTTTCTCTGCGCCGCGATGCTGCCATCGTTTGAGTGCATCCGGCAGGTTGTTACTCTCGTGTTTCGCTTGATCAAGTGGGTTGCGCTTGTCGTCTAGCGAATAGCCATCAGCCTGCATGTCATAGAACCACACGTTATCCGTGCCACCGGAGTTGGTTTTGGTGAACAACAGGATCGCGGTGGACACACCCGCATACGGGCGGAACACACCCGACGGCATGGAGACGATACCGTCCAGCTTGTGCTCTTCCACCAACATGCGCCGTAGTTCCTTATGCGCCTTGCTGGAACCGAACAGCACACCATCTGGCACGATCACGGCAGCACGACCACCAGCTTTCAGAAGACGCAAGAACAGCGCCTGGAACAACAGCTCAGTCTTTTTGGTCTTGACCACAGCCAACAGGTCTTTGGCGCAGCTCTCGTAATCCAGTGAGCCGGCAAACGGCGGATTGGCCAGAATCAGGCTGAACTGCCCCTCGACATTCGCATGACCTTCGCTCAAGGAATCCCGATTCTCGATGGCCGGATTTTCCACACCATGCAACAGCATGTTCATGCTACCGACACGCAGCATGGTGCTGTCGAAGTCGAAACCGTGAAAGGTGTCGTGGTTGAAACGCTTGGTCGATTTCTTGTCCGCGTAGATTTCATCGCGGTGGTGCGCGTTGAGATATTCACTGGCCGCGACCAGGAAACCCGCCGTGCCACAGGCTGGATCACAAATGATGTCGGACGGCTTGGGTGCCATCATGTCCACCATCAGTTTGATGATGTGGCGCGGCGTACGGAACTGGCCGTTTTGCCCTGCACTGGCAATCTTGCCCAGCATGTATTCGTAGAGATCGCCCTTGGTATCACGATCCTCCATGGGGATGGCATCGAGCATGTCCACTACTTTGGTCAGCAGCGCGGGCGTAGGGATGGTGAAGCGCGCATCCTTCATGTGTGTGGCGTAGGTAGATTCGCCATCATGCCCACCGAGTTTCTTAATGAAGGGAAACACTTCCTCGGACACGATGTGATACAGCAGCCCTGGATCGCCCAGATCCTTGAACACTGACCAGCGCAATTTCTGTTGACGCTTGTTGAAGATGGGGTCCTGGACGGGCTGCTTGAGCCGATTGGCCTTTTTTTCCTTGACCGTCTGTAGCTCGTCCAGCCGCTTGATGAAAAGCAGATAAGTCATCTGCTCGATGACTTCTAACGGATTGGAAATGCCACCGCTCCAGAACGCATTCCAGATTTGGTCGACTTGGCTTTTGATGGTTCCGGTAATCACGGTCACTGCCTTAGATTGAATCGTTATGTATCGACACGACGCAACCTAACTTGCGCCATAAATGAAGATGGAAACAGAAGCTTGGCTTAGCTCAATTGCTGCGATATGTCACGCATGTGCCCATGCACCAATTGCCGCAACAGCCTTGCTTCGCCTGGCAAAAGAGCCAACTCCTTGTCGTGCTCGCATGCCTCCAGCAATGCCAGCGCCAACCGATTTACCTTGCCCCGTATTTCGCCAAGCAACCGATCGCTTACCGCTCGAGGGATGCCAAGCGCTTCACCAAAGCGATGAACATCATCACGACACACGTCACCGAAGCGAATTGCATTACCCATCGGCGTCACCAGCTCAGCCTGCCCCCATGCACCATCACGGTAGATGCTGGTACCGATCAAGTCGTAGTGCGGTGCTATAGCAACGCCTTTCGCATCGGGAAAGAAGCTCAAGTTTTTCAGATGCGCGTCGCCATTGCCAATGAATAAATTGAACACGCTCCAACGAAAAATGGCTTGTCGAGTCAACGCCCTGGTGCGGCAAAGTTCTGCCAGCTCGCGTAGCGTTTCGGCCGTGGCCTGCTGGTACTTGAAGGCCTTATCGAGCGAGAGTAGTTGGCAAGCATCCAGCACATGCCGGCGACGCGCTTGTGCACCATCGCCCACTCGGTCGAAACGCTTTACGAGATAGACCGGCTCGGGCACACGTCGCAAGGCCACCTCGGGAACGGGCAACCCTACCGCCGCAGCCAGACGCATGACGAACCATTCGTTGATGGTGCTGTGCGCGTAGTGATCGGGCTGCAGATGATCCGGCTTGAGGATATGCGTGGAAGCTGTGCGTCCCTGTGGCTCGAACAACTCGCCGTGATCCAACACCACAGCCAGCTTGTGCTGCGCACCGGCCACGGACATGCGTTTGGGTGCGTCGTGCGACAGCGGCACGCGCGGCAGATTACGGATGCGTGCGGATAACGCTTCGTCACTCAAAGGTGACAGGCCACCCGTCGGCAGTGCTTCGCCCGGTGTGAGCAGGGTCAATGCTCCCGCGGATTCTGGACCGTAACGCTGCAGCAAGCCGAATGCGTCGGCAGAATCGACGCCCGCATCCTGTGCCAACAAAGTGCGTGCGCCCTCTTCCGGCAGCAAGTTGTCGAAGAACCACTGCACGGGGCGTTGCGAAGCGCCATCGACGATTTCACCCTCCGCTAGCGGCAGGCTTGGCGACAGTGTGAACGCATCAGGCGATGCCTGCCAATCAACGTTGTAAGCGAAGGACCAAAGATTGCCCGCTTCGCGCAGCTCGCCGATGCGCGTCTGATCCATCCAGACATCCAAGGTTCGAGGCGCAGGCACGCTCATGAGCTGGCCTTTGTAACTTCTGCATCCGGTGCGTCGGGAACGTCCAGCACGATGCTGATGCCCAGTTCCTCCAGCACGCGCAGTACGCGTTCCAGTTGCACGGTGGGTTTGCCCGATTCAACGTCGCGCAGGAAGACGTGACTGGATTCGACCATGGCGGCCAGATCGTCCTGCCGCAGGCGTTGGCGCTTGCGTTCGGTGTGTATCGCCTTGCCGATATCGGCAGCTGTGGATACCCGAATGTGCATGGCTCGCCTCAAAAATCTAAACGATGATTTCGATTGTGCCGTAAAACATGGGTGGCAGCAAGAAAACTAAACGATCATTTCGATTTTGTGTATTTGTCCAAGATCGCCCTATAAATCGAAATGATCGTTTCGATTTATAGGATGATCTTGCTCTACCGCAGGATCGGGACGCACAAAAAAGGCCCTTTCGGGCCTTTTTTGCTAAGCGTTACCTGCTACCGATCAAGCAAACGGATCATCCAACACGATCGTGTCATCACGATCCGCGCCGGTGGCGACCAGCGCCAGCTTGCAACCCGACAGCTCTTCCACCGCACGCAGGTACGCACGTGCTGCGGGCGGCAGCTGGTTCCAGTCGCGGATGCCGGCGGTGGATTCCTGCCAGCCGGGGAATTCCAAGTAGACGGGCTTGCACTCGTCCCAGCCGTCCGCATCGAGCGGGGCCAGCTCGCGGCGCTTACCGCGGTATTCGTAGGCGATGCAGACCTTGACGGTTTCGAGGCCATCGAGCACGTCGAGCTTGGTGATGGCCAGGCCGTTGATGCCGTTGATCTGGGTGGCGCGCTTGAGTGCGACCAAGTCGATCCAGCCGCAGCGGCGCGGGCGGCCGGTGCTGGCGCCGAACTCGTTGCCGACCTTGCGCAGGCGCTCGCCCATCTCATCGTTCAACTCGGTCGGGAACGGACCGCTGCCGACGCGGGTGGCGTAGGCCTTGCAGATGCCGAGCACGTAGTCGATATCGCCCGCGCCCACGCCGGTACCGGCGAGTGCGCCGCCCACGGTGGTGTTGGACGAGGTGACGTAGGGATAGGTGCCGTGATCGATGTCGAGCAGCGCGCCCTGCGCACCCTCGAACAGGATGTTGCCGCCTTCCTTGCGCACGTCGTGCAGGATGGTGGCGACGTCGTCGACCATCGGGCGGATGTACTCGCCCCAGGCCATCGCGTCTTTAAGCACGGTGTCGTAGTCGACCGGCTCGCACTTCAGCCACTGGGTGAGGATGAAGTTGTGGTAGTCGACGGCGGTTTTCAGCAGCGCCGGCAGCTCGTGCGGGTACATCAGATCAGCAACGCGGATGGAGCGGCGGGCGACCTTGTCTTCGTAGGCCGGGCCAATGCCGCGACCGGTGGTACCGATGGCCTTGCCGCCGGCTGCGATCTCGCGCGCCTTATCTACGGCAATGTGGTACGGCATGATCAGCGGCGTGGCCGGGCTGATCTTCACGCGCGAACGCACTTCGACGCCATTGGCTTCGAGCTCGGCGATTTCTTCCATCAGTGCGGCCGGCGACAGCACCACGCCGTTGCCGATCAGGCACAGCGCGTCGTCGCGCAGGATGCCCGAGGGAATCAGATGCAGCACGGTCTTCTTGCCCTTGATCACCAAGGTATGACCGGCGTTATGACCACCCTGGAAACGGGCTACTGCGCGGACGCGCTCGGTTAGCAGATCGACGATCTTGCCTTTACCTTCGTCGCCCCATTGTGCGCCAAGGATTACGACTGACTTACCCATGATCTTCTCGCTCATTGGTTGAGCTCCACGAGGGAGCGCAGGAAACATAAAACGTTCGTGGCGGTTACCCGCCGGTATTTCAGTGCACCAGTTGCAGCACGAGCAAACCGACCACCATCGCACCGGCGCCGAACAGCCGCAGCGTACGCGGCTCGAGTTTCAGCGCCTCACGCACCATCGCCTGCCAACCGCGTGGTGCGGCGAACAACACCAACCCTTCGATCACCAGCATCAGGCATAGCGCAGCGTTGAGGTCGTGCGACATGTGTTCGATCTGCTCAGCGCTTACCGGATGCCGCCGGGTTACCGAAGTAGTGCAGGAATTCGGAATCCGGCTTGAGGATCAGCACGCCTTTGCCGTCCATGAATGACTTGTCATACGCCTGCAGGCTGCGGGTGAATGAGTAGAACTCAGGATCCTGCCCGTAGGCCTGTGCGTAGATTTCCGCGGCTTGCGCATCGCCATCGCCACGGATCTTGGCGGCATCGCGATCCGCATCGGCGCGCAGCACCTGGCCCTGGCGATCGGCATCGGCCTTGATCGTTTCGGCGAGCTGCTTGCCGGTGGAACGCAATTCATTGGCCAGCTGCAGACGCTCGGCGCGCATGCGCTTGTAGACGGATTCGCTCACTTCGTCCGGCAGATCGATACGCTTGATGCGCACGTCGACCACGGCAATGCCGAGGTTCTTGCGGGCAATGGTGTCCGTCTGCTGACGCACGCGCTCGGTGATGTCCTTACGGCCACCGGCAATCAGCTCTTGCAGGGTGCGCGCGTTGAACTCATAACGCAGCGCATCTTTGACGATAGGCAGCAGGCGTTGCGCGGCCTGCAGCTCGTCGCCCGCCGTGGCACGGTAGTACGCCGCGTTATCGGCAATGCGCCACTTCACGTAGAAGTCGACGTTGACGCTCTTCTTCTCGGAGGTGAAGTAACGCTCCGGTTGCGCGTCGAGCGTGAGGATGCGGTTGTCGAACTTCATCACTTCCTGCAACAGCGGAAGCTTGAAGTGCAGACCGGGCTGATCGCTCGAGCGCACGATGCGGCCGAACTGCAGCACCAGGGCGTTCTGCCCTTCGCTGACCACATACATACTGTTGAAGCCGATCAGCGCGAGCAGCACGGCAAGGATGGCGGCAGTAACCTTCATGGCTGCTTCTCCTTGCTGGCGTCATCACTCGTGGTGGTGGCCGACTGCATCACCGCACCCACGTTGGACGCACCGGTCGAGCTGGACGATGCACTACCCGGCGACAGGTTGATGATGTTGCGGCCATCCGTGCCATCAACCACTTTCGGGGTGTTCGTCAACACACGCTCCATCGTTTCCAGCCACAGGCGGCGACGGGTCACCTCGGGGGCGGCCTTGTACTGTTTGAGGATGAGGTTGAAACGCTCGGTGTCGCCCTGCGCATGCGCAATGCGCTCGGCCTTGTAACCCTCGGCTTCCTGACCGATGCGTGCGGCATCGCCGGTGGCCTGCGGAATCACCTGGTTGGCGTAGGCGCGCGCATTGTTGACGAAGCCCTGCTTGTCTTCACGCGCGGCGTTGACGTCGTCGAAGGCGTCTTTCACTTCCTGCGGCGGCGCGACGTTCTGGAAGCTCACGTCGGTGACCTGCAAGCCAGCGTCGTAGGCATCGAGGGTCTGCTGCAGGATCTCGCGCGTCTGCTGCTGCAGAGTGTCGCGGGTTTGCGTAACGGCCTGGGCCACCGGAGCGACCGGTGCGGCACCCGTGGTGGCATCTGGCGCTGCGTCGGTACCGGTGAGGATGTCATCCATCGAGTGGGCACCCACGATGGAACGCACGGCAGCCTCGGAGGCCTCACGCAACGTGTCTTCCGGATCGCTCACGGAGAACAAAAATTTACGTGCGTCCGACACCTGATACTGCACGTTGAAATTGACCGAGACGATGTTCTCGTCGCTGGTCAGCATGCGTACCTGATCGGAAACCGAGCGCACACGCGTGGTGGCTACTTTGGTCACCGACTCGATCGGCTGCGGGAGCTTCAAATGGAAACCCGGGCCCAGGGTGCGCGAGTACTGGCCGAAACGCAGCACCACGCCGGCCTGGCTGGCATCGACGATGGTGTAGCTGCTGAGCAGCAGCCATGCCAGCACCAATGCCGCGAGCACGGTAACGATACCGCCGCGGCCACCGCCAAGCTTACCGAGCCGCCTTTGCAGATCTTTCAGCACGGCATCGAGGCCCGGCTTACCGCTAGAAGGCCGCTTATTGTTTTTGTTCCACGGGTCGCGCTGCCCGTTTCCGGGTTCATTCCAGGCCATGGTCAGTCTCCTTGAGGCCGCTGGGAGGCCGGCAACTTCGGCCGGAAAACGCTATGTGCAAGATGGGACATGGTGACGAAGCGTGGCGTGACAAGTAGCCCCTGCATGGGGCGGCGCACAAACGCTTGGTATTCTAACAGAGCCGGCACATGACGTGCCGGCCATCGAGTCTGTTATTCGTGGCTATATTCGGTGGAACCGAGCAGGTCGCGTAGCAGCGCGGCCTCACTCGCACTGCCGCCAGCCAGCGGCGCAATCACGCTGCGTGGCGCGTCGATGCGTAGATGCCAGCCATGCTCGTCGACTGCCTCGCCGGCAATAGCACCCGCGGCACGCAGCCGTGCATGCAGGCGACCGGCCGACAAGGGCAGTTTGAGATCCGACTGCAGGCGTTCGCCACCGAGCAACTCCCCCAGGGCTTGGCGTAACAGATCGAGACCCACGCCAGTTGCGGCTGATAGCCACACCCTTTGCGGACGGCCTTCGCTGTCGCGATCAATGCGCGGCTCGATGCCGGCCAGGTCGATCTTGTTCATCACCCGCAGCTGCGGCAGGTCGCCGGCGTCGACTTCGTTCAACACCTTGTCGACGACCTGGTGCAGACGCTCACGCTCGTCGTCAGCGGCATCGCTGATGTGCAGCAGCAGGTCGGCGTCGCGCGCTTCGGCCAGAGTGCCGCGGAACGCTGCAACCAAGTCATGCGGCAGGTCGCGGATGAAACCTACCGTGTCAGCCAGCACCGCCGGGCCACAGCTCAGGTCATCGAGCTTGCGCACGGTGGGGTCGAGCGTGGCGAACAGCTGATCGGCGGCATACACCTCGCCGGTGGTCAGCGCATTGAATAGCGTGGATTTGCCGGCGTTGGTGTAACCCACCAGGGCCACGCGCGGCACCGTGTTGCGTAACCGCGCACGGCGCTGCTGACCGCGCTGGGTCTGCACTTTTTCCAGGCGCTTGGTGAGCATTTTTACGCGCTCGGCGAGCAGGCGGCGATCGAGTTCCAACTGGGTTTCGCCAGGGCCGCGGTTGCCGATGGCACCGCCGCGCTGGGCATCCAGATGGGTCCAGCCACGTACCAGCCGGGTAGCGATGTGCTTGAGCTGGGCCAGCTCAACCTCCAGCTTGCCTTCGTGCGAACGCGCACGCTGGGCGAAGATGTCCAGGATCAGCCCGGCACGATCGACCACACGCACGCCAAGCTGTTTCTCGAGGTTGCGCTCTTGTACTGGAGTAAGCAGGTGGTCGACCAGCACCAGGTCTGCGTCCAGCGCGCGCACCATCTCGGCTACTTCGTCGGCCTTGCCAGTGCCGATGTAGTAACGCGGGTTCGGGTCTTCGACGCGGGCAGCTATGGTGCCCAGCACATCGGCGCCGGCGGACTTCACCAGCTCGACGAATTCTTCGGCACGTCGCGCCGTATCGCCCTCACCGCGTGAATGCGGCAGGACGAGTACGGCGCGGTCGCCTTTCTTCTGACGATCAAACAGAGTGACTTACCCCTCCGCCTCAGCGGATGTGCCCGGGCTGTCGCCAGGGCCTTCATGGCCATCATGGCCGTTGCCGACTTTCACGTTGCGGCTCGGCACGACGGTGGAGATGGCGTGCTTGTACACCATCTGGCTCACCTGGTTACGCAGCAGCACCACGAACTGGTCGAACGACTCGACCGTACCCTGGAGCTTGATGCCATTGACCAAATAAATGGCTACCGGCACGCGCTCACGACGCAAAGCGTTAAGAAATGGATCTTGCAATGATTGCCCTTTGGACATGTTGTTCTCCCCTCGCAGCGGACGGGTCGGAGAAAAGACGCACAAGGCGCCCCGACCCAAGGCGGAGGAATGTTAACCGCTTTTAAATCGTTGATGAAAGAGTGTTTAAGCACGTCTAGACAAGAGGATCGACTATGCAGCTTGTCGCCCCCGTACTCAAACTTAGGTGGGGGTGCCGAGGAACATCTGCAAGGCCTCGCCAGCGCGCGCTGCCAAGCCTGGAGCATCCGGCTCGAGTACCCGCACATCCAGCTCACTGCGCAACCAGGTGATCTGCCGCTTGGCCAGCTGGCGGGTGGCGAAAATGCCGCGGTTGCGCAGTTCGGCCACATCGTACTGACCGTCCAGATGCTCCCACGCCTGCCTGTAGCCCACCGCACGGATGGCTGGCAGGTCTGGATGCAGGTCTCCGCGCTCACGCAAGGTGCGCACTTCATCAAGCAGGCCGTGAGCAAGCATGACGTCAAACCGCTCGGCAATACGTGCGTGCAGTGGCGCTCGATCGCCGGGTAGCAATGCCAGCTTCAGCACGCGCCACGGGAAACGCTCGCCATTGCCACCCTGCTGCTGTTCGCTGAGCGGGCGACCGGTTAGTTCGATCACTTCCAACGCACGCTGCAAACGTTGCTGATCACCCGGACGAATGCGTTCGGCGGCAGGTGGGTCAAGTTCGGCCAGCCGCTGATGCAGTGCGCTCCAACCAATTGCCGCTGCTTCGGCAGCGATGCGTGCGCGCACCTCGGCATCAGCTTCCGGCAGGCTGGACAGGCCACGTTGCAGTGCACGGAAATACAGCCCGGTGCCACCGACCAGCAACGGCACCCTGCCCGTTTCGCTTACCTGGCGCATGGCCTCCATGGCATCCGCGCGAAAATCCGCCGCCGAATACGGCTGGGCTGGATCGCGGATATTAATGAGCGCATGCGGGTAACGCGCCAACGTCGTGGCATCGGGCTTGGCTGTACCGATATCCATACCGCGATACACCAACGCCGAGTCGACGCTGATCAAACCCAGCGGGAGTCGCTCGCTGAGTTCGCATGCGAGTGCAGTTTTGCCCGAGGCAGTGGGACCCATCAGGAAGATGGCTAGGGGACGTGTATCGAACGGCATCCGCGCATTCTAGTGGTCAGCGCAAACAATCCAGAGACATCGCATGTTTTTGCATGGGCGTGCCGCAGGAAAAACGTGCAAGGACTTGCCTGCCACGCCTGCGCATAATCGGAACTCCTCACCCCGTACGCACTCTCACTGCCTATGCTCAAGCCCCATTCAATGACTGCCCTCGCCCTTGGCATCAGCTTGCTCGCCATGGGTATCGACGCACGCGCTGCGCAGCCGCCGCCGCCCGACTTCAATGGCGCGTGGCGTCTCAACGAACAAACCAGCGATAGCCCTGACCAAATCACGGCGAAGCTTCGCGCAGAAATCAGGCGCGAGAAGCCGCCTGCTGTAGTAGCTCCAGCCAGCGCGTCGACGAGTGGCGGCGCGGCGCAGGCGAGCACCGGCTCTGGCACACACGGCGGTGGGCGCGGCATGGGTGGTGGTGGTGGCGGTGGCGGCATGGGCGGCGGCGGACATGGTCATGGTGGACACCAGCAGGCGAGCACGTCGTCGGATACATCGACCACAGCCAGCGATGCGCTCAACCCACCACCCTTGATCGACAACGATACGATGCTAATCGTGCAGCAGGATCAGAAAACCCTGCAGGCGCAGCTCGAGAACGGCGAGCAATTGCTTGTACGACTCGACGGCAACAATCGGCAGACACTCAATGGCAGTGCTTTCACGCAAATGCAGGCCACCGACAATGGCATGCAGGTCAGCATGACGTTTACCAACGGCACCAAGCTCGATGAAGTGTGGACGCGTTCGGCCGACGGCCACACGCTTCACGTGACGGAAGAGTGGCAACCGCCCTTCCTGCAACATCCGGTCAGTTTCCATCGCGACTACGATCGCCTCGATCAATAAGTACTTCGACCTGTAAGCGGCAACCACACACCTGATTGGCGGCGAGTTTCAGCTTCGTTCTTGTGCCGGCAGGCGGATGAGGGTGCGACGAAGCAACAACATATCGCGCTGGCCGCACCCTCTCCCGCTGCGCCCAAAGGAAGTCCCTGTGGGACCGGCACCCTCTCCCGGAGGGAGAGGGCTCCAATAGCTGAAACTCGGCGCTAATCAGGTTCCGCGCATCGACTAGAACCCACCACAAGCAGTCACGTGCCATTGCGTCACGACACGAATGCGGCAGTGCACGAAAGAGTCCACCGGCTGCGCGATCTATAATCGGCGTTTTCCCCGCCCGTTTTGGGCCAGCTTGGATCCCCCCATGTCGCAGACGATGAAAGCCCTGGTCAAGCGCAAGCCCGAACAGGGCATCTGGATGGAAGAAGTACCGATGCCGGTGGTCGGCCCGAATGAAGTGCTGATCAAGATGGAGAAGACCGCGATTTGCGGTACGGATCTGCACATCTATAAGTGGGACGAGTGGTCGCAGCGCACGATCCAGCCCGGCCTCACCATCGGCCACGAGTTCGTTGGCCGCGTCGCCGAGATCGGCCCGGGCGTCACCGGCTACAAGGTCGGCGATCGCGTGTCGGCCGAAGGCCACATTGTCTGCGGTCATTGCCGCAACTGCCGCGCCGGCCGTCAGCACCTGTGCCCAAACACCATCGGTATCGGCGTGAACCGCAATGGCGCGTTCGCCGAATACATGACCATGCCGGCCTCGAACCTGTGGCCGATCCCGGACCAGATCCCGTCTGAGCTGGCCGCCTTCTTCGACCCCTACGGCAACGCTGCGCATTGCGCGTTGGAGTTCGACCTGATCGGTGAAGACGTACTGATCACCGGCGCCGGCCCGATCGGCATCATCGCCGCGGGCATCGCCAAGCACGTGGGCGCACGCAACGTGGTGGTCACCGACGTCAACGATTACCGCCTGAAGCTGGCCGCCGACATGGGCGCTACGCGCGTGGTGAACGTGTCCAAGCAGTCGCTGAAGGACACCGTGAAGGACCTGCACATCGAAGGCTTCGACGTTGGCCTGGAAATGAGCGGCAACCCGCGCGCCTTCAGCGACATGCTCGAATGCATGTACCACGGCGGCAAGATCGCCATGCTCGGCATCATGCCGCGCGGTGCCGGCATCGACTGGGACAAGGTGATCTTCAAGGGTCTCACCCTGCAGGGCATCTACGGCCGTCGCATGTACGAGACCTGGTACAAGATGACCCAGATGGTGCTGACCGGCTTCCCGCTGCAGAAAGTACTCACCCATCAGATCCACATCGACGATTTCCAGAAGGGCTTCGACCTGATGGACGCAGGCAACTGCGGCAAGGTCGTCTGCTCCTGGTAATCGAGCCGCGCCGCCGGATTCGCACGGCGGCATAGCTACTCGCTAAACGGTTTTCATCCTGGCGGCATCCCAGAGAACAACCTCTGGGATGCTCGCCATGTCATTGCTTGTCTATAGCTCCACGTTACGGCGCATTTGCCATTCGATCGCCCTGCTGAGCTCGGTCCTGTGCTGCCTCGCATCGGCTAACGCGCAGGCCACCTATTCGATCATCGCCTGCAATGCCGCCACCAAGGCATGCGGCGTAGCCGTGCAGACCAATAACCTTGCCGTGGGTGCCAGCGTTCCTTATGTGCAGGCAGGGGTTGGTGCGGTCGCGTCCCAGTTTGAAACCAACCCGGCCTATGGTCCGCGTGCACTTGCCTTGATGAAGAACGGCGATACGCCGGCACAGGCACTGCAACGCATCCTCGACGAGGATGGTCATTTCGAAGGCCAGGGGCCGGAGGCGCGGCAAGTCGCCTTAGTCCGTGTCGATGGACTCACCGCCGTGCACACCGGCGCGGAAGCCCAACAGGCCACCTGGGCCGGCAGTCGCAGCGGCCAGGGTTACAGCATTCAAGGCAACGGCTTGGCCGGCCCGATGGTGGTCGAACGCATGGAACATGCCTATCTGCACACCACGGGTACCCTGGCGGAACGGTTAATGGCCGCATTAAGTGCCGGCGATATGGCTGGCGGCCAAAGCAGCGGACGCGAATCTGCCGCATTAATCGTACGGGAGCCACAAGGCTGGCCCGTCGACATCGATCTGCGTGTGGATTATTCAAACGATCCCGTTGGTGAGCTTCGCCATTTACTCGCATTGGAAATGGCGCGGCGGCAAACCGTATCGGCACAGCACGAAGCCGATGCAGGACACTTCGTCCAGGCGCGTGCCCTGCTGGTCGATGCGGTAGCCAAAGCCTCCGACTGGCCACGCCTGCAACTGCGCGCGGCGGAAATCGCGATGCGTATCGACGCTCCTGAACTGGCCATGCCCTGGTTGACCGCCGCCTTTGAGCGCCAGCCCGGATGGACCCGGATCACGCTCGGTGATGGGAGCTATGCCGAACTTGGCTACCTGCCAGCGTTTCATCGTTGGATCGATCCCATACAAGAACGCGAAGCCTTGCGGATCGGCCATGCATTGACGACTCGTGCCAGCGTGACAGAGCGCGTTTCCATCGCCCGGCGCCTGCTTGAATGCGGACATCCCGCCGAAGCTCAAGCCGCACTTGCCCCCATCGATGCACACATAAGTAACGCCGACGTCGACGAAACACGCGCTGATATCGCCCTGGCGCAGGCAGCGTTGCCGCGGGCACTCAGCGACATGGCGCGCGCCGTACAAACAGCCCCCAACGATGCACGCCTTCGTCACAAAGCTGTGCGTATGACACAGATGGTTAATGCCGGTTGATCACTGTGAATCACACCGTATCCTGAGGCGTGCGACATAGGTAAACTCGGCCTCGCTAGCCCGGGGCCTGACCGTGACGTCGGATCTACGGTCATGGTCGTGTGATGGACCCTCCATGGGTATGGACGACATGATCTCAAACAGGCTCGCGCGCATCTTTCATCCATCGTCCTTGCGCGATGGCGCCAGTGGGCTTTACCGCTCCCACCGCTTGCGCAAGATCGTATTGATTCTGGCCATCGTGCTGGTGATCTTCGGCCTGCTCGGCTTCTTCGCCGCACCGCCGATCATCAAGGGGCAGATCGAGTCCCGTGCCAGCACCGCACTCGATCGCCCGATCACGCTGGGTGCGGTGCACCTCAACCCGTACACGCTGAAGTTCGATGTCGATCAGTTGCACATTGGCGATCGCGACGGCCACTCGCCGTTTGTCGATATTGATCATCTCACCGTAAACGCCGCATGGAGCTCGGTGCTCCGCATGGCGCCGGTGCTCGATGCATTGACCGTGCAGCATCCGCAGATCCACATCACGCGCACGAGCGATCAGCAATTCAATTTCAGCGACCTGATCGATCGCTTTGCAAGCAAACCCGCCGACCCCAATGCACCGCCGGCGCGCTTCGCTCTTTCGAACATCAGCGTGCACAACGGCGATATCGCCTTCGACGACAAGGTACTGAACACCACCCACAACGTCAGTCAGATCGAGATTGGCATCCCGTTCATTGCCAACCTGCCGCACGATACCGACGTATTCGTGCAGCCGTTGCTGGCTATGCAGGTCGATGGCAGCCCGATACACATCGGTGGGCAAACCAAACCGTTTGCTGAAAGCCATGAGTCGGCAATCGATTTCAACCTCGATCATCTCGACCTGCCCCGCTACCTGAGCTATGTACCAACCCCTTTGCCGATAGCGATTCCGAGCGGCCAGCTATCCGGCCAACTCAAGCTGGATTTCATCGACAAGAGTGCAACCGACAAGAATGCCGCGCAGCAGTTGAAGCTGACCGGCAACCTGCAGCTGGATAACTTTGCGCTCAGCAATCACGACAACTCGCCGATTGTCGAACTGGGCCATGTCACTGCGACGCTGGCAGACGTAGAGCCGTTGGTGTCTCGCTACTACTTCGACACCATCGCTCTTGATCGAACCACCCTGCATTACACCAGCCTCGCCGGCGGCCGCAGCAATCTGGATGCATTGACCGGTGCCGGAAAGGCACCGGTCAAACCGACCTCGCCGGCGACCGATGCGCGTATTGCCACGCTGACCTTGCAGGGAAGTCAGATCGACTATGCCGACCTGAGTGGCCCGAGCCCCGCGAAGCTCTCGCTCGATAATGTGCACGGCACGATCCACGGGTTTGCGACCCTCGCTGCACCGCCCACCAATATCGACCTGACATCCGGACTTGCCGGCGGCACGCTGCATATCAACGGTGCACTGCACATGACCGACAGCCGCTTCGTCGGCCAGGCAGCACTGACCGGTGTGGGTCTGCAGCCACTCGTGGCGATGGCGCCACCGATGCTCAATGCACAGGTCAGCCACGGCAGCCTCGATGCCAGCGGACAGCTCATCGCCGACTGGAGCAAGACATTCAACATGCAGCTCGATATGAGCAAGCTCGCGGTGAATGACTTTGCGTTACAGCAACACAGCAGCACACCCATCTCTTGGAAAGCACTCAATGCCGATATTACGCATCTGGATCTGGCAAGCAGCCAAGCAAGCCTGAGCAGCCTCACCCTGCAAGGCTTGAAGGTCGATGCTCAACGTTATCGCAACGGGCGCATTGATCTCACGGATCTGGTCAAGTCATCGCCACATCATGCAGCGAGCAAGAAGCCAGCAGCTCCGACGTGGCATTGGAGCATTGCGCACCTCGGCGTCGATGGCAGCGCCTTTGCGTATCGTGACGCGGCGATTTCAGGCAAGACCGGACATGTCACCGTCAGTGCCGACAAGTTCGCTATCGATGGCTTGTCCGACAACATGCACCAGCCGCTCAAGCTGGACCTGACGGGTGGTATCGATAAGGGCAAGTACCACATTACCGGCACCGTGCGGCCGGAGCCGATGAATGCCGATCTGCATGTCACGGCCACTCGATTGAACGTAGCGCCGTTTGAGTCGATGGTGAAGGTGCCACTCAACGTACATACCGACAGCGCACTGCTGAGCCTCAAGGGCCACGTGCGCTATCGCGATCACAAACCTGAGCCTCTATTGAGCTACCAAGGTCAGGTCACCCTGGGTCGCGTGAATGTGCTGGATAACGTAACGGGTGCCGAATTCCTACGCTGGAATTCGTTGGCAGCCACAGGCCTCAACGTGCGCATGGGTGAAGGTGCACCGCAGATAGCGATCGGTGGATTGGCGCTGGATGATTTCTATGCCCGCGTCATCATCAACAGCACAGGGCGCACCAACCTGCAGGATGTGGTCGCCTCGCCGGAGGCGGCACCGGTGTCGGTGACACAGGCCAACAACGCGCCGGCAGCAACCGCTGCTCCGAAACCCGCACCCGCTGCAACGACCAACCCTGCACCATCCGGCACTGCCGCACTCGCAACAGCAAGTAGTGCAGCGCCACCACCAGTGATCAGCATCGGCCAGATCATTCTGGCGCGCGGCAACCTCAACTACACCGACAATTTCATCCAGCCCAACTACACCGCCAACATCACGCAGCTGGCCGGCAAGATCGGCGCGTTCGGTACGGCGGGCGGGCCACCAGCTGACCTCACCTTGCTGGGTCAGCTCGACGACAACACGCCGATCAATATCGACGGCACGATCAATCCACTGACGCCAGTAGCCTTCCTCGACATCAAGGGCAAGGCCGATGGCGTGGAGCTGACGCATCTGTCGCCCTACTCGAGCAAATACACCGGTTACCCGATCATCAAGGGTCGCCTGACCATGGATGTGCACTACAACCTCGACCAAGGCAAGTTGAACGCGGATAACCATATCCTGCTGAACCAGCTCACCTTTGGTGATCGCGCCGAAGGCAAAGGCATCAGCCATCTGCCGGTAAAATTGGCGGTGGCATTGCTCAAGGACTCGGACGGCAATATCGATATCGATGTGCCGGTGACCGGCTCACTGAGCGATCCACACTTCAGCTTCGGTAGCGTGATCTGGCACGCCTTCGTCAATCTGATTTCGCGTGCGGTCACCTCGCCGTTCCGACTGCTGGCCTCGGCCATGGGTGGCGGAGCAAAAGACCTGGGTTACGTGGAATTCGCACCAGGCTCGAACGTGCTGGACGCAGAAGCTCAGATACGCCTGACGCAGATCGTGAAGATCCTCGATCAGAAGACAGCACTGAAGCTGGACATCACCGGCCGCGTCGATCCTTCGGTTGACGAAAACGGTCTGCGCACCGTGCTCGTGGACAACATGGTGCAGAAAGAAGAGGCCGATGACATCGGCAGCGAGCCGGCCAAGGCTGCCCCGGTAAAACCGGGCACCGACGACTACAACAAGTACCTGACCAAGGCCTATAAGCACGCCAAGTTCAAGAAGCCACGCGACCTCGTCGGCCTGACCAAATCGCAGCCACCGGATGTGATGACCAAGCTGATGGAGGCCAACGTCGTCGTGGATCAGGATGCCCTTCGGCATCTGGCGGAACGTCGTGCCGATGCCGTTCGTCAATTCATGCACGGCAAGATCGATGATGGCCGCGTCTTCGTGCTGGCACCCAAGCTCGACGCCAAGGGCATCGACGATAAGGGCAAGACGACTCGAGATGATTTCGGCTTGCATTGAACATGCTTTTGCGGCTCGGGTAGTCATCTGCTCCATCCATGGTTTTCGACTGGCCGGGAAAGGCTCACAATGGGCGCTTTCCCCGATAGCGGACCATCCCCATGACCTACCCCGGCCAGGCGCGTTACGCCAGCGAACTCGAATCCATCCGCGAGCAAGGCCTGTTCAAGGCCGAGCGCATCATCACCTCGCCACAGTCCGCCGAGATCGAACTGGAAGGTGGACGCAAGGTGCTGAATTTCTGCGCCAACAACTATCTGGGCCTGGCTGACCACCCGGAAGTGATCCAGGCGGCGAAAGACGCGCTCGACACGCACGGTTTTGGCATGGCCAGCGTTCGCTTCATCTGCGGCACGCAGGATCTGCACAAGCAGTTGGAGAAGAAGATCGCCGAGTTCTTCGGCACCGAAGACACCATCCTCTATGCCGCCTGCTTCGATGCCAACGGTGGCCTGTACGAGCCGCTGCTGGGCGAAGAGGATGCCGTGATCTCTGACTCGCTCAACCACGCCTCGATCATCGACGGCATCCGCCTGTGCAAGGCTAAACGCTTCCGCTATGCCAACAACGACATGGCCGACCTTGAGAAACAGCTACAGGCCGCTGACGCCGCGGGCGCGCGCACCAAGCTGATCAGCTCCGACGGTGCGTTCTCAATGGACGGCTTTATCGCCAAGCTGGATGAAGTCACCGCGCTGGCTGCGAAGTACAACGCGCTGGTACACATCGACGAATGCCATTGCACGGGCTTCCTCGGCGACACCGGCCGCGGCTCGGCCGAGGTCAATGGCGTGATGGACAAGATCGACCTGTTCACCGGCACACTAGGCAAAGCACTCGGCGGTGCGTTGGGTGGATTTACCACCGGACGTGCCGAAATGATCGAGATGTTGCGCCAGCGTTCGCGCCCGTACCTGTTCTCCAACTCGCTACCGCCGCACGTGGTGGCCGCAGCGATCAAGGTGTTCGACTTGCTCGCCTCAGCCGGCGAGCTGCGCGATCGCGTGAAAGCGAACACCGCGTATTTCCGCGAGCAGATGACCAAGGCTGGCTTCGACATCAAGCCAGGCGTACATCCGATCGTGCCGGTGATGATTTACGACGCAAAGAAAGCACAGGCGATGGCCACCGCACTGCTCGAGGAAGGTATCTACGTCACCGGCTTCTTCTATCCGGTGGTGCCGCAGGGCCAGGCACGCATTCGCACACAGATGAGCGCGGCACATACCCGCGAACATCTGGATCATGCGATTACGGCGTTTACCAAGGTCGGCCGCCAGCTTGGCGTGCTGGCAAGCTGATCATTTCTAACGTCGGTCGAGCGCCTTCACTTCGTCGGCGCTCAACTGACGCCATTGCCCTTTCGGTAAATCACCAAGTACCAGTGAACCGACAGCCACGCGGATCAAGCGTAATACATCGAATCCAAGTGCAGCCAGCAGCCGGCGAATATGCCGGTTGCGGCCTTCGTCGAGCACCACTTCGAGCCAGGCATTCTTTTCACCGGCGCGCAGCAACTGCACGCCACGCGCCTGCAGCCGTTCGCCCTCATCCTCGATACCTGTGAGCATGGCTGCCAAGACATCGGCACCAGGCACGCCTGCGACCTGCACGTGATATGTCTTATCCAGATGCGTCGTCGGCGAGGTGATACCAGCAGCCCACGTCGTGTCATTGCTGAGCAGCAGCAGGCCTTCGCTAGCTTTGTCCAATCGCCCTACGGGCCCCAGCCACGGTAGGCCAGCAGCGGCCAGCGCGGTGTAGACCGTATCGCGGCCGTGTTCGTCCGCTGCACTCACCACTAATCCACGCGGCTTGTTGAATACCACGTACACACGCTTGGCGGCCTCGATCGATTGACCATCTACGGTGACGCGCTGTCGACTCGTATCGACCGGATACTGCGGATCGCGCACGATGCGTCCATCGACAGCAACACGCCCTTCGCGCACCCACAATTCGCCTTGGCTACGCGAGCAAACCCCGAGCTTGGACAGCACGCGCGCCACGCCGTAACGTGGCGTATTTGTATTGCCGCGAGAAGTGCCTGCACGAGCAGTGCGCGAAGGTAACCGGTTCATCTGCCTAGCCTATCCATCGTGTTGCGCTAGTCACAAGCGCTTTATGAGATGCACAAAAAGAAAACCCGGCTTGCGCCGGGTTTTCTTTCATTGCTTGATCAGACCGATCTGATTCGGATCGTTCTGATCAGGTCCGATTACTGCTGGACCTGCAACTCCGTACGACGGTTCTGCGCACGACCAGCATCGGTCTTGTTGTCGCCGATCGGATCGTTCATGCCATGACCGATCGGACCTTCCAGGCGGCTCGCAGCGATACCGTGAGCGGTCAGGTAGTCGTACACGA
>JBARCX010000363.1:0-12788 GCA_049794535.1 Rhodanobacter sp.
GCGCAACACCAGCCGGTAACCGATCGCTGTGGTCAGCACGGCGCCAGCCATCACGAACAACAATCGCGGGTTCCACGCGCCGAACAGATCCAGGAACCCGAGCACTACGGCGGGTTCGGTCATGCCACCCAGACTCAGGCCCAGACCAAACAGCAGACCTGCTGCCATGGCTACCCAACATTTCATGGACTGATATTTCACGGAGTGCTCGCTCCGAACAGATGGCGAATCACGAAAACCGTAGCGATGCCGAAAAGCATGAACACCGAGGTAGCCAGCCATGAGCGCGACGATAGGCGGGCAATGCCACAGACGCCATGACCACTGGTACAGCCACTACCGAGCCGTGTACCAAAGCCAACCAGCAGACCGGCCACCGCCATCCACGGCCACCCCACCTGTGGCACGCCCACGCCGCTGGAACCATGCAGCAGCATGACCAATAAAGGTGCAACCACCAGCCCCAGGACAAACGCTACACGCCAACCGCGATCACCCGCCCGCGCATCGGACAGCAGACCACTAGCGATGCCGCTGATGCCCGCAATGCGGCCCAGCGAGGCCATCAGCAGCACAGCCGACAATCCGATCAATATTCCACCTGTAGCAGAAAGGATCCAGAGGCTCATGACATCACTCTAAATATTCATATATTCGCATAATATAATATAGTGACGATTTACACGGCGTACAAGTGCCACCGTTTGCAGCGCTATACAAGTGTTCGCTCAAGACGGCGAATTCGATCCGGCCTCGTGATTTGTGTGCAAGACTGCAGGCATGTTTCTGAGGCCTGCCGAACCTGCTGATGCATTGGGCGTAGCACGCGTGCACGTTCGCTCATGGCAGGTGGGCTACCGCGCGCTTCTTCCAGGTGACTATCTCGACGGTTTGCGTCCGGAGCAACGAGCTGCGCGGTACGACTTTGCAACAACCGATGTCCGCAAGCCTGCGACGATCGTTGCGACAGAGTCAGGCGTCATCCGAGGGTTTGCCACCACGGCACCCGCGCACGCCCCCGATGTACCGAACGGTGGCGAGCTATGTGCCCTCTACGTCGACCCGGACTGCTGGGGTCAAGGTATCGGCGCGGCCTTGATATCCGCTGCCCGAACACATCTCCACGATCTCGGATTCCGCCATGCGGTGCTCTGGCTGCTGGCTGGCAATAAGCGTGCAGAACGCTTTTATCGCATCGATCAATGGATGCCCGATGGGGTGAGCCGAACGGAACCCGTGTGGGGCATTTCAGTTAATGAAGTCCGCTATCAGCGTGCGCTCGATCCACCGCAATAAACGACTATCTTCTATGTAAGTAAGTCTTGCGTATCAACGGAATCGGTCGACGACTCGTCCTGCATAGATTGGTGACTGCGATACATCTCCAGCGTCAACGAATGATCATGGGACAGTTGCGTAGCCGCAGCATCGGCTGACTCCTTGGCAGCTTCAACAACGCGCGCGAACATCTGCGTTTCGTATTCAGCGACCGCGCTTGTCCAATCCACATGCTCAATCAGGCGTTGTGCGAGTTCCACTGCATCGAGCATCGCAGCATTAACCCCTTCACCACCGAAAGGCGACATCACGTGCGCGGCATCGCCAATCAAAGTAAGGCCACGCCGGTTTGTCCAGCAGTGGCCCACCGGTAACGCGTGAATGGTGCGCGCCACAAAATGATCGTTGCTGGCGCGGAACAGATCGAGAATGTCGTCCGCGAAATCGTCGAACTCTTGCAATAGCCCCTCGCGAACAGCCATGGGCGAAGCAAAGTTGTAGCGCTTCTCGGCCCAACCCATGGGCACACGAAAGATCGCATAACCACGTACATGCGCGTTACCGTTGCGCTGGGCAATGATTTCCTTGCCATCGCCCTCCACACCTACTTTGCCCCGGCCCACCAGGCGCGAAAGCGCGGGATGACGGTTGTCGATGTCATCGATACCGAACTCGACAAAGGTGAGACCACTGTATTGCGGCTGATATGGCGACAGCAGTGGCCGTACGCGTGACCACGCGCCATCGGCGCCCACGATCAAGTCGAATGGACCATCTTTCTCGCCACTCTCGAAGATAAGGCTCCAACGCCCATCGTGCTGTGGCTGCACCTCGCGCAATGCATAGCCCCAGCGCACGCAGTCATTCGGCAACGCATCCAGCAACATGGCGCGCAGTGCCGTGCGATCCACCTCCGGTCGATTGCCGCTACTCGTATCGGCTTCTTCGAACAGTACTCGGCCGGCCTTATCCAGCAGACGCGTGCCCTGGTCGTCGTAGCGGGCGATGCGTTGAAACTCGGCGGTAAGTCCCGCGCGCTCGACGGCGTGCAGTCCCGACTCCTCGTGCAGATCCAATGTGCCACCTTGCGGTCGGACCAATGGCCCAGCCTCGCCCTCGAACACCGTGGATTCGAGGCCGTAGCAATGAAGAATACGTGCCAGCGTGAGGCCGCCAGGGCCACCGCCGACAATAGCGATGCGTCGTTGGGTGCGCATAGGTGTGTGCAATCAATTACAATAGGTACCTATATAAAAACATAGCATCCTATACACCGTCAACATGCCATGACCCAAGCCATGACCAACGCCGACCTAACTGCTCAGCCGCTAAAACTCATCGGCCAACTCCACCGTAGCTTCACACGCATTGCCGACGGACAGCTACGCGAGCTTGGCTTTGCCACGAGCCAGCTTCCCGTATTGGTGGCATTGAAAAAGAACAAAGCCCTGTCACAGTCCGAGCTGGCGCGCTTTGCCCGAGTCGAGCAGCCGAGCATGGCCCAACTGCTCAATCGCATGGAGCGCGATGGCCTCGTCCAGCGCGTACCTGACCCCGATGACAAACGCAGCCGCCTGATCTCGCTGACGGATAGTGCCTCCCGCCGGATGCCCAAGGGCAAGGCCATCATGGATGCGATGTGTGAGATGGCGCTGGAAGATTTCAGCCCATCGGATATCACTCAGCTCGTAGCGCTGCTGCAACGCATGAACGCCAACCTGGATCGCGCTGAGGACGACGCGGGAAAGTGATCATCTGATCGATCGATGAAGTCGAACTGCGATGCTTCCTCGTATGGATATCAGACAACCCGCCACAGGCGCTTGGCTTCCTCCGCGATAACTTCCGGAAACTCCTCCGGGAAAAACAGCTTGCCATCGGGCACCAGGCGAATGCCTTGCGACTCAGGAAATGTACGGTCCAGATAATGTGCGTCTGCTTGCGAGAAAATGTCGTCGCGGGCGCCCCACACGATGCGCACAGGTACCGTGCTGTGCTTCAACGTCGCTTCGATACCTGCCAGCGGATTGGGCTCGAGCGCGAGGTGGAACGCGTGATACTGCGCCCTGCGCAATGGTGAACTCACGAGCGGCGCAACGTAGTAATCGATGGCCGCGTCAGTAAAATGCCTGGGCTCGCTATACACGGCTGCACCGAATGTCGAACGCGCCAGCGCTTTGTCGGTGAGCCATTTGGCCGTCGCATCCGCGAGTGTTCCGGCGCGTGCCATTTCGATAGCGGGCTTGACCTTGGGTGGAGGGCTGTCGGGCTCGACATCGCCATTCGTCAACAGCAGCGTCCGTACGCGCTCCGGATAGCGGGCCACGAACAGCTGTGCCACCGCCCCGCCGCTATCGCTGGCAATGATATCGACCTTCGATATCGCCAGCGTATCGAGCAGGGTTGCGAGCATCGCGGTCTGGGCGGCAGGTGCCAGCGATTGATGCTCCGGAATCTGCGAGTACCCGAGACCCATGAAATCGGGTGCGATGCATCGCCGGTAAGCGGACAGCCTGTCGAGCGCACCGCGCCATTGAAAGCTGTTGAGCGGAGCACCGTGCAGGAACAACGCTGCTTCACCCGAGCCTCGCTCGACATAAGCGATCTTTCCAAACGGAATGTCGGCGAAACGTCTCGTCGCACGAAACACCACCGCGTCTTTTGCAGCTGATACCTCCGGGTCCGACATGCCATGCGCCGCGCCCACGCGCGACACCAGCACACCGACAACACCAGCGGCGAGCGTTGCGCCGGTCAATTTCAGGAACTGTCTACGCCTCATTCCGATTTCCTGCGATGGATGCTTATGCACATGACCATGCTGGCAACATCGCCATCACTGTGCGCGCACAAATAGCCGCAGCCGGACACGGACGGATGAAATTCGGCACTTGCACAACACCGGGGCGCGTAGAACGATTCTGCGATGATCGATAGACCCTCGTGCTACCCCGGCCCACCAGCCGCGCTGCTATCGAGCGTTGGCCAGGCGCGCCTGCCCCTACTCGACGTGCTCACGTCGCCGGTGCCGTCGGGGCGATTTGATTCGCCAGTGGATCACCGTCATGTCCTCTGCCTTCACCTGGGTGACCCCGTCCCCGTCACCTATCGTGCAGGCCAGTACGAACGAAAGGGAAACCGGATCCATGGCCAGTTCTGCGTTGTACCCGCACAATCGAGCACTCGCTGGACGCTGTCGCGGCCTGCGCAATCGCTGCTACTCCGGTTACAGCCTTCACTGCTTTTGGACACCGCAGATGCCATGGGCATCGGCTCACGGAATGCAGAACTCGCGCCATCGATTCATGTGCGCGACCCCCAGGTGGAGCGTATCGGCTGGATGATGCAAGCCGAGGACCATGACGCGTATCCCGGTGGTCGATTATTTGCGGATAGTCTCGCTTCCGCATTAGCCACGCGCTTACTCGTCCTGCAATCACGCCATGGAGCACAGACATCCAAGCCAGCTCGTGCACTACCTGCATGGCGATTGCGCCATGTGCTCGAGTACATCGATGCACATCTCGATGAAGACCTTACGCTCGCCGAGCTGGCGAGCGTGGCGGGATTTAGCCTGTCGCACTTCAAGCCACTGTTCAAACAAGCCGTCGGTATGCCCGTGCATCGCTTTGTACTAGAGCGGCGCGTAGAGCATGCGCGAATACGCCTGCTCGAAGGCAATGGCAGCCTGACGGAGATTGCACTGGAAGCTGGCTTTGCGCATCCGAGCCATATGGCTCGTTGCATGCGCCGCCTATTGGGGCTAAGCCCATCCCAAATCGCAGATGCGCCTCGAACCCGATTCCGCCGTTGAGTAACAGCTATGGCTAACGTTGATGGTCAAACCCTGCTGATTGCGGTGCAAGCAGTACAAGTACAGATACGTTCACTGACAGTCCAAATCGACCAGACAGATGAAGACGTGGACGTGAGCGATCTCGAGGATATGTTGCTGAGTTACACGCAAGCGGCCGAGGCTTTGCGTCAAGCCTATGAGGCCGAGGAGTTGATCAGCAGCAACCTTCCGCCTTACGACACGTTGGCGCCTGAGCGGCAGACTTGAGAAAACCCAAAAGCCGAGGGGGACTGGCCCCCTCGGCTTTTATCTACATCCCAATCCAACCGCCGAACTCAACCATCGAATTCAGCGAACAACGATCAGTTCGACTCGGTGAAGCTGATCGACGGGGTCGAACCACTTGTGGCGGTGCAGCTACCCAGGGTCAGGTTGTTGCTTTCGCCGGTGGTACCGTTATCGGCCTGGCAGGTCGGTGCGCTGCTGGAGCCATTGGTAGCGGCAATGTTCACCTTCACCGAGACGCCGCTGGTGTTGAACTTGGCTTCCGAACCACCGGCATCGCCAACGACGTTGTACTCAACCTCGTTCCAGACACTGGCGATATCCAGCGTGCTGTCCTTTTGGCTGGTGCTGTAGGCATCACCGTCATAGGTAACAACGGTCGTGTCGTTACCGCCGGTGGTTGCGGTGCCCGTCACCGTCACGCCGCCCAGATTCTTCGGCGAAATGTCCGCCAGCTGAGTGCCCGCACTGTTCTCGTAGCAATCGCCTTCGCCGTCACTTCCGAAGCCGCTCGGGCAAGCATCCGCAGTACCCCAACCGATCAGCCAATCCTGCATGAACACGGTGCCTTGGCCATTGACCGAATAATCGGTGGCATAGATGAACTGCTGCCACACGGTGCAGCCGGAGTGACCTGCACACGCAGCCGAAGTCTGAGTGAAGCTGGTGTTCATCTGCAGCGAATATTCGTTCGCACCGAGAATGCCACCGCCGCCATAAGCCGCCACGCCGACGCTCTTCTCGGAGGTCACGCCCGAATACGTCGGGAAGCTACCCACTGCCTTGCTGATCGGGCTGGCGCTGTTCAGGGTGTAGTCGTTGCCGTTACCCGCGGTTTGTTGCTGACCGAAAACAATCCGGCGCGGCACCGGGTGGGCGCGAGGCGTTACTTGTTTGCACTCCACCTGCTTCCAGATGACGCTGGGATACGAGGCATGGAAACAGCCTTCTGAAGGCGTGGCGATCTGCGCCATGTCTCCACGCCATGCCAGGCGTGCTACTGCTTCGATCGGACCTACCTGCTCGCTCGGAGCCTGTGTGGAGAAATCCGCGGATTGCGCTGCAAAAGCAGCGGGCACGCACGCCGCACTCACAAGACCTGCTGCGAACACAAATTTCAACATCGATTGCATTTGCGATACTCCCCAGTATGAAATGACGAAAGGTTGTCGGCTCTGGATCATCCAAGAGCCTTGGTACCTCTAACGACGCCCCACAACACGCACGCAACTGAAAACAGTTGCAGCGAGTCCCCTGCGGCGGCCCTTTCTCCGTATCCCTTCGAAGAAGAGAACAAGGTCATACCACCCCGTGAGCGCTCAGCTACAACAAGAGCGAGCAGCTCAAAGGCTTCGGATATTTATTCGCGTTATGTCTACGCAAGACGTGCAGCCGCGTCACTCCCCAACTTCCTGCGCCACGTTTCTGCGAAACGAGGCGGTGTGCTGGACTCAGCCAGCCAAAGCAGTGCTGCCAGCGCCGACGTAGGCTAAGTCGGTAACACGATTGCAACTGTGGCTTTCATCTCGAATCGCAAAAGGCACGTTCTTTCGATATGCCTCTTTCACATACCCATGTTTGATCCCAACGCCCCAACACTGGAATCCGAATGGCTCGGCCAGCTCGCGTGAGAATGCAGATATAGATGTCTAGATTTCGTGATGTTGGTTGGCTTGCGACGTGCGAGTGCACGCGTCACGAAATGCATGCAAAGAGTGCCCGCTAGCCGAGAGGTCGCTCTAGCCTGAAGCCGGCATATCAGAACGTCGTCGGCGACAAGTCAGTGGCGAGTAAGCGCAGCGTTGCATCGCGCTCGCTGTTCGGCCCCGCATGGATGCCGGCGAGCGATAACTCGGCCTCCGCGCGAAGCCGCTCCGCAGCAGCGCGGTCGCTGAGCGAAGCGTCGACACGCGCAAGGTCGGCCTCGGCGTGTGCAACAAGCGCAGTCGTATTTGGCGTGATCGTGTCGGCCGCCGCCAGAGCGCTTGCGAATTGCGGCATGGCTTCACCGCTGCGACCAAGAGCTTGCAGCGTTTCGCCTAACAGAAGACGCGACCTGATTGCCTTCTCAGAGCCTTGGTCCGCCAGTGCCGCGTACATAGCGACAGCCTCTCTGGCAAAGGTGAGCGCACGCTCGTGAGCACCGCTCGCCGCCATGAGTTCGGCCTCGACGGTAAGCGCGAAAGCGACATCCGGATGCGCATCACGATGCCGCCGCCGCGCCTCTGCAAGCGCCGTGTCGGCGATCATTCGAGCCTCGGCAAAACGCCCGCGAGCGACAAGGACTTCGGCCAGGCTCGCGTCATCGTAACTGCGGCCGTTGTCGTCATAGTCCGCGCCCAGCAGATGCTGCTTGCGCTCGATCACATCGCGAAAGCCTGCCTCCGCTTCGGCGTAAGCACCTTGGCTGAAACGGATGTGCGCCAGATGGCCGAGCGTCACCGCCTCGCCGAGTGCCGGCACCGGCGCAAGCGCCTGATCGATCGCTAACGTCTTTGCATAGAGCGCGCTCGCTTCCGTGAACCTATCTTCGAGCACGAGCACGTTGGCAAGATTGTTGAGATCCCCGGCAACGCGGACATTGGTGCTCGCATCCGCACCTGTATCGATGTCGAGTGCACCGCGCATGAGCTCTTCGCTCTCGCCATAGCGGCCGAGTCGAACCAGAGCTGTGGTGAGGAGTGCCATCGCATCGGCAACATCTGGGTGCCGTCCGCCGAACCGGCGGCGTTTGCGCCCCAGCGCCTCGCGCAGCAGTGGCTCGGCGCGCTCGGAATCGCCGGCATCCATCTGGATCCAGCCGAGGTTCGTCACCGCCTCGGTCAGCGCATCACTGTCGGCTGGAAGCACGCGACGCGCAAGCGCAACCGCCTTGTTACCGATGTCGATCGCCTTCGTCGATTCGCCGATACGCTCGTCGAGGCCAGCGAGCCATGCGAGCGCCTGCACATCTTCCGGCGAGTCGCGGTTCGGACCTGACTCGAACGCTTCGATCGCGTTCTGCAATCGCAACCTTCCACTGCGGACATGGCCGAGTTCATCGGCTTCTTCCGCGAGCAGGTATTCGATGTGCAACGTACGCCTGTCCGTGACACCGAACTGCGCCTTCGCCAGCGCCGCGGCTTCTTCGAGCGGCTGTTGCGCGCGATCTACATGACCGCTACGGCGCTCGAGATCGCCGACCAACGCGAGAATCTCGACGCGCAGCGCAGGCTGCTTCGCGAAATCACGATCGGCTCGCTCGCGTCCACGTGCAAGCAGAATCTCGGCGATCGCGCTCGCCTTCGCCCCATGCGACGCGTTGTCGAACAGGCCTTCCAGGAACGATTTGAGCGCATCCGCACGTTGCGCTTCGCCTTCAGCGGCGATCGCCTGCGCGCTCGCTTCCTGTGCAGCGTGACGCGCAAGATGCGACTCGTACAGGCTGACCGCGGTTGCACCGGCAAGGAGCAAAGCGATCACCACGCTGATTGAGACAGCCAACGCATGTCGTTTTACGAGCGTGAAGACGCGATACGCAAACGTATCCGCTCGGGCCTGCAACGGCTTGCCGTCGAGGTAGCGCTCGATATCGTCGCGCAGCGCTGCAACGCTCGCATAGCGGCGGATCGGATCCGGCCGTGTCGCCTCATGCACGATCGCGTGAAGATCGACGCCGAGTTTTCGTCGCAATGTTTCGTCATCGAACGCCGGCGCGTTCGCATCGGCGTATCCGTCGATTCGGCGTGGCTGCAAACCGCAGAGCAGCTCGGCCAGCAGCACGCCAAGTGCATACACGTCCACCGCGGTCGTCGCAGCATCACCGATGATCTGCTCGGGCGCTGCGTACGAACGCGTCAAGCGCCGTGCTTCGGTACGCGTCTGCTCGCTCTCGCCTTCACCGGTGAGGAGTTTGGCGATGCCGAAATCGACCAGCTTGACGCAACCATCGGCGCCGATCAGTACATTGCTCGGCTTCAGGTCGCGATGCACGATCAGGCTGCGATGCGCATGCTCGACGGCGGAAGACACGTCGATGAATAACGCGAGGCGTCCACGCACGTCGATACCGTGTCGTTCGCAATGCTTTACAAGGTTGTCACCGGCAACGAATTCCAGTGCCAGAAACGGCGTTCCCGTTGGCGAGAATCCTGCATCGAGCAACTGCGCGATGTGTGGATGCTGAAGCCGCGCAAGAATGCGCTGCTCACGCAGGAAGCGTCGACGCTCATCGGCATCGTGAACGTCGATGCGCAACAGCTTGAGGGCAACCGTCTGCGGTCCACCCGGCAGTTCGCGCTCGGCCTCGAACACGCTGGCCATGCCGCCGGCACCGACGAAACGAAGTACGCGATAGCCTGGGATGGCTGGCAGCGTAGCGGACAGGTTGTCGGCGAGTGCTGGCAGCCATTGCGCCACGCCACGCTCGAGCGCGGCGACACCAGGCGCGTGATCGAGTGCCTGCGCAACAAGCGCACGCAACGTCGCGTCTTCGCAGTGCCTGCACAGCCAATCGGCCTGCTCGGTGACAGGCACCTCGAACAGCCGATCGATCAGCGGTTCGATCTCATGCCATCGTTGAGTGAAATCGACAATCATCGGTAGCGCGTTTTTCCGTCAGTACATATCTGTAAAGCGCAATTGCGCCGCCATTAGCGACATCGCCTCACGCATCTGGGGCCAGGCAGGCTGAGAGAAACGTGCGCGCCTTCAGCCAGTCACGCTCGACCGTGCGCGCATTGACACCGACGACCTCGGCAATCTCCAGGCTTGAAAGCTCGGCGAACAAGCGCAGCTCGGCGACGCGCGCAAGGCGTTCATCCAGGGCCGCGAGTCGGGTCAATGCCTCGTCGAGTGCAAGCACGTCGATGATGTCCGATCGCGCTGCACCCGCCGTCATCTCGGGTGCTTGACGTTTCTGTGCGTTCTTCCGTCGCGCACGGTCGATCAGCAGGTGACGCATCACGCGGCTCATGTACGCATACAAGTGCGCACGATCGGCAAAAGTGATGTCGCTCTTGTCGAGCAGCTTCAGATAGGCCTCGTTGACCAGCGCTGTCGTTTCGAGCGTATGCGCTGCCTCGTGTGCCCGCTGCCGACGCGCGAGTTGGCGCAGCGTGGCGTAGATCTTCGGGATCAGCGCATCCATCGCCGCCGAGTCACCGCTCGCAAGAATTTCAGTGATGTGGGGATCGGCGCTCATGCGCAATGCAGACCTTGCCGCGGTAAACGACGTCGTTGCGCAGGCGAACGTTTCAACCGTGTCGGTAAAGGCGAGCCTTTTGCGCTGTAAGGAGAGATGGCGCAGTTCGGGGCGGCCATAAGCCGTCGGCGTGCCATCGCCCGTCTCATCCAAACAAGGATTGAAGTCATGTCAAATCATCGCCCTTCGCATGGCCGGCTCACCACAGTCGCCAGCCTCTTCGCCCTGGTCTTCGCCGGCTCCAGCGGTGCCGCGATTGCGGACGCCGGGACCGCCTCCCCTGCCGCGGTAGCGTTGGAGACCGCCTGCAGCAGTGCCTATGCCCACACGCTCACCGCTACCGCCACCAACCCCTGCCGCAAGGGTACTCCCATCGCGAATTCCGCAAGCGGTCCGTCGACCTACACCTATCAGACCTTTGACTATCCGGGAGCCTCGCAGACGACCCTGTGGGGGATCAACGATTTCGGCGAGCTGGGCGGCCAATACACCATCGGTAGCGGTACCGCGCACGCCATGGTCTATCGCCACGACCACTTCGAACCACTCGATCCGGACGTGTTGGGCAACTACTTCAGCGCCGCCGGTGGCCCCAGCGATTTCGGCACGACATACGGCGGCTATGCCGATGCGTCCGGGCTGCAGCACGGCTTCGTGATCCAGGGAGGACATTTCGCAACGGTCGACTTTCCAGGCCACCTCAACTCGAACGTGGACCAAGTCAACCTGTTCGGCGCGATAGCCGGTGTGTACTGGGACGCCGACGGGGCCTTCCACGGCGTGTTACGCCAAGGTCACGGCTACGACACACCCATCGACGTGGCGGGTGCCCGCGAAACCTATCCGCTCGGCATGAACGACAACGGTGAAATCGTCGGCTACTCGGATACCGATCCGAATGTGACGCACGGCTTCTATCGCAGCGCAAAGGGGCAGTTCTCGACCATCGACGTACCGAACGCAGCTGCCACGGTCGTATTCGAGATCAATGACGGCGGCCAGGTTGCCGGCTATTACGTAGACGCATCCGGAAACGTTCACGGCTTCGTCGAAACACGGGGACAATTCCACAACATCGACGTGCCCGGTGCGGCATCGACCCTTGCGACGGCGATAAATAATCTCGGCATGATTGCCGGTGAATACTTCGACAACGCTGGCATGCGGCACGGGTTCGTCGCAACGCCATAACGACGGCGTGACGAATGCGATGAAAGCAAACGCTCCGCATGGACGCGGAGCCCTTGCCTTCAACTGAACGCTTCGGCGTGGTTACTCCCGAAGGGCATCTAGCGGCCGGCTCATGCTGTTCTTCAACAGCTTAGGTTCCGCTAGTGCGTTACGATGCCGCCGCCTTTGTCGCGTTGCGGCTAGTTGCCACTGTTTCAGGAGATTGCCCATCGTGTCGCATTATTCCGGCCCCCTGCTCACGCGCTCTATCGCCGAGACACTACTTGCTGCATGCGATGCCGGCGCGAGTGAGTGGCATGGGTCACTGGATCTGGGCCGCTCGAACAGCAGCGCGCTACTGCAAACCGACACTTGGCAGTGGCGGGGCCAGAGCTATCCGTATCCGCACAAGTTGAAAGACCGCACGATCTATTACTGTGACGGTGACGAGTTCGCGCCGGTGTCGCGCTTTTCCGGCTCGCTGATCAAGCTGGTGCCCACCGAGTGGGGCGCGCCCACCTTCGAGATCGACGGCATCAAGATGCTGCCCACGTCGAAGGAATCGCCCTTCGAGGACGCGCGCCGCAAGGTCGCCTTGGTCGAACCACTCGGCAAGGTGCTGCTCGATACCTGTGGCGGCCTGGGCTACTTCGCTGCCTGCTGTCTGGAAGCTGGCGTGGCACGCATCCACTCGTTCGAAAAGAACCCCGACGTGTTGTGGCTACGCACGCTCAACCCGTGGTCGCCCGATCCAGACGCATCGGCCAACGGCGGTCGCCTGCAACTCGTTCATGCCGACGTGTCACAGGCGATTATGCAGATCGCCGACGCCTCGGTGGACGCGCTGCTGCACGACCCACCGCGCTTCGGCATCGCTGGCGAGCTGTACTCACAAGCGTTCTACGATCAACTGGCGCGCGTACTACGCCGCGGCGGACGCCTGTTCCACTACACCGGTAGCCCGAACAAACTCACCACCGGCCGCGACGTTCCACGAGAAGTGGCCAAACGTTTGGAAAAGGCGGGCTTCACGGCGCAGTTGGCGCTGGATGGTGTATTAGCGATACGGCGTTAAAC
>JBARCX010000364.1:0-4384 GCA_049794535.1 Rhodanobacter sp.
CGCCAGGTCCCGCAGCAGTTGCAGGTCATACAGCCGATCGGGCGTAGCTAGTTTGTGTACCGGGATCAACGAGGAGGGGCGTGCACCTTCCTCGTGATGTGCATCCACTTCTTCCAGATGGCTTGGAGGGTGTGTCATGGCGTCTCCTTATGCCGTGGCCACAGTGGAGTGATATTCCGTCACCGGCCTTGTTCGAGAATATGTCGGCCTTGCTCTGTCGCCAGGAATCGCACTTTTGGCTGCGGGTCGCGACTCATCGCCTCCATCACCACCGGCGGCACACTCGCCCTTTGCTTGAGCGTCTTGTCCTTGAAGAACCAGTTCTTCTTCGCCCGGATCGGCTTGCAGCCTTCATAGAAAATCAGCTCGTCGTCGCTGGGCAGTTCCTTGATCTCCTGTGGCAGGAACAGCGCGCGACGATCTTCGCTGTAGCTGGTAGATGTTTGATTGGAACCGCCGCCGCGACTGGTGCTGCGATGCTGTTTGCGAATGGTCTTGTAGCCAAGCATGTCGCTGTATTCGTTGGCGTCGCTCTGTTCGCGCGGTGCGAATACGATTTGCGCGCCGTGATTGGTGATGAAGTTCTGCGCGTCGTTGTCGCCGTAGGCGGAGCGCAACTGGGCGCGGCTCTGCACGATGCACAGGTCGCGCACGCCGTAGCTGGCAGCGATGGAGATGCGTTTGGCCCACACGTCCACCCGGCCCATGGCGGTGAATTCATCCATCAGCATCAGCATCTGGTATTTCAGATCGGGCTCTTCGCCGAGCTGCTGATTGAGGTTGTTACCAATGACCGAGCTGAAGTAGATGTTGAGCAGCTTGCTGCTTTCGTCGAGCTTGGTGGTGGGGATGTCGACGTACAGGGTGGTGGGGCAGCGGCGCAGGGCGGTGATGTCGAAGTCGGTGGCGTTGGTAGCGGTCGCCAGCACCGGGTTGAGGAATTGCTGCAGCGGGGCCTGCATGGTGGCGATGACCGAGCTGAAGGTCTGCTCGGCGAGTCCGGCGAGGTTGCTGAACGTGGTACGCGTTTGCAGACTCACGAAGCCCTGGTCGGGATCTGTGAGGAGGGTGCGCAATATCTCCTGGGTGCTTTGGCCGTCCGTGCCGCTGGAGAGGCGCAGGATGCGCTCGAAGCTGGGGAAGCCATCCACAGTGTTGGGGTCGGAGGGCAGCTCTGTTTGCCACAGCAGATCCCAGCCCTCGAACATGTAGGAGGCAAACGCGGTAAACGCGGAGCGACTCTGGGCGGTCCAGAACGGATCTTTGCCGGGCTCGTCCGGATACAGGATGGCGGAGATGGTTTGGACGCCGCCCATGCGCTGGCCTGCCTCCACGCCGGCCAGCAAGGTGAACGGGTTGAAGCGATGGGTGCGACCATCCTCCTCATAGGGCGCCCACACGTAGATGCGCTGCCCTTGCGCGCGACGCCAGCCGCTGGTGGCTTTGCGTAGCTCACCTTTGAGA
The DNA here is from genome assembly GCA_049794535.1 of Rhodanobacter sp. Classification (GTDB taxonomy): domain Bacteria; phylum Pseudomonadota; class Gammaproteobacteria; order Xanthomonadales; family Rhodanobacteraceae; genus JBARCX01. The sequence continues at coordinate 1,465 of JBARCX010000364.1, forward strand.
TCCAGCACTACCATGGATTGCAGATACGACAGCAGCACCGGGATGGCGATGCTGGTGGTTTTGCCGCTGCGCGTAGGGCTGATGGTGATGACGTGCTGCGCGCCGCCAAGCCACAGGTAGTGACCTTTGTATTTGCCGATGAGGATGCTTTGCGGGGTCTGCGTGAGCAGCCCGGCTTTTTTCAGATCGGCCAGGGTGGCGAAGCTCGCATCGCCGTGCAGCGATTCGGATTTGGATCGGAACAGCGGAATCAATAAGCCGACCCAGGCCAGCAGCGGCAGACCGAAGCCGATGGCACCGGCGAGTTTGATCCGCATGACGTAGGGCGCGAACGGCGGCTGACCCATCGCCTGCACGTACTGCCAATACGTGTTCCAGGCCTGTGGCTCGTTGTGTAGACCGAGCAAAAGTAGAACGAGATAGTTGGAGAGGAACCATCCTCCCGCTAAAACCGCCAACAAAAACACCAACGCAAAAACCAGCTTGCTCGTGCTCATTGCTTCGCATTCCCTGCGTGAATCTCCATGACCCTGCACGTTCGATGCTGGTCCCATCCATACTGCCGTGTCAATTCGGGGCATCGGTTACACGATGTCTGGCATGTCTCGTTGGCCGCTTTAAAGCAATGCGTATCGGGGCGGCCAGCTTCGCTGTTGTATGGGATGTCTCATTGATCAGAGGGCGCAATGCATGTGACCGGTCTGTCACCCAAACGGGCCAGTAGGTTCGCTACCATGGCGATTGAATTCCCCAGGCGATCCAACCGATCAGGGAGCGGTGCCATGTACGGACTGTGCTGGAAACAGAGTCGATCGATGGTGTTGATTGCGTTGTTGATGGTTGCAGGAAGTGCGCCGTGGCTTGTCCATGCGCAAGCACCGGATGCGTCGGCCAATGTGGATGCGGATGTTGCGCCGAGCGACGCGGATCTCGCGGGCACGAATTGCGCGATCGGTGAAGAGCGGTTTCTGCCGGGTGATTATTACTACTGCCTGGGTACGCAGACCTATGGCCAGCAGCGTTATGCCTATGCGAAGAAATTCTTCACAACGGCCGCGAGTTGGGCGAGCAAGCCGGCGCAATATGTGCTCGGCATCATGGCGCTCAATGGCGATCATCAGCCGGTGAACCGCCCCCTGGCTCTGGCCTGGTTGGCGCTGGCATCGGAGCGGCCAAATTCGGATTTCAAATCTGCCTACGATTCGGCCTATGGCAATGCCACAGCAGTCGAGCGCCAAGCCGCCGTACAGTTATTGGCAAACATGCGCCCGATCTACGCGGATAACACCGCGGCAGTGCGCGCTGAGCAGCGCTATGCGCAAGGTATGGCGATGCTGACCCGCATGAACAATATCGGCGGCAGCAAGTACTGCATGGAAGGTGTCTCGAGCCTGGCCACGCCGGTTACCGATCCCGCCATGTGCCAGCCGGTACAGGCGGTGGTACAGGTGGTGGATCATGCTGCCGTCAAAGTGTTCGAAGGCTGGTCAGGGCATGTCAGCGTGGGACCAGTGCAAGAGGCGGCAGTACCGCATGGTGCAGCGCAGAGCGGAAATTAAAGCGCGTCGCGTAGCAACAGGTATGAGTCGAAGACCCCGCTTGGCGGGGTCTTTTTTTATAGGCACACGCGCATGTGATATTCCGTTAGCTCGACCACGACGAGCCCAGGATCACACTGCAAAAATTACCGCGATGAAAGTGCGGATCCTTGAGCTCCAACACGTCGGCTTTCACATTGCCGAAGGTGGTATCGGGCTTATGCTTTATGCCTTGATAGAACGCTTCGATGATGTTGTCCTTGAAGCGATCACCGCGTGGGTGCGCTTCGACAATCTGGTCGCGATCAGTCTGCGACACATTCGGAAAACCCAGGCCGAGCACATCCATCTCGACGCCAGCGGTGACCAGGGCGACTTCCGGCTTTTTGTGCTCCGGTATCCCCGGCGTTGTGTGTAAGGCAATCGCATCCCATACAAGGTCGATCTGCGATTCGGCAATCTGGTGACGCTGTAGAAAGTCGCGCGCTGCATTCGCCCCATCGACTTCGAAGCGATAGCTGTCGCTGCTATAGGCCTTCATCAAGCCCATGTCATGAAACATGGCGCCGATGTAGAGCAGTTCCGGATCGTACGCGAGCTCTTTCTTGTTTCCGGTCAGTGCACCAAACAGGAATACGCGGCGCGAGTGGTGGTACAACAGTTCGGTCTCTGTGTCGCGGACCAGGTCCGTTGCCTCGCGCGCCATTTGACTGTTCGGGATCGTGATGCCGGCAATCGTGCTGCTGGCGTGGGTGATGGCCATGTCGATGCTCCTGTGGAAGTTCTTGTGCGGATGCCGAGCCGCGGCATAAGCATTAGACTTCCCGTAGCGGATGGCCTGATATGCATCAATGTGTCATATTCAGCCATCTTGAGCGTAATTCGGCTCTGCGTAGATTTGGAGCGCCCGCGTGCCACGAACCGTTGCGATCCTTGCGTGTCCCCAGGTGCAGATGCTTGATGTGTCTGGCCCGTTGGATGTGTTCGCGGAAGCGAATCGACAGAGCGGCAACGCTGAATATGCGCTACGCGTCGTGGGCGTATCGTCGCGTGCCATCGAAACCTCATCGGGTACGCGTATCGTCCCGTCAGCCACCATCGCGCATGGCCTCGAGAATCTCGACACGCTTTTGATCGCAGGCGCACCCGACATTCGAAGCGCACCGCGAAATCTCACCATGCTCGACTGGGTGCGTTGTTGGGCTCCGCAGGCGCGACGTTACGGCTCGATATGCAGCGGTGCTTTCATCCTGGCGGCCAGTGGAGTCATAGACGGCCGCCGCATCACCACACATTGGAATGTGGCGGCCGATTTGCAGCGCGATTACCCCGACATCATCGTCGAGCCCGACGCGATGTATTTGCGTGATGGACCGGTATGC
>JBARCX010000365.1:0-10156 GCA_049794535.1 Rhodanobacter sp.
GGATACCACCGCGTCGGGCCTGCTCTGCACGGCGGCGTCGAAAGGCGTCACCGTTCGCGTGATCCTCGACGTGAATGACGAGGAAAGCAACAACACCGCTGCGTACAACCAGCTGAAAGCATGCGGCGTAAACGTCGTATGGGCCTGGACCACCTACGAAGCGACGCATCAGAAGACGATCACCATCGATGGCGCCACAGCCAATGCGCAGACGGCGATCATGACGCTCAACCTCACCAGCCGTTACTACAGCACCACGCGCGATTTCGCGGTGATCGAGAATAACCCGACCGATATCGCCGCCATCGAGGCCACCTTCAACTCCGATTTCGCGCACAAGAAAGTGACGCCGTCGAACGGTGCCGATCTGGTGTGGAGCCCGACCAACTCACAGGCATCGCTGCTCAGCGTGATCAACAACGCCACACAGACGCTGCTGGTCGAGAACGAAGAGATGAGCGACAGCGCGATCGTTGATGCGCTGGAGAATGCCGCCGAGAACGGTGTGCAGGTAACCGTCGTGATGACCAACGACGACAACGACTACGCCAGTGAATTCGACGACCTGACCAATGCCGGCGTGAACATCAGCACGTATCCGGACAACGCAACGTCGCTGTACATCCACGCCAAGGCGATCGTGGCTGACTACGGCACATCCGCGGCACAGGCCTTCGTAGGTTCGGAGAATTTCTCCTCGGCCTCGCTGACCAAGAACCGCGAACTCGGCTTGATCACCACCAACTCAAGCATTCTGACGCAGCTCAATACCACCATCAGCAACGACTACGCCGGCGGCACGCCCTGGCAGTAAGTTCGATGTATAGCTGATTGCTCGTCATCGCCGAGGTGCATGGTGCATACGCGCCATGTACCTCGGCGACATGCTCACGGCGACATCAACTCATGCAGGATGGCGTAGCGCGATTACCTGGCTTGACGATTACTTGGTGCGAGGCCGGAATTCCAGCGGTACGGCATCACCACGCGCAGCAATCGGGGGCTTCGGGCCGCAGGCACCACAGGTGCTGCAACCATCGCTGCAGCTTCCCGTCGCCTGTTTCGGCTGCAGTCGCTGCCCAACAGCACGCAGCCACCCAGCACGCCCAGCACGCCCAGGCTGACTGAAACTCATCGAGGCCGACGCCAGCCAACGATTGCTCAGCTTCGGCGCCAACTTGCGAAAAGCGACCACGATGCTGATCAGCACGACCACGCCGATCACCACGTATTGCACAAGCAAGCTCATGCTCATGTCAGCCACCTTGCCACCTGGTAGGTGATCAGCGACGCCGCGTAGGCCACCACGAACATGTAGCTGAAAGAGATCACCACGTTACGCCAGGAGTTGGTCTCACGGCGAATCACCGCCAACGTCGACATGCATTGCGGCGCAAACGCAAACCACACCAGCAGCGATAGCGCACTAGCCAGCGAGAAGTTAGCTGCCAGCGCTTGGGCCAAACCACCCGTAGTCGCGTCACCGCCTACCGCGTAAACGGTAGCCAAGGCTGCTACGGCGGTTTCGCGCGCGGCAAAAGCCGGGATCAGCGAAAGGCTGATCTGCCAGTTAAAACCGAGTGGCGCGAAGATGTGCGCCAGCCCGCGCCCCATGTAACCGGCGAAACTGTAGTCGATGGCCGGGCCGGTGGCACCGGCCGGTGGCGACGGGAAGGTGGAGAGGAACCACATCAGCACCGTCAGCGCCAGGATCACGCCGGTCAATCGCTTGAGGAAGATCGAACCGCGCTCCCACAGCCCGATCACCACGTCACGCGGCTTAGGCATGCGGTAGGAAGGCAGCTCCATCAGCAGCGCATGCTCGCTCTTGTCGCGATGGATGCGCTTGATCACCCAACCCACGGCCATCGCGCCGAGAATGCCCGCAAGGTAAAGCGCGAACAGCACCAGACCTTGCAAGTTGAATATGCCAAACACGTGATGCAGCGGAATGAACGCACCGATCAACAAGGCGTACACCGGCAATCGCGCCGAACACGTCATCAGCGGCGCCACGAGAATAGTGGCGAGTCGGTCGCGCGGATCCTGGATGCTACGCGTGCCCATGATGCCGGGAATCGCACATGCAAAACTCGACAGCAAGGGAATAAACGAACGTCCGGTCAAACCCACCGACAGCATCATGCGATCAAGCAGGAACGCCGCCCGCGGCAAGTAGCCGGATTCCTCGAGCACCAGGATGAAAAAGAACAGCACGAGGATTTCGGGCAGGAAGCCCAACACCGTGCCCATGCCGGCGAACAAGCCATCGATAATCAGGCTTTTCAGCGGCCCATCCGGCAGACCGGCGGCGGTATGCCCACCGAGCCAGGCGAAGCCTTCGCCAATCGCATCGCTCATTGGCTTACCGGCCGCATAGACCGCCTGGAAGACCAGGAACATCACCACCGAGAGAATCAGTAGACCGAACACCGGGTGCAACGCCCAACGGTCCAATGCATCATCCAGCACGGCAGTGGCGCGCGGCATGGTCACGGTGGCCGACAACAACTCACGCACCTGCGCGTGCAGGTCGGCGCGACTGGCGGGATCATCAGCCTCTGCCGGTGCGGCTACAGGCATCTCGCCGTCTACGCGCGCGATCAGCGCCTGGGCACCGCCACGTTTCACCGCGACGGTTTCCACCACCGGCAAACCGAGGCGGCGCTGCAATTCCGGTACGTCGATGACGATGCCGCGGCGACGCGCCGCATCCATCATGTTCAGCGCCAGCACCACCGGTCGGCCCAACCGCTTGACCTCGAGCAGGAAGCGCAGATGCAAACGCAGGTTGGTGGCGTCGGCCACGCAGATGATTAGATCCGGCGCTGCCTCACCCGGATAATTGCCTTCCAGCACATCGCGGGTGATCTGTTCGTCTGGGCTGGTCGCGTCAAAGCTGTAGGTGCCGGGCAGATCGAGAATCTGCAGCACGCGTCCGGATGGCGCGGTGAAACGCCCCTCCTTACGCTCGATGGTGACACCGGCATAGTTGGCGACCTTCTGGCGGCCACCGGTCAGCTCATTGAACAGCGCCGTCTTGCCACAGTTGGGGTTGCCCACCAAGGCGATACGCAAAGTCGACGCGCTCATGCCGCTGCCTCCGCCCGCACCATCACACGATTTGCCTCGCTGCGACGCAAGGCAAACCGGGTCGAGCCGATCTGGATCAGAAGCGGATCGGCGCCGAGTGGCCCGCGCGCAACCAGCCGCACCGGCTCACCCTCAACGAAGCCCAGATCGCGCAAACGCTGCGCAATCGGGTCATTCGCATGAGCATCGTCCACTCGATCTACCACGGCAGGAGCACCCTTCGGCAAGTCGGACAGGCGCACTATCGGCTACGCTCTAAATAAGAATAGTTCGCATTGTATCCACATTTCAGATTTCCTGCAGCGCGGGTTTTCGTCGATGGCTCATCGCTCCACCCTTGCGAAAAGGCAGTTTCTTGCGCAGTCCATGTGAACCAGGAAAGCAGGTTCTAAGATGGCGTCCTTTCCTTGCAGGAATCATCGATGTCCGCCTCAGTACTCATCGCCGACCATGCCGGCGTACGCGAACTCACCCTCAATCGCCCTGAGGTGCACAACGCGTTCGATGACGTGCTGATCGCCGAGCTGACCGCCGCGATCCAATTGGCGGCAATCGAGCCAAGCGTCCGTGCCGTGGTGCTTACCGGGGCCGGTGCCAGCTTCTCTGCCGGTGCGGATTTGAACTGGATGCGCGGCATGGCGAAGGCCAGCGAAGCGCAGAATCGTGAAGACTCGCTGCGCCTGGCCACCTTGATGCGCAGGCTGCAGTTCTGTCCCAAGCCCACCATCGCTCGCGTCAACGGCGCCGCCTATGGCGGTGGCGTTGGCCTGATCGCTTGCTGCGATATCGCTATTGGTACGGACAGCGCGAAATTCGGCCTCACCGAGGTGAAGCTGGGTTTGGTGCCGGCCGTGATCTCGCCGTATGTGATTGCCGCTATCGGCCTGCGACACGCGCGGCGACTGTTCCTCACCGGTGAAATATTCGATGCCGCCACAGCACAACAGATTGGTTTACTGCACCAGACCGTTGCCGCAGATGCACTAGGCGAAACGGTGCAGTCCACCCTCAAACTGCTCGCCAAGGCCGGCCCTGAAGCCCAACGCGAAGCCAAGCAGCTCGCGCTGCACATGGCAGGCCTCGACGAGAAAGCTGTCGAACAGATTGACCGTGACAACGCTGCACTAATCGCCCGACTGCGCGTATCGCCGGAAGGCCAGGAAGGCCTGGGCGCGTTTCTCGACAAGCGTGCACCAGCGTGGATTGCTCACTAACTAACGGGAAGTTCGTATGACCGACTTACCTTCGCCCATCCTGAACATCGCCGATGTAGAACTGCGCCCCTATCCGCCCAGCCATGCCCCACCGGCTGACGTTGCGCAGCGCTTCGAAGCCCGCATAGGAGAGTTGGGTACACGGCTCGGCTCGCGCAAACTCGGCTACAACATCACCGCCGTACCACCGGGCAAGCGTGCTTTCCCGTTTCACAATCATCGCGTCAACGAGGAAATGTTCTTCGTATTGGAAGGCAGCGGTGAAGTTCGTATCGGCGAGAAACATCACCCCATCCGCGTCGGCGACATTATCGCCTGCCCGCCCGGCGGCCCGGAAAGCGCACACCAGATCATCAACACGGGTGCCACCGAACTGAAGTACCTCGCAGTCAGCTCGAAGTTAACGCCGGAAATTTGTGAGTACCCGGACTCCGGCAAATACGCCGTACTCGGCGAATTCGACCCGAATGCCGATGGCCAGCCGCAAATGTTCCACACCGTAGGGCGCAGTGGCGAATCGGTTGGCTATTGGGAAGGAGAGTAATCGACGCGCTGTTGTTACACCGTTTCGTGCTGCGCTGCGCATCGGCTGCAGCGCAGCAATCTGTTAGTTTGACGGGCTTTGCACCGATAAGAACGGCCCCTGAGGATTTTGCATGTTCGAGCGCGTACTCATTGCCAACCGCGGCGAAATCGCCTGCCGCGTGATCCGCACCTGCCGGCGCCTCGGCATCCACACCATCGCGGTGTACTCGGAAGCCGACAAGGATGCGCAGCATGTGCGCCTGGCCGACGAGGCGTGGCCGATTGGTGGCCCGCGCCCGGCCGACTCCTATCTGCGTGGCGACGCCATTCTTGAGGTGGCGAAAAAGTCCGGCGCCCAGGCCATCCATCCCGGCTACGGCTTTCTTTCCGAGAACACCGGCTTTGCTCGCGCCTGTACAGCCGCCGGCATCGCCTTCATCGGTCCGAAGCCGGAGAGCATCGATGCCATGGGCTCCAAGGCCGCCGCCAAGGCGCTGATGGAAAAACATGCCGTGCCATTGGTGCCGGGCTATCACGGTGAAAACCAGGATGCGGAATTCCTTGCCACGCAGGCACGCATCACCGGCTTTCCGTTGATGATCAAGGCCACCGCAGGCGGCGGCGGCAAGGGCATGCGCATCGTGCGCAGCGAAAAAGAATTCGCGGACGCACTCGCCTCGGCACAGCGCGAGGCAGCCAGTTCGTTTGGTGATACACGGGTGATTCTGGAACGCTACGTCGAACATCCGCGACACATCGAATTCCAGGTCTTCGGCGACACCCATGGCCATGTGATTCATCTCAACGAGCGCGAATGTTCTGCTCAGCGCCGTTATCAGAAAGTGCTGGAGGAAACGCCCTCGCCCTTCCTCGATGCCGCACGCCGCGCCGCGATGGGTGCGGCCGCTGTAGCTGCGGCTAAGGCCGTCGACTATGTGGGCGCCGGCACGGTGGAATTCATCGTGGCGCAGAACGGCGAGTTCTTCTTCATGGAGATGAACACGCGACTACAGGTCGAGCACCCGGTCACCGAACTCACGTTGGGACTGGATCTGGTCGAGTGGCAATTGCATGTCGCCTTTGGCGAACCGTTACCACTTGTGCAGGAACAAGTGCACGCCCACGGCCATGCGATCGAAGTGCGCCTGTACGCCGAGGACCCGGACCAGAACTTCCTGCCCGGCTCCGGCAAGTTGCAAACCTTGCGCCTACCAGCGCCATCGCAACACGTGCGCCTCGATGGGGGCGTGATCGAGGGTGACACGGTAACGATCTTCTACGACCCGATGATCGCCAAGTTGATCGTGTTCGATACCGATCGCACGCAAGCCTTACAGCGGCTACGCGAAGCACTCGCCGATTGCGAAATCGTCGGCCCGAAATCCAACATCGGCTTTCTCGAACGACTCGCCCGGCATCCGGCGGTCGTCGAGGGGCGCATCGATACCGGCTATCTCGACCGTCATCTCGAAGAGTTTCTTACCGGTGATGTAGCTCCGGCCGACCGCCTGTTATTTGCCGCAGCCACCGCAGCCCTACTGCACGACGAGCGCGCGGTGAAAGCTGGCTCCACCCACAGTAGCGACCCCCACTCACCATGGGCAGCAGCTGATGCCTGGCGCATTGGCCATGCCGGCAAGCGCATCGTGGCGCTATCGCTGCGTGAGCAACGCTACGAAATCGAAGCACACGGCCACGATGGCAACTACCAGCTACGTCATGGCGAAGCGACCTGCGATGTGCACGGCGCACGTCATGATGGCCATGTGTTGAGCGCCCGCTTCGACGGCGAGGCGCTACGTGTGCCACTGCGAGCCGATGCGCAGCATGTGCTTCTGCACGATGCCAACGGCCAGCGCTATAGCCTCACCCGTGCCGCCGCGTTCGCGTGGGAGTCCAAGGCGGCCGGTGGCGGCAACCAGATCATTGCACCCATGCCTGGCCGCATCGTGCTGGTCAAGGCAAAAGCGGGTGATACCGTCGAGGAAGGCCAGGAGCTGTTGGTCATGGAAGCGATGAAGATGGAGCTGGCCTTGAAGGCTCCTCGCGCAGGCACTATCGAAAGTATCAACGCCACGCAAGGCGAGTTCGTCGAAGCGGATGCGGTGCTGGTTCGTTTTGATGCCTGAATCCAGCTGAAGCGCCACTCTGCCCAGCACATGCGCGGGTGGCGCAAGGCAAGAGCATACTTACCCGCACCACGACTCATGCAGCGGAGCATCCGCGATGTACGTGATCATCTGGCGGTATCAGGTTGCCGAGCAGCATGTCGCATCCTTTCTGCGGCACTACGATGACACTGGCGAATGGGACCAGTTGTTTCGTCGTGACTCGGCCTATAAAGGCACCCGCCTACTGCGCGACGCCGAGGACGGCGAGACCTATATCAGCATCGACTACTGGGACAGCCGCATCGCCTACGAGCAGTTCCTGCAAAGTCATGCCGATGCGTATGCGGAGATGGACAGATTCTGCGACACGCTTACCGTCGAGGAAAGCCGGATTGGGCGTTTCAGCTACCCGGTTTGATAGCTGGCATGGGGCGCCCAACCTCGAATCTCGTTATGCTTTACGGTTATGAATACCCTAAATAATCATGTACGCATCGTCGAAGTCGGCGCTCGCGATGGTCTGCAGAATGAGAAGACCATACTGCCGGCCGAGGTAAAGATCGCGCTGATCGACCGCCTTTCCTCCACAGGCCTCAGCACCATCGAGGCGACCAGCTTTGTCAGCCCGCAGTGGGTGCCACAACTGGCCGATGCAGCCGAAGTGTTCCGCGGCATTCGCAAGGTGCCTGGCGTGAGCTATCCGGTACTGGTGCCGAACGAGCAAGGCTATGTGCGGGCGCGCGAAGTGGGCTCCACGGAGATCGCCGTATTCACCGCGGCCTCCGAGGCATTCAGCCGCAAGAACATCAACGCGTCTATCGATGAATCGATCGAGCGTTTTATACCGGTGATCGAGCGCGCCAAAGCCGATGGCGTGAAAGTGCGCGGCTATGTATCCACGGTGCTTGGCTGCCCGTATCAGGGTGATGTACCGGTGAGCGACGTGGTACATGTTGCACAACGCCTGCATCAACTGGGTTGCTACGAGGTTTCTCTCGGCGACACCATCGGCGTTGGCACCCCTGCGAAAGCGCGCGCGATGCTGCACGCCGTAGCGCAGGACGTGCCCATGAGTGCACTTGCCGTGCATTTCCACGACACCTACGGTCAGGCGCTGGCGAACATCCTGGCCTGCCTGGAAGAAGGTGTGCGCGTGGTCGATAGCTCGATCTCCGGCACCGGTGGCTGCCCATATGCAAAAGGCGCAACCGGCAATGTCGCCAGTGAAGATGTGGCGTACATGCTGCAAGGCATGGGCATGCACACCGGCGTCGATCTGGATCTGTTGGTTGCCGCCGGCGCATGGCTAGCGGCGCAGCTGCACAAGGAAACCGCCAGCCGCGTCACTCGGGCTCGCACGGCTTCCTGAGTCTGCCAGGCATGCCAACAGGCACGCTGCGACCACGACAAACAATGGAATAATCGGTGCTCCCCACGCGGAGCACCTATGAGCCCGTCGTTTCACATCCGCCCCATCGAGCCCCGCGACGATATCGCCGTCGCAGCGATCATCCGCCACGTGATGCCGGAGTTTGGCGCCGACGGCCCTGGCTTCGCCATCCACGATGCCGAAGTGGATGGCATGCATGCGGCATATACCCAACCACGCTGTGCCTATTTCGTGGTCGAACGCGATGGCGTTGTCGTGGGTGGTGGCGGCATCGCACCACTGGAGAACGCTGACCCGGACGTGTGCGAACTGCGCAAGATGTATTTCCTGCCAGAGGCCCGCGGTATCGGTGCAGGTACAGCGATGATGCAGCGTTGCCTCGATGCAGCACGCACACTCGGTTTCCGCCGCTGCTATCTGGAAACGCTCACTGGCATGGATGCCGCACAATCGCTATACCAGCGAAGTGGCTTCATCGCGTTGAGCGCGCCCATGGGCGGCACCGGCCACTTCAGTTGTGATCGGTTCTTTATCCGCGAGCTTTAAGAGCCGACCCTCATATGCAGATACAGAAGGCAGCTACACGATGATTCGCATTGCCCAAGATGCAGATGCCGCAGCCATTCATGAGATCTATACGCCATCGGTGCTCGATGGGGTGGCTACGTTCGAGACCGCGCTACCCGGCATTGATGCCATGCGCGAGCGCATCCGTATGCGCCTGCAGCAGTATCCGTGGCTGGTATGGGAAGACGACGGCAAGGTGTTGGCCTATGCCTATGCCAGCCGTTTCCGCGAACGCGCGGCGTACGACTGGATCGCCGAAACCTCGATCTACGTGCATACCGATGCACGCCGTCGCGGCATCGCGCGCAGGCTCTACGCCACGCTGCTGGACACGATGAAACTGCAAGGCATCAACCAGGTGGTCGGCGTGATCACCTTGCCCGGCGAGGTCAGCGTTGCCATGCACGAAGCGATGGGTTTCGAACCTGCCGGCGTGTGGAAGAAAGCCGGCTACAAACTGGGGCAGTGGTGGGACGTAGGCGTGTGGCAGAAAGAGCTACAGGCGTCCGCAAATCCACCCACTTCGCCACGTCCATTTTCATCACTGCTCGAATCGACCGAACTACGCCAACTTCTACAGCCGTAGGGCGACCCGACTTTCGATAGATAAAAAGCATGCGGCCAGGCACACGTTTACGTACACCTGGCCGCCATATCTACGCGAACGGTCTGTTTAGTGATTAGCCAGGATGATGCTTGTGATGACACCAGTAGCGATGGCCGTCAGCAGGAAATCACCGTTGTCGCTACGGACGTATTGATACCCGCGCGGCGGTGCCTTGAGCCGGTAACGTTTCCAATCCTGGGCACCCACCACATAGCGGCTACTGCGATACGACTGCGGAATGCGACCGCCCTTCTTGTACCAACCTTCATGCCGCCCCTGGTCGTACATGCCTTTGTAGCGATTCTGCTGCGGCGGGGGCGGGGGCGGCCCCGGACGGTAGGCTTGCGGGTAAGCCTGGGCCAACGCAACTTGCGATGAAACCAGCATGGCGCCGCACAGGGCGATCATTCCCAATTGTTTCTTCATGGCGTACTCCTCGTAGTGCATAACTGCACGGGAATCGCATGGGTCCACGCTCCTTGTGGCTGATACCGCAATCCATTGATTTGCCTGGCACCGCTTCAAAGTCATGGCCTTAATGCGGCCACCACGATTGCGTCAACCTCCCGAATGCTAGGTGAATGTTCCGGCACAACAGCATTTTTCGTTCAGGATGCGCGTCAAAACCGCGAATAAGAGCACTGCGCTA
>JBARCX010000366.1:0-2075 GCA_049794535.1 Rhodanobacter sp.
TGGAGTTCGAGTACCGATAAATGGAATGATCCTTACCCTGGTGATACGCCAGTTCCTTGAGGTCGCCACGCATGGCACGCTCCTTAGTTTGTGGCTGAGTCAGTGGCTGGCTCTGGATCGAATCTAGATCGCGGCATCGATTGTGTGAATTCGTTTTTTTCAATCTCCGTCATAGCCCCCGGCTATGACGTCTTTGCGTCAGCGCCATAACTGACGGTGACAGCGGACGGCGATAACGGGCGCCTGAACGCCCGACCGTAAACCATCAAACATTACGTAGTGGTGAAGGGCGCACTTGCCCTCCAGCTCGTCAATGACGAGCCAGGGCAAGTGCATGCTTTAGAGGCAGCTTGGGGCCCGCGTCAGTCCATTCAGGTCAGGGACTTCAGGCGGTACAGCGCTTCAAGCGCCTCGCGTGGCGACAAGGCATCGGGATCGATGCCTTCCAGCGCACGCTCCACGGCCGATGGCGCCGTGGCGAACAATCCCAGCTGTGGTGATGCGGCAGCGGTCGATGATGCCGGCGCCCGTGCTGGTGCTGCAACGTGCTGGTGCATGCCGCGTTCCAGTTCGGCCAGCGTGCGCCGCGCATCGGCGATCACGGCTTTGGGCAAGCCAGCCAATGCGGCCACCTGCAGGCCAAAGCTTTGATTGGCTGGGCCTTCCTTCACCGCATGCATGAAGACCAATTGGTCACCGTATTCGACGGCATCCAGATGCACGTTGGCGATGCCCGGATATTCGCTGGGTAGTTCAGTCAGTTCGAAATAGTGGGTGGCAAACAGCGTGTACGCACGGCTGGTGGCTGCCAGATGCACGGCCGCCGCGCGTGCGAGCGCAAGGCCATCGTACGTGCTGGTGCCGCGGCCGACTTCATCCATCAGCACCAGGCTCGATTCGGTGGCGTTGTGCAGAATGTTTGCTGTTTCGCTCATCTCCACCATGAAGGTGGATTGGCCGCGCGACAAATCATCGCCAGCGCCGATACGGGTGAAGATGCGATCGATCGGGCCAATCACGGCGCTGCTGGCCGGCACGTAACTGCCAATATGCGCGAGCAACACGATCAGTGCGTTCTGCCGCATGTAAGTGGATTTACCGCCCATGTTCGGGCCGGTGATGACCAGCATGCGGCGCCCGCTCTGGTCCGCACCCTGCGTATCGTTGAGCTTGAGGTCGTTCGGCTCGAACGGTTCGTCACGGACCTTTTCCACCACCGGATGGCGGCCACGCTCAATGGCAATGCCGGGTTCATCCGTGAGGGCCGGCTCGCTCCAGTCCAACGCCTCGGCGCGTTCGGCCAGCGTGGCGAGCACGTCCAGCTCGGCCATGGCAGCAGCGGCAGCCTTTAGCGGTTCGAGTTTTTCGGTCAGCGTGTCGAGCAGCGCTTCGTACAACGCGCGCTCGCGCATCAGCGAACGCTCCTTCGCCGACAGCACCTTGTCCTCGAAGGTTTTCAGTTCTTCGGTGATGTAGCGCTCGGCGTTCTTGGTGGTCTGCCGGCGCGTGTAGTGCGTGGGAGCCTTATCCGACTGACCCTTGCTGATTTCGATGTAGTAACCGTGCACACGGTTGTAGCCGACCTTGAGTGTGCTGATACCGCTGGCGGCCTTTTCGCGCTCTTCCAGTTCAACCAGATACTGATCGGCATGGGTGGATAGGCGGCGCAGTTCATCCAGCTCGGCGTCGTAGCCATCTTCGATGACACCACCGTCGCGCTGCAGCACCGGCGGTTGCGCGACGACGGCGCGAACCAGCAGGTTGGCGGTGTCGGCGTGATCGCCGATGCGCTCGACCAAGCTAGCTAGCAGCGGACTGAGCTCTTTTTGAGAAGTGCGGCCAGGGATGGCCGCTTCTTGATTCTCGCGATCTAGGAAGATCGCACTCGTGACGCTCGGAGCTGCGGCAAGGCCGTCGCGCAGGGTGGACAGATCACGTGGTCGCGCCGAACGCAGCGCAATACGGGCGAGGATGCGCTCCAGATCACCAATGCTGCGCAGCTGCTCGCGCAGGCTGTCGTAGCGGCGGCCATCGATCAGTGCACCGATGGCCTGGTGACGATGACGTAACAGCAC
>JBARCX010000367.1:0-14069 GCA_049794535.1 Rhodanobacter sp.
CTACAGGCGTCCACAGGATAGCGGCTCCCGCGTGACGGCAGCGTCGGGGTGCGTCGGCTGATGACTGAAGAGCTTGCACCACTGGTCTCGGCAGAGGTCAACCTGCGCGGGCTACCGTGGATGCGCCTTGAAACATCGCGCCTGCTTGAAAGTGATTTTTACGCACTCAGCACCGGCGATGAATTTAAGGCCGCCTTGTCGTTGTGGTGCAAGAGCTGGTCGCAGCAGCCCGCTGCGTCTCTGCCAACGGATGATCTGATCCTGAAGAAGTTGAGCGGGTCGGACACGATGCAGCTATGGCTCAAGGTTAAGCCCAGGGCACTGCATGGATGGAAGCTGTGTAGCGACGGTCGGATGTATCACCCCGTTGTCGCTGAGCAAGCTCTGCGTGCATGGGATGAGCGTCAAGAGTTCCTGAATCACAAAGATGCGGATGCAGAACGCAAGCGTCGTGAGCGCGAAGATCGCTCGAAACTCTTTGCTGTGCTCCGCGCGGCTGGTCACACGCCGAACTACAAAACCCCGACCAGCAAGCTTCGCGAATGGGTAGATGACGTCACTAACAAGTCACGCGTGACAAGTGGTGACGAGTCACATGGACAAAGCCATGTCGTCACGGACGAGTCATGGCTAAGAGAGGGAAAGGGAGAGGGAGAGGGATGTGAGAGGGATACCTCAATAGGTAATTCTTCTACGAGCGGGGAGACTGAGGAAGGCGCAGACGACAGCGGCTCTCCGGGTTCGACGAATCCCGGCGAAATGCCCCAAAAGCAGTTGAGCGTCGCCGTGAACGCCGCCATCGTGCTGCGAAAAATCGGTGCGCGCATTCAGCCACAGCACCCGACCTTGCTGGCGCTCGCATCCGAGAACTTCACGGTGGAAGCCATTGCCATGGCTGCGGCCGAGAAAGTCTTGAGGGATACGAATCTCCTGGATGACCCGGACATGCATCCCGAGTTGCACGAGCTGCTGGCAAGCGGTGCCACTCAGGCGCAGATGAATCTCACCAACGAACAGCACGCCAGCGTACGCAACGCCGCGGCTGAAGTCGGAATCAACTACATCGCCAAAATGCTTCGCGGTCGACGCAAAGAAGCGGCGGGAGAGAGCCATGGCAGTGTTCGACGTACGGGAACTGGCACCGGCAATGGGAACGGCGCTCCAAGGGAATCTGCCAGTGCCCGGGCAGAGAGAAAGCGCCGCGAAGGCGATGCCCGCGACGCGGCCCGGGGGGATGAACCCAATGGCTTCGACCAGTGATGCGCCACGTCCATCGCAACGTACGCTGCGCGACCTGTGGTCAAAAATGACGGGCATCTACGGTCATGCATGGACGAGCAAATTTGGCGACTCGCCGGAATACGACTGCGATCACATATCGCCAGGTGCATTGAACGACGCTGGCAAACTGTGGCAGGCCGGCTTGGCCGGTATCACGCCGAAGCAGATCGGACTTGGTATCAGCCGTGCCGTCATGCGTGCCGGTGAGTTTGCACCGAACCTGCCTGAGTTTCGGAAGCTGTGCCTGGGCATTCCTCCGTTGGCGAAGGTGCGGCTTAGCCTTACCAAGATCCACGCCGAGGATAACGAGACCGCGGCGTTCTGCCGGCTTGTCTGGCAGTTCATCGGTGATCAGTGGACTTTTGCCCGATCAAGTCCCGACACGTGCGCACGCATTGTTCGCGATGCCTACCAGCTGGCGGTCGAATACCGCATGGCGCTGGGCGAACTTCCAGCCGCACCTGCAGCCCTGATCAGTAAGCCGGAACCGCGAAACCTGACGCGCGAAGAGATCGCCGCGCGCGATCGAGCTGAGAAGGAAGCCTTTCGGCGCGGACTCGAAATCCTTGGCATGCAAGACCCGACCGATAAACCACCAAGCGAAGTGCTGACCGAGGAAAGTGTATGAGCGAAAAACGGAATCAGCTTTTGCTGGCGGCACTTCAGCGCGCAGGCAAGCCGGTGGGCAGTGAAGAATTGCTGGATCTGGCAGTTGGGCTGGCGGTCGGCTCTGACTGGATCCCAGAGCAGGTAGCGCTCAATCGTAAGAGCATCGCTAAACGGCTGCAGAACATGGAACTTACCGGCGAAGTTGTGCAGTGCGGATCGGGCATGGATGAGAGTTCGCGCCGTACCACGCCACTGTACAAGCCGACGGCTGGCTACAACCCGGCAGCTGAAGTTCCACCTCCACCGACTGTAAGCAGCAAGCCTGAACTCGAATCGCCGTACGAAGGTCTTGATCGATCGCAGCTGCTGGCGGTGCTCGATGTGCACGAAGCCTTTGCCGAGTGCGTCGGTCGCTTCATGACGGACTTAAACCAGTTGCGCGAGAAAGCGCGTCGGCGCCTAACGGCTGCAGGGTTGGAACGCTAATGACCGATACGTTCTTGGTGAAGATTGCGGACGGCCGTGAGGTCGAACTAAAAGAGACATACATCGGTACTGCGCCTGACGGGAATGTGTTCCGTTACGAGTGCGAGGTAGACGGTAAGAAAGTAACTAACGGTTTTCACTGTGGTACGAGCCTTTCTCGAAAAGGCGAAGACTACATGCGACGTATTTCGCGCAAGAAGGTTACCGAGTGGTTCGCGCGTCTTGAGCGTCAGCCTGATGGCACATACGACGTTTCGGAGCACCATTCCTGATGGGCGCTGGACTTCGATTCAGTAGCACTGCCGCGCTTCCCACGCGCATGCGAGAGATGGTCGAAGCGCAAGGGAAGGGGGCTGCGGGTTCTCCGGAGCCCAAGAAGCGCAAGTACAACAACCAACCCAAGGTTGTCGACGGCATCAAATTCGATTCGAAGAAAGAGGCTCTGTACTACGAGCAGTTGAAGTTGCGCCAGCGCACCGGTGAGGTTTGGTATTGGCTGCGCCAGGTGCCAATGCACTTGCCTGGTGGTACGAGGTACGTCGTCGACTTCCTGGTGTTCTTCAAAGATCCAACGAGAGACGCGGAGTTTGTGGACGTCAAGGGCGTTGAGACCCGGTTGTTCAAGGTCAAGCTACGCGAGATCGAGCATCACTACCCCGTGAAAATCAAAGTGGTCTGAGGACAGTTATGGCAGACGGATTGAACACCG
Organism: Rhodanobacter sp.; assembly: GCA_049794535.1. Classification (GTDB taxonomy): domain Bacteria; phylum Pseudomonadota; class Gammaproteobacteria; order Xanthomonadales; family Rhodanobacteraceae; genus JBARCX01. The sequence goes on from JBARCX010000367.1 coordinate 3,086, forward strand.
GCGCGCGTTCCAAGACCAAGAAGAAGTTGATTGCAGACCTGTGGTGTGGCGCTGGCGGCACGCTGACCGGCGCTACGCGCGAAGCCAAGAAGATGGGTATGTCGTTGGATGTGATTTCGGTTAATCACTGGCCAACGGCGATCGCCACACACTCGATGAACTACCCGGACTACCGGCACCATTGCGCCGACCTGGAAAACGCGCGCCCGATTGAGCTGGTGCCTGAAGGCTACTTGGACATGCTGATCGCTTCGCCGACATGCACGTTCCATAGCCGCGCACGCGGCGGTAAACCGGTTACCGACCAGCAGCGTATGGACCCTTGGCATGTCGTGCGATGGTGCACAGAGCTGCGCGTGAAACGGATCCAGATCGAGAATGTACCCGAGTTCATGGATTGGGGGCCGTGCAGTTTAGTCACAGGACGTCCGATACCATCTCGCAAGGGTGAGTACTTCCGCGCCTGGTGTAATGCGCTTCGCGCTATCGGCCTACGGATCGACTACCGCGTGTTGTGCTGCGCTGATTACGGTGACGCTACGACGCGCCAGCGGTTCTTCCTGATCGGTCGAAGTGATGGCAAGCCGTTGCGCTGGCCAGAGCCAACCCATGCGCGCAAGCCAGATACTGACCTGCTTGGTAGCCGAGTGCGCTGTCGCGGCGCGCGCGAGATCATCGACTGGACGCGTCAGGGATCATCGATCTTCACGCGCAAAAAACCGCTGGCGCCGAACACGCTGCGCCGTATTCACGCCGGTGCGGTTCGCTATGGCTGGCCGCAGCCATATGTCGATGCATTGCAGGCCCTCCTAGATGGCCGGGAGCCGGTGCTGGCAGTGACTGCCGACCAATGTGACCCCATGCTGATTCACTTCCGTGGCACGAACGCAGATCAGCTGCAGCGTTCCACAAGGCAAGTTGACGAGCCATTGCCCACGCTAACAGCCGGTGGTGGCCATGTTGGAATGGTTATGGCTACTGCCAGTGGTGGCGCCGCTCGAAGTATCGACGAGCCGGTACCGACCATCACTACCGGTGGAAATGGTGCTACACCGCACTTCGTAACCCCACTGCTCATGGGAGTTGCAGGCAGCGCGAATGCCAAGCCGATCGATGAACCGGTTCCGACGATCACCACTGGTGGTGCAAGCTCAGCGAAGCGCCCCGGCAACGCTCGGCCTCAGCTGATTGACCCTGTGCTAGCGCCGTATTACGGCAGCGGAAGCGGACTCACCTCGCAAACCGTGGAGGCGCCGGTACCGGCGATCACCACCATAGCCCGTTTCGGCCTGGCGGAGCCTGTCGTCATCCGCACGGACCAGACCGGCAGTGGCATAAATGGTGTGCGCAATGCTGATGAACCACTGCATACACTGGTAAGCAAAGCTAACGTAGGCATTGGCCAGGCATTCCTAGTGCCCAACTTCAGCGAAGGCTCACAACAGCAGCCCCGTACTCACGACATCGACAACCCTCTCCCAACGGTAACTGCGAGTGGCCATATCCAGATCGCGCAAGCCGCAGCCAACGGCTACCGCATCGACATCTTGTATCGAATGCTGCACTGGCGCGAACTGGCTGGCGCCACGTCATTCGATGATGACGGTGAGGTGTACGACTTTGCCGGTACCGGTACCGAGATCACCAAGCAAATTGGTAATGCGGTCCCGTGCCGAACGGCAGGAAAGCTATTCCGTGCACAGATGGAGGATGCATGAAGCGATCAGCGCTCAAGCGCGTAACTGCGTTACACAAGCCGATCGCCAAGCGCATGCGCCAATCGCGCAGCACCGGGAAGCCGACTAAAGCGCAGTCAGCGCGGATCGACGCTATCAAGCGGTTGGGCTGTGTGGCTTGCATGATCAATCGGGTGCTCTGGATAAAGACCTGTGGCTTCGCTGGCGCCGATGCACACCATCTGCTTAGTGGCGGTCGCCGGCGCGGCCACGGCTTCACCATCGGGCTGTGTCCATGGCATCACCGTGCAATCCCACCTATGGACGGCATGGGCGAGGCAGTTGCGATCGACACATACGGCCCAAGCGTGGCCACAGGAAGCAAGCAGTTCGCTGCAACGTACGGGACCGACGATGAGCTTCTGGAGTTCCAGAACGCATTGTTGGACAAGGTGCGCTATGGATGAACCCCGCAAAGACAAGCTGGGCCGCATCTACCCAAAACGTAAGGGTGCACCTGAAGGCGGTTGGCCAACGATGCCGGAAGCGCCAAAGTGGACCGCACGCGTACCGTTGCGTAAGGCACCACGTGGTGCCGCGTACACAGACAGCCCAAAGTCAGCACTCGAGGTCCTATCGCGCCTTGCTGGCGCCACCACATTCAAGGAGCCGACAACCGGCCGCGCGACAGGTGGTCGCACCATCACCAACGAAGACATCGCGCACGCACTCGGCCATGTACACGATCCCTTGGTACAGCGGCTGGCGCTCGCGATCGCGTGCGGAACGATTTCGGAGTGGCCACGAATCCAGCAGATGGCGTATCCACTGCTGGTGCAGGATCTGCAGGCAAGCCACAACACCCGCAAGACGGTGACCGGCGCCAACAAATATCGGATTCACCTGGTGCTCCACCACGTGTTCTTTGACCTTGCGCTTCAGCGGCTGCCCACCTCCGCATTTGAAGCCGCCAAAACTTGCCGCATGCAGGTTCGGGATTACAAAGCGCTCTACAAGGCCATAGCCGGGTTCATCGAAACCAAAGCCCAAGAGGGTGCGCATATCGCCAAGCGCGTGCTTTATGGCGGTGAATAGTCTGCGCATGCGCGCACTTGTGCGCACGTGCATGCACGTGCGGCGCGCATTTGACCTGAACGCATGAATTCGTCGAATCTCTCGCGCATGTGAGTACGAATCCCTCTACTGGATTTGCACAGCACCCCAACAACGCTCAGCCATGGCTGGGCGTTTTCATTTTCTGGAGTCAAAAATGAACGATGAAACCAATGCTACGGCCGCTGTAGCTGCCAGCACTGACCCGATCTCAAACTCGACGCAGGACGCAACCGTCACCGCTGAAGTTGCGACCACCACGACCGCACAGGTGGATGAACCCACTGTGTCGCCGGCGCACAGCGTACTGAGCGATATCGAGACCAAGTTCAAGGAACTGGAGCAGGTGCCGGAAGGCATCGCGCATTGGTTCGTCACCACGTTCGTCAAGCTGCGCTCGCATCTGTAACCGTTTCAATTTTCGGCCGGCTGCACGCGCCTTGTCCGCAACGTCGTGAGACGTCGCTGCGCCGTGGTGCAAAACCAAGACGTTAGGGATGGCCCACCCCATCCCACCCCAATTAGGCGCCCCTACCAGGGCAACACCACCCGTCCGCCGAATCTCTCTCAATTTGCTGCTCAAGGGAACGCCGATGAATGACGACCAGGGGGCAAGCAACACCCCGGCGAGCAGCTCTGAAATTCAGCAGCTACGCCGAGAGGTACGCGAGCTGTCTGGCCAGATTCATGATCTGGTTGAAGCTTGGAACATGGCGCGCGGCCTGGTCAGGTTCGTTAAAGCGCTTGGTCGTATCGCAACAGCGATAGCTGGAATCGGGCTGTTAGCCCGAATGATTTGGAAGGGCACCGGCAAATGAAACTCGTTGACGACTGGCGCAACGCGCACAAGTGGCTTTCGTTGCACTTCTCGACGTACGGTTTCGTCCTGACTTCAGCTGCCGCAGCGCTGGCGCTGTCTGGTGCTGCGGTCGAATGGCTCTCTGTCTTTAGCCTTGGCATCGTGCTCGCCCTAGCGGCAGTGATTTTCCTTCTGGCCTTTGTCGGTAGGTTGGTCTCACAGAAGAAGCCTGATGCTGATCACGACGATACCGATCAGGCCGGCGCGTGAGCACGCCTTCCAGCGCGATTCCGGCCACGCTGGGTAATCGATTGAAAGGCCTGGTGAGTGCCCTCGCCATCTTGATGGCGCTGCTCGGCTACTTCGAGGGTGACAAACTCACTGCATATCGAGACATCGGTGGGGTCCCAACCATCTGTCGCGGCCATACGGCCGGCGTCCATATGGGCGAAGTGGTGACTGAAGAGCAGTGCACGACGATGGACACGACCGAGGCGATTGCATCGTTGGTGGTGGTTGATCGGGCCATTCCTGGTACCCAGCCTGCCAAGCGGCGCGCAGCGCTGGCCGACTTTGAATACAACGTGGGTAGCGGTGCTTTTCTTCGATCCACGGTGTTACGCGATATCAAGGCAGGCGACATACGCGGCGGATGCGACTTCCTGTCGAAGTACGTGTACGTCGGAGACAAGATCGTGCCTTGGCAAGTGAAACGTCGCGCCATCGAGCGCGAGCTGTGTTTGGACGGATTGGATGACTAGTACTGAACGTGTGCCCCGCGGTATCCGCATCAACAACCCAGGGCTCATTCGGAAGTCTAGCCAGCGCGTGAGAGGTTTGGCCCCGCAGAAGAAGCAGACGGATCCTGAGTATTTGATCTTCACTGCGCCCGAATGGGGTATTCGCGCGATCGCTACATCGCTTCTGACGCTTCAGCGCCGCGGTGGACTGAAGACCTTGCGACAGTTGATTACGAAGTGGGCACCTCCCGAGAACAACGCCACCCAGGCCTACGTGCGGGCTGTAGCTCATAGGATTGGTGAAGATCCTGACGCAGAACTTGTTCTCAAGAACGACGACACACTACGTGGGTTGGTGCTCGCGATCATTTGGCACGTGAATGGTCAGCAGCCTTATCCGGCTGCATTGATCGACCACATCATGCTTCTTGTGAAGGCTGGTTGATGAAGATCAAAGGTGATGGTCTGGACTATCCGGGCTTTGCGTTGAAGAACCGCCATACCGGCGAGATCAGCCTGAGCGACGTATGCAGCGCGGAGCGCGTTGCGCTTGAGGTGAGGCGGCAAATGAATTTCCGTGTACCTCACCGTGGCCAGTTCGACGTGGTGCCCGTGGTGGTCTCCATTACAGAGCTGAAGGACTGACCCCATGAAGAACATTGCGTACATCGCACTTGCACTGGTGTTAGCGCTAGCCGCTGGCTTCGCGACTGGTTGGCATGCCAAGGGCGTTAGCGTCACTGCTGCGCAGAGCAAGGCAGAAAAGGCGCAGACCACCGCAATTGTGGCTGGTGTCAACAAAGAGGCAGCTGCTCAGCATACGCAGCTCGTCGCCGAACAGGGCAAAACGTTGGCGTTGGATAGCACCCAGCAGGATGTGCGCAGCAACGGCGTAACCATTGAGAAAGAGATAAACCATGCGATCTTCATTCCCTATGAAGTGCCTTCTGCGGCTGTCTCTTGTCCTGATCCTGCTGCCAGTCCTCAGTTCGTGCGCCTCTACAACGCCGCCGCGGCCGGAAATCCCGCAGCTGCCGCCTCCACCAGCGCCCGCTGAGTGCACGCTTGCAGCGTTCCAGCAGTACTTGCCTGGATTGACGCCATTGCCTGGCGATGAAAAGAGCTGGGCGCAACTGAGCGCCGACGTTCGCGCACGTATTGAGCTTGGGCTCAAGAACACCGACACGCAGCGGTACCAACTATTACGTGCGCAAGCGATTCGCTGCGCGAGGTAACCATGACTCACGATAAATGCGCAGGTACTGAGTTAGAGCAAGCAGTTGCCGAACTCCAAGCTGCTAAGCAGAACAGCATAGTCAAATCTGCTGTTGCTCAAGAACTGGAAAAGCAATCTGAAGCCGCTTCAGAAGCTGCCCGCGCTGCAGGCGCCGAACATAGAGCAGCACGCGTAAAGCTGCTCCAGTTGTGCGGTGAGAATGTAGATAGCAGTGATTTCCGGCGCTGACATTCCCGAACATGGCCAAGATGGCGAAGAACCTGCCGGCGAGCAAGCCGGCTCGGGTGAAGGTTGCTGCAAAGAAGACGGTCAAGAAGCCACAACAGAAGCGGGCCGTGTCACGCGTAGATGTCTTCGTTAACGAGTACCTAATCGACCTAAATGGCCATCAGGCAGCGATTCGGGCTGGTTACAGTCCCAAGGCAGCCCGGCAGACGGCTTCTGAACTACTTGCGCTGCCAGATGTGCGAGCAAAGGTTCAGGCGGCGATGGATGAGCGGGCTGCACGTACCGGCATCAGCGCAGATGCGGTCCTTGAACGGTTTTGGACGATCGCAACAGCTGATGCCCGGGAGCTGACCGAACTACATGTGGGTTGCTGCCGCTTCTGTTGGGGTAAGCGAAGCCACTACCAGTGGAAGCCCAGCGAGCTGCGTGAAGCCAAGGCGGAGTACAAACGCCAGCACGAAGCTTGCGGCGACGAGGCAGCCAGAAAACGTCTCGTTCCCGTCGACGATGTTGGCGGTGTTGGTTTTAACCCTGTCGCTGATCCGAACCCTAAATGTCCGGAGTGTTTTGGACATGGCGTCGAACGGCCGATTGCAAAGGACACACGCGATCTCTCGCCCGCAGCGCGGATGCTTTACGCAGGGATTAAGACCACCCAGCATGGTTTAGAAGTAAAAACGCACAGCCAGGCTGATGCTTTGCTCAATATCGGCAAGCATTTGGGGTTGTTCCGCGACCGGGTTGAAGTAACGGGTAAGGACGGTGGACCGTTAGCCCATACGATCGGCGATGTACTCGGCGAGATCGACGGCGCCGGTACCGGATTGCCCAAACATGCAATCCGGGATAAGTGATGCCGACAGTCGTGAACGACTCAAGGAGTTACTGAGCGACCGCAATTGGCGGTTAACTCACCTGTACTACATCGTCGACAAGAACGGCGATGTGGTGCTGTTCCAACCGAACGCTGTGCAGCTGCTGTTTCTCATCGGCATGCACAACCGCAACATGGTGTTGAAGAGCCGTCAGCACGGCATCACCACCATCGCCGCATTGCTCGCGCTCGACACTGCACTGTTCCGCAGCAACACCACCTGCGGCCTGGTGATGCACAAGCAGGGCGACGCCGAGAAGGTGTTCAAGGGCAAAATCCTGTTTGCGTACGACAGGCTTCCGGATTGGCTGAAAGCCGCCAGGGTTATCGTCCGGCGCGACATGACTGGTGAGCTGGAGTTCTCGAACGGCTCGAAGATCTACGTGTCGTTGTCGCATCGATCGGGCACGTTGCAGTTTCTTCACGTGTCCGAGTATGGCCCGATGTGCGCGTTTTACCCGCTGCGTGCCAGCGAGGTAAAGACGGGTGCGCTGAACACGCTTTCGCCTGATGCGATAGCGACCATCGAGAGCACGGCACACGGGCGCATCGGGGACTACTACCAGATGTGCCAGCGCTCGATGCAGCTGGACAAGATGGTCGCTGCCGGCACGGCGGCACTGACAAAGCTGGACTACAAGTTCCACTTCTTCGCCTGGTTTCAGGATCCGATCAACGAGATCGACCCTGAAGGCGTCGTGTTCCCTTCGGAGTTGCTTGCCTACTTCCAGCGGCTGGAAGATGAGCACGGGATCGTACTTAACGAGCGCAAGCGCGCTTGGTACTCCAAGAAGTCGGAAGAGCAGGGCGACAAGATGAAGCAGGAGCATCCGTCGACGCCTGAAGAAGCATTCGAGCAGGCGATCGAAGGTGCGTATTACTCCAGGGAGTTCGGAAAGGCGCTGAAGGAAGGCCGCGTTTGCGACCTACCGATCATCCCCGGTGTTCCCGTCAACACGTTCTGGGACATCGGCATGAGCGATACCACCGCGATCTGGTTTCACCAGCAGATCGGCGTGTGGCATCACTTCATCGATTTCTACGAGAACAGTGGCGAGCAGGCCGAGCACTACGTACGCGCGCTTCGCGACAAGGGTTACCTGTACGGCAAGCACTACTTGCCGCACGACGGTGTGAATACCGAGTGGGCCGGTACCGGCAACAAGACGCGATTGCAGATCCTGCAGGACTTGCTTCCCGGCAAAGTTGAGTTGGTAGATCGCATCGAGAACCTGCAGGACGGCATCGACATGGTGCGTCAGTCCTTACCGCGTTGCCGGTTTGACCGTACGCGATGCGGCGAGAACCCACCTGGATCTGGTCGCGGCGGCATCTCGTCGCTGCAGAGCTACCGCAAGGCGTGGAACGAGAAATTAGACGTGTGGCACGACTACCCGCTGCACGACTGGGCTTCGAATGGCGCGGATGCGTTCCGGCAGTTCGCCCAAGGCCACCCCATGAATGGCGTGAACGACGTTTCGACTCGAGCGAAGCGGCGCACGCGTGATCGGAATTGGAGAACGACGTGAGTACGACAGCAACGCCTACACCGAATAACCCCATGCATCGTACGTTCGTCACACCGATGCCGCGCTTCAAATCGCTAACCATCTGCATCTGTGCTGCGCTGTATGGCATCCGCGATCCCAAGACCGCGCACATGCTCGACCGCAATCTGCATAGCGATGCGCTCAAGCAGATGGAGGCGGCGTGAGCGATACGCCGCTTGAACTGCTGAAGCCGGGTATCGGCAATGGTCTGGAACAGGATCACAAGACCACCAAGTTTCGCCATGTCGGCACGAAGGGCGATCTGACGGTCGAACTGCACTACGGCGACTTCGATACGGGCCATGGGCGGCAGGCTGCATTGTGCATCTACCGTCGTGGCCACGAAAAAACTGGCGTGTTCGTTCCGTTGTCGGCCATGTGGATGTTCGCCGAGTGCGACGCGCTGCACATCATGATCCCGCCGCTGGCGGCGCAGATCTATGGCTTCGTGACCAAGCAGGATAATTTCCGTGTGCTCGACGCGATCCTCGATTACATCGATGACCTGCGTAAGTCTCCGCCCGACCCAAATCTGTTCAAGGACAAGTCGCTCGACGCTTTCATGAAGAGCTGCGAGGACGAGGGCCTGGACTTCAGCGTCAAGGTCAACGGCAAGAAGGTTATCGGCTGATATGCAAGGCATCGTTGACGTCACCCGCGGAAATGCCGGTGACGGCTTCGCGTCGAACCTAAGCAATCCAGGTGATCCGCCGCCCGACGGCCCGATCAACCCGATGGACAGCGTTGCAAACCAGGGTGTTCTTCGCAGGTTGGAAGACTGGTGGCTTGAGGCGCGCGACTGCCACGCGGAGAACCGCCGCGAGCAGATGATGGATGCGGACTACTACGACTGCATCCAGTGGATGGCGATGGATGCGGCCGTGCTGCTCGATCGCGGCCAGGCGCCGTTGACGTTCCCGCTGATCAAGCAGATGTGCGATTGGCTGATTGGTACGGAGCGTCGCACGCGCATTGACTGGGATGTTCTGCCACGCAAGGACTCGGACGTCCCGATCGCGCAGGTCAAGAAGGAAGTACTGAAGTGGGTTAGCGACATCAACGGCTCCGGTTGGGAGCGTAGTCGCCAGTTCTCCGACGTCGTCAAGGTGGGTATCGGCTGGACGGAGCAGTGCTTCAACAATGACAAGTTGAAGGAAGGTGTCACTGATCGTTACATCGACTGGAAGTCGATCTGGTGGGATCCGTACAGCCGCAGCAATGTGCTGCGCGATTGTCGGTATGTCACCCGGGCGAAGTGGCTGGATCTCGACTACGCCATTGCCATGTGGCCGGATCGCGCCAACGCTCTGAACGAGCGCGCGATCGGTACGGTGGATCCAGCGCTGGAGATGTTGGAGCTCGAGGCGAACCTGCCTCAGATGTTCTACAACAGCCCAAACCCGCTGCTCGCACACAACACCACCGGCACGTTTGGCCTGTATGGATCGTCATCGGTCACGCGCGGGCCGCGCAAGCGCATCCTGGTACTGGAGACCTGGTTCACGCGTGCGGTGAACACGCCGCTGATCATGGGCGATGACGTCAATGATCTTGATGATCTGACCGGTAAGGCCTTCGATCCGAATAACAACGAGCATCAGTCGCTGCTCTCGAATGGCGTTATCAGCCTGACCGATAGCGTTACCGAGCAGATGTGGATGGCGATCTGGTCGCCGGGTCTGTTGTTACGCGTCAACAAGTCCCCGTACAAGCACAACAAATTTCCGTTCACGCCTGCCTGGGCCTACCGGCGCCATCGCGACGGCATGCCGTATGGCTCGGTGCGCCCGGCGCGCGATGCGCAGGACGAATACAACAAGCGGCGAAGCAAGATCCTCTTCGAGCTTAGTACGAATCGTGTGATCTATACCTCAGATGCCATGGACGAGGCCGATGAGGCAACGAACCTAGAGGAAGCCAAACGGCCGGATGGAGAAGTCCGCCTTGCAAACGGCAAGATGGATTCTTTCCGTATCGACAACGGTACGGATCGCGTTGAAGGGCAAATCAAGATGCTCGCCGAGTCGAAGCAGAACATCTATGAGGCCAGTGGTGTCACCCGTGAGAACACGGGGACCAGCGCGGGCGACCAGAGTGGCCGTGCGATCCTAGCAAAGCAGCAGCAGGGTGCAGCGACCACCGCGGAACTGTTCGATAACTACCGTCAGTCGATCCAGGAATCCGGGCAGAAGACGTTAAGCAACTGCGAGCAGTTCCTTAGCTTGCCGAAGATTGTGCGCATCTCCGGTCCTAACGGTGCGATGCAGTGGATGAAGGTCAACCAGCCGAGCTTCGATCCAACGACCGGCAAAGTGCTTTGGCACAACGACATCACCGCCAGCGAAGCGGATTTCATCGTCGATGAAACCGATTATCGCGAGACGGTGCGCATGGCCATGTCGGAAATGCTGTTCGAGATGATCGGCCGCATGCCGCCGAACGTCGCGTTGGCACTGCTCGACATTGCGGTAGAGATGACCGACCTACCGAACAAGGATGCGTTGGCCAACCGCATTCGCCAAGTTACCGGCCAAGCCGCTCCGGGCCAAGAGAACTCGCCAGAAGCGCAGGCGGCAGCGCAACAGAAGCAACAGCAGGTTCAAGCGTCGCAGCAGCTCGATCTGCAGCAGAAGCAAGCCACGGTCGGCTTGACGAACGCCAAGACGACCGCGACACAAGCCAAGGCGACCTTGGACACGGCGACAGCCACGCACCGAACCATCGAAGGGAAGGCAGCCGCGATGGAGACGGCCGGCATGGTGCATGC